>NZ_FR889195.1:98230-172620 GCF_000432215.1 Anaerostipes sp. CAG:276
AGCCGGCGGCCATAGCCACAATCATTTTAATCCCGGCATTGGTGCCTTCCTTTGTTCTCTCCCATTTTCCCGCGCCCGCATTCTGGGCCGTAAAGCTTGAAACTGCATTGCCGACAGTTCCAAGCACCGAAAGGATAAAAATCTGTATTTTAAATCCTCCCGAATATCCTGCCACGACCACAGACCCAAAGCTGTTGATGCGTCCCTGTACAAAGAGCTGTCCCACCGATACAAAAGACTGCTGCATAATACTCGGAACCGCGATCCATGTCATTTTTTTCAGAAGAAGAGGACTGAATCTCCGATAATTTCCGGCCTGTATTTTGGAATTCTTTTTAAATACCGTGACCACCGCCAGAACAGAGGCAATGCCCTGGGCTATAAAGGTAGCCCAGGCAACCCCTGCGACACCCATGGAAAAGGCAGTGACAAACAGTACATCCAGAATGATGTTCAGGACCGATGAAAAGATCAAAAATATCAGCGGAGTTATAGAATCTCCCAGCGCTGTGAAAATAGCGTTCGCACCGTTATAAAGCATCAGGAAAATAATTCCCATAATATAAATCCTGAGATACAGCGCAGAATCCTCAAATATATCCCCCGGAGTGGACATGGCTCCCATCATCCACCGGCAGCCCAGCAGCCCTAAGAAAGTCAGGACAGCACTCATAATTACGATCGTGATCACCGCCGTGGAAATACAGCTTTTTACTCTCTTATATTTTTTTGCTCCGAAAAAGCCCGATATCACAACATTAATTCCCATGCCGGTCCCAACGGCTATGGCAATAAAAATAACTGTAATAGGCTGGGACGCACCTACTGCTCCCAGTGCACTGACTCCAATGAACCGGCCGGCCACAATGCTGTCCACAACACTGTACACCTGCTGAAATATCATACTGAGAATCATAGGGAGCGCAAATTTTCCGATGACTTCAAATGGTTTCCCTACCGTTAAATCCTTCATATTTTCCTCTCTTTTTGCACGCATGGCACACAATTTACTGCATTCAAAAACCCCTCTAAAAAGATAGAGGGGTTTGTCATAACTTTAACTATTTTATTTAAGCAAACTTGCCTGTGTCAATTTTAACTCCAGGTCCCATTGTAGAAGTGATTGTCACATTCTTAAAGTACTGACCTTTTGCTGCTGACGGTTTTGCTTTGATAATAGCATCTATTAACGTCTGGAAGTTGTCCGCTAACTGTTCTTCTGTAAAAGAAGCTTTTCCGACTGGCACGTGGATGATGTTGTTCTTGTCCAGTCTGTATTCGATCTTACCTGCTTTGATGTCTTCGATCGCTTTTGTAACGTCCATTGTCACAGTACCGGCTTTCGGGTTCGGCATTAAGCCTTTTGGTCCTAAGTCACGTCCTAAACGTCCCACGATACCCATCATGTCCGGTGTTGCAACTACTACGTCAAAGTCAAACCAGTTTTCTTTCTGAATCTTAGGGATCAGTTCTTCTGCTCCGACATACTCTGCTCCTGCTGCCTTTGCTTCTTCTGCTTTTGCATCTTTCGCAAATACAAGAACACGAACTTTTTTACCGGTTCCATGAGGCAGTACAACTGCTCCACGGATCTGCTGATCTGCCTGACGGCCGTCTACTCCGAGACGGAGATGTGCTTCGATCGTCTCATCAAATTTAGCATTCGCTGCTTTTTTTACTACAGATACTGCTTCCTGTACATCGTACAGTTTCGTTCTGTCAACTAATTTGGCAGCCTCTGCATATCTTTTACCTTTTTTCATTCTAAAAATACCTCCTGTGGTCATATCGGGAGCAACCCTCCCACTTTCTAAATTTAAGGAAGTTACACTCGACTAAGCGTTCAGGCTTCGTCTTCGACTCGCCTTCACTGAGTCTCGGTAACGGCTTTCACACTAAATTCAAATCGAGCTAAGGAAGTTCGATTCACTAAATTCGCAGTTCGCCTGTCGGCTCCCGCTCATTAAGTTCCTTCGAACGGAATTCGCACTAACCTCGTGCTCGTTCCACTCCCACTCGCTAAGTGCTCTATTCCTCCACTTCGATTCCCATGCTTCTTGCTGTTCCTGCAATCATGCTCATTGCAGCTTCGATTGATGCAGCGTTTAAGTCTTTCATCTTTGTCTCAGCAATCTGCTGTAAATCTGCTTTGGATACTGTTGCGACTTTCTTTCTGTTCGGCTCTCCGGATCCTGACTGGATCTTGCAGGCTTTCTTTAATAAAACTGCTGCCGGAGGAGTCTTTGTCACAAAGCTGAAACTTCTGTCCTGGTATACTGTGATTACAACAGGAATGAGCAGGTCTCCCTGATCTGCAGTCTTTGCATTAAATTCCTTTGTAAACTGTACGATATTTACACCGTGCTGACCAAGTGCAGGTCCTACCGGCGGTGCTGGTGTTGCCTTTCCTGCCGGAATCTGAAGTTTAATATAT
Organism: Anaerostipes sp. CAG:276; assembly: GCF_000432215.1. NCBI lineage: Bacteria > Bacillati > Bacillota > Clostridia > Lachnospirales > Lachnospiraceae > Anaerostipes > Anaerostipes sp. CAG:276. Next base: position 100,665 of record NZ_FR889195.1, read on the forward strand.
CCTTCTACTTTCTTTGCCATAATCGTTAACCTCCTGATGATTGTGGTAATTACGGGAGATATCCCTCCCACCTTGTTACGTGCAGAGGTTTTGTCATTTACTCTGCTTTTTTGATATCTAAGAAATCAATTTCTACTGATGTGGCACGTCCAAACATCTCCACCTCGATGGTCACTGTCTGTTTGTGCTCATTTACTACGGTAACTGCACTTGTCGTACCTTCCCAAGCACCGGAAGTAACAACAATGATATCACCTACTTCAACATCAATATCAATTTTTTCCTTCTTAGGCGTTTCTTCATTTGTACCGCCCACGCTGATTCCCAATGGCTTCATCTCAGCCGGTGTCAATGGGACCGGTTTGGAACCAGGGCCTACGAATCCTGTCACACCTCTGGTGTTTCTGACAACATACCATGTGTCGTCGTTCATCACCATGTGGATCAGCACGTATCCTGGGAACATCTTCTTGGAAACCTGTTTTTTTACACCATTCTTCAGTTCCGTTACATCCTGAAGCGGTACCCGGACTTCTAAAATCTGATCTTGAAGCTTGCGGTTCTCGATCGTCTTTTCGATATTTGCTTTTACTTTATTCTCATATCCGGAATAGGTATGAACTACATACCAATTTGTTTCTGTCATATGCTCTCCTTACCTTTACCCTACTAACATCTTGATTCCATATTGAAGTCCCAAATCCAGAACAGCAATAATAATACCAATGATAATAGCACACACGACCACAACGCCCGTTTCTTTGGCAATGCGTTCTTTAGAAGGCCAGATGATTCTTCCGAATTCTGATTTCAATTCTTTGAACCAGCTGGTTTTGCTTGATTTGCTGGTATTCTTCATGTTCTCACTTCCTTAAATAAACGTGCATTACTTAGTTTCTTTGTGTAATGTGTGTCTTTTACAGAACTTGCAGTATTTTTTTGTTTCCATACGTTCCGGATGTGTTTTCTTATCCTTCATCATATCGTAATTACGCTGCTTACATTCTGTACATTCTAATGTGATTTTTGTGCGCACAACTTCCACCTCCATTGTTTTTAAAATAAGGCATAAAAAAAAGACCTCTTCCAACGCTAAAGTCTAGCTTACACATTGTATCACGGAAGAGGCAGGCCGTCAAGCCTTGTTTTATCTTATGTACAGTACTTTTTTCATCTGATCCAGCGACCTTTTCACATCGATCACCTGCTGGTTGGAACTGCCTCTCCATTTGAGAGCGGTGTCCTTTAAATCCTCCTCAAAACGACCGTCTACCAGAACATCGGTATTTTTTACGGCATCCAGAGTACAGACTTCATCCCACAGAAAACCGGTATACATCCATATGGTCTTTTCCGGAAACTTTTCTCTGACCTCTTTTACCAGCTGTCCCACCGGCTCCCGGTTCTCAGGGTGCAGAGGGTCTCCTCCGCTTAACGTCAGACCACTGATATAATTTTTGCCGAGCTCCTTAAACAGTTCTTCTTTTGCTTCCCTGTCAAACTCCAGTCCGCCATGGATATCCCAGGTAACCGGATTGTGGCAGTTTCTGCACTGATGGGTACATCCTGACAGCCATAAGACAACTCTTAATCCGTCCCCATTCAGCATATCGTCCTTTGTAATGTTGTGATACCTCATACTTCCCACCTCTACGCTAATATCATCCACAGTCCCGCCGCTGCAAAGACAAGAAACGGCAGAAGACGCTCTGTCCCAAGTAAAGACACAAATGGCTGCGGTATAAAAATCTCCTTTGGATCTGAAGGGTCCAGGAGTACTTCGGTCTCCCGGCCTTCTGCATATTCTTCTTTTTCCCTGTATTTATACAGCCTGAGAACCGAACTGTACTCAACGCCTTTATATGTATAAGTAAAAACAGGATTTTTCATTTTTAAGTTCAGATAATTGATATATGGTTTCTGTCCGGTGCAAACTGCATGCACTTTCGCAGAATACCGGCGTATCTTCAAAAATTGTTTTACTACAGGCTGAATTAAAATTCCCAAACCAACAATACAAAGTACTGCACCAATATAAACCATAATATCAATCCTTTCTACATCGACTTGCGGTCGGCAATCTCCGCCATCTTTGCGTCATTGAGTCTCGTGTCTCCCTTGACTCTGGAATAAGACAGATAGCCGTTCATTCGGTCGATCTTCGTCAGATTGCTGCTTCCGCAGACCGGACACACGTCCATCTCCAGCTCCTCATGCCCGCAGTCGTCACAGTATGACAGGGATAAATTCACCCCTTCATAGTAGCCAAGGTCCATGGCACGCCTTACCAGTGTCCGTATAGCGTCTTTATTGTAGCTGATCGGATACTTCACATACTGGATCTTTCCGCCGTTGCATTTTTCCCAGAAACGTCCTTCTAAGTTCTGTTTCTCGATCGGTGTCAGGTCTTCAGAAACATGGCAGTGGAAAGAATTGCTCACATATTCCCGGTCAGAGACATTCTCGATCACACCGTACTTCTTTCTGAACTGTTTCACCTGAAGTCCGCAGAGGTTTTCTGCCGGTGTTCCATAAATCGCATACAAATGTCCGTCTTCTTTCTTAAACTTCGTTACCTGGCTGTTAATATATTCAAGGACCTCCAATGCAAATGCGCCGTCCTGGGCAATGGACTTTTTGTTGTGCAGCTGCTGAAGTTCATTGAGCGCCGTGATGCCGAAAGAAGCTGTGGCAGACGCAAGCAAAGGCTTGATCTTGTCGTGAAGGCCCAAATGCCCTCCCAGAAAACCTCCCTCACAGTATGCCAAAGGATTTGTGGATGCTTTCATCTCACCCAAATAATCGTAGGTCCTTCTGTGAAGCTCTCTGATCAGATTCAGGTAATAGTCCAGCACTTCATAGAAGTCACGGCTTTCCTGTTTTGCCTTTGCATAGATCATCGGCAGATGCAGACTTACCGCCCCGATGTTAAAGCGGCCCACAAAGACCGGCTCGTCCTGCTCGTCCAGAGGCTCTGCCCCTCCCTTTTCATACCAGGGGGATAAAAAGGCACGGCAGCCCATCGGGCTTACGATCTTTCCATATCTTTTATACATGTCAGGGACATATCCATCCCCTGTGAGGCTCAGCCAGTCAGGATACATCGTCTTGCTGGAACAGCGGATTCCAGCTTCAAACACATCCTCCAGTTCTCCGCCCGGTCCATGAAGATTTTCATCATAAAGAAATACGATCTTTGGAAACAGCACCGGTTTCTTATGTCCTTCTTTTCCCTGTCCTCTCCTCCTGACATCCAGCATCGTGATCGCTGCCATCTTTGCAAACCGGCCTGTGCCGGTTCCCGCGGTCACTGTGATAAAAGGATAGTCTCCGCGGCTGGAAGAAACACTGTTAAACTTATATTCAAGCCCCTGGAATCCCTGACAGAACTCTTTCTGGACATCTTTCAATGACTCAGCTTCCGCCCGCTCTCTGGAAAGGCCGAGGGCTTCATACTTTTCAATGCCTTTTTCATAAGACTTCTCCGCATAAGGTTCCAGAATCAGTTCAATATTTGGCACCGTAAACCCGCCGTACTGCTGGCTCGCAGCGCTCAGTACGATATCTCCTATGACGTCAAAGGCTACATCCAGCGTCTTTGGTTCATTGTACCAGAGATTCCCCATCTCAAATCCGCCTTTTAACACGGCCTCCACATCGAACAGACAGCAGTTCATCGTATCTCTTCTGGCCGACATATCATGGATATAAATATAACCGTCCCGGCAGGCCTGGATCTCTTCGGTCGTTAAAAAGAACTTCTGATACAGAGACTTGTTCAGCTCATTAAAGATCAGGCTCCGCTTTGTAGACACAAGGGCACTGTCTGTATTGCTGTTCTCTTTGTCTCCTATGTACATGATGGACTGGCTTTTCTTATACACATCATCCAGCATTTCCACAAAATCCTGTTTATAGTTCCGGTAGTCCCGGTAGCTTTTGGCCACGCCGGGATTTACCCTCTCCAGAGCCCCTTCCACTACATTGTGCATCTCCGTAATATGTACTTCTGACTTATTAAGCTCGTCCACTCTCCCATTGACAAACCGGCAGATCTCATCAAGCTCATCTTCCGTAAATTTCACAAGGGCACGGTAGGCGGATTTATTTACTGCCGTCACCACCTTCTGAATATTAAAATCTTCTTTTGTTCCATCTTTCTTTACTACCCGTATCATACTCTCTCCTCCCTGACTGTTCCCAGAGCATCGTCCTGCCTGCGGCATATCCCGCTGAAAGCAGGAGACACCGCAGGCAGGGGACTCTTCGCTATTTTCTTAATCAAATTACTATATATTGTTTAATATGATCTATTATTCTACTATATCTTGTGTGAATGTATCCATCTTACCATCTCATCCGATCCAAGTCAAGACTGATTTCTGTCACTTTCTGCCGTAAATCCTGCCAAGGCTCAGATCCTTGGGCTTTTTCACTTTTGGGGAACTTTCAATGCCTTTGACCATGTATTCACCAAATGAGACAGGCAGATCTTTCTCGATCGAAAAAAGCTCTTTTAACTGTTTTTTACTTTTAAGAATCAGCACGGATTTTGCGATTTCTGAATGATCTAAAAGCTCCTCTATCATAGTATCATCAATCTGTCCGTTGGTAAATACGATCACCTTTAAATGCCCGAAGTTTAATTTTTTCGGCTGAGTTTGCTCAAAACTTTGATTTGTCTCATTAAAAGACCTGCCTGAGTAAACCACAGACTTGGACGGCACTTTCGTTCCCTGATTGTCCTGAGCCTTGGAAAAATCTGCACAGGAATAATCGATCAGATACCCGTTCTCTGTCTTTTCAATGCCCATTGCCAAAACATAACTGCTGTCCTCGATGTCCCCGGCTTCTTTGCAGCCCGTAAGTGCCGCTGCAGTGACTGCGGCCATCAAAAGGCTAATGATGATCTTTTTCATGAGTGCCTCCTCTCCGTTCCAGCCAAAACAAAACTGCCGGAATTAAAATTCCCAGCAATAGATTAGCAAAAAGGAACACAGAAATATAATTTTCCCAAAGACGGACCATGGGGATCAGAAATCCGGTGATTAAAAACAGTCCGCCGTAGGAAATCCATCTGCCCCATTTCTTTTTTCCCGCAAATGTGTTTTCAAAACTCCAGTTTCCATAGAACAGGTATCCGCTCAGCACACAAAAAACTCCAACAATCCAGAATGCGATCAGAAAAATGTCCAGCCTTGCCATGATCCCCCCTGGCATTGCTACATTCTGTGCCATGGAGATCACCGGAAACGGGTCCCTCCTGATCATCTGAAGCCCCAGGCTTCCCGCCGTGGCGGCAAACACTCCCGCCGATAAAATTATGATTCCGAGCAGTGTCTTTTTATTCATTCCCTTTTCCTTCATATGCCCCTGATAAAACCACACCAGTTCCATAGGATGAAACAGTGCGAGCACATACAATCCGCCCACCGCCAGGTTCTTCGGTTCAAACTGCCGGATCAGAAAGGGTTTCACAGAAAACTCCGTCATGCTGAGAAGAAGGATAAAAATAAATGGGATCAGAATAAACCAGAACAGCCCTTCCATGACTCTTGCCCTGTCGTCCAGCCCCTCTCCGTTCATCCGGAAAGCCAGAAAAATAACCGGCAGCCCGATCCAGTAAATATTCATATACGGAAGCAGGAACACTCTGGCCAAGAGCAGCATGTATGCATAAAAAAATGCAGCGTTTATAAAAAATCTCACATAATAGAGAAAGGAAATCACCCGGTGTTTTTTTAATACTTCTTCCATAGTCAGACTGCCTTCTGCTTTTTGTACAAGCCATGGATAGCAGACTGCGGCAATGGCTCCAAGGAGTACCGTATAAAGCCCTGTTTCACCAGATTTCAGGGCAGCTGCCTGGGGAAGGAACATGCCCACTCCGCAGAAGGTTTCCAGAAGAAAGATCCTGCTTCCCTGCTTTTTAGAAATTTCAAGATTCGCCGTCCACATGATGTTTCCTCCTTCCCTGACGTTTTTTCGCCCCGTCCTTCGTAAACCATGGCCTGAAGATCATACGCCTGATAGGCATCCGCACCATATAGTCCTCCCAGGGGTCCGTCTCTTCCACCGTGGCTGATACGGTCGGAAACAGATACGGGATCCCATAGCTCTGAAGCTTCATTAAATGGATCGCAATCGCAAGGAATCCGAGAAAGAATCCATAAAGCCCCCATATCGCACAGACAAGCATAATAGAAAATCTCAATAGCCGGAACACCCCTGAAAAGCTCTCATTTGGTATAGAAAACGACGCGATGGCTGTAAAGGCTACAACAATTACCACGATTGTGCTGACAATATTAGCGTCAACCGCCGCCTGTCCTACGATCAGACCTCCTACAATTCCTATGGTGCCGCCCAGCTGTCCAGGCAGGCGGATACCCGCTTCCCTTAAAAGTTCAAACGCAAGTTCCAAAAGCAGTACTTCCACAACCACAGGGAAAGGCACTCCCTCCCTGGCTGACACAATGGACAGCATAAATGGTGTGGGAAGAATCTCGGGATGATAATTTGCAATGGCAATATAAAATCCCGGCAGCCCAATGGCAATAAAAGAAGAAATGTATCGAAGGATTCTGGCAAATGTGGCAACTTCCCACCGGTTATAGTAATCATCACTGGCCTGAAAGAAAATGTTCAGTGTCACCGGCAGCACAATGACCTCCGGAGAATTATCCACCACGAGCACAATTCTTCCCTCCATGAGTCCGCTTGCCGCTTTGTCCGGTCTCTGAGTCAGCTGATACTGGGGAAACGGAGATTTGCTGTCCTGCTCCATGAGCTGTTCCAGCATTCCGCTGTCAAAAATTCCGTCAATATTCAGTTCATCCAACTGTTTTTTTATTTCTTTTACTACCTCATCTTTGGCCAGATCTTCAATATACATAAGCGCTACATCTGTTTTGCTCCTTGTTCCGATCCTGAGCTGGACAACCTTCATTCTCGTATCCCTGACCCGCCTTCGGATCAGAGCCGTGTTGGTCCTGAGGCTTTCATTAAAACTGTCCTTCGGACCGATCATGGCTACTTCCCTGTCAGCTTCCTGCACTCCTCTGGTAGGGAAAAACTTGCTGGATATAAAAATTCCCTGATCAAGCCCGTCAAAAAACAGTACCGTATCTCCTGATAAAACGGCCGTGACAACTTCATCCATGGTCGTGACCATCTTCCGGTCTGCACTCTCAATGACCCAGGAGGTCACAGACTCTTTCAGAGGGTGAAGAGGGTCTGTGAGGAGAGGTTCCAATACATTTTCCTGGATCATGTCAGCTTTGGCAAGACCGTCCGTGTAGATCACATACATTCCTGTGTTTTTTTTCTTCCCAACGTAAAACTTCTTTTTTACAATATCATTGCAGTCTGAAAATACCGCTTCGAGATATGCAATATTCTGCTCCAGATCCTTTGATATTTTACCTTTCATTTTGTGATTTTTATCATGAAATCGATCCATTTTTTCACACCACCTTTGAAAGTAGTATGAGCAAAAAAAAGAACTCTATGCGCACGCACAGAGTTCTGTCTGAAAGTCCACGGACCTATTTTTCTTCTTCCTGGATCTTTTTGATTACCGTCTCTTCCTGATTGTCGATATGACGTTTCATGATCTCTTTCGCTCTCTCTTTGTTGCCTGCGAACATGGCTTCCACCAGTTCCTCGTGTTCTTTGAGAAGAACCGCATGATATGCCGTATCCTTGACATATTCCAGACGGTAGCGGTAAATCTGTTCTCTCAGATTATTGATGATCTGGATCAGCCGCTTATTTTGAGTCGCCTCAAAGACGGCATCATGAAATTCCACATCACAGTCTGCGATCTTAGGATTATCATCCGTCTGGATCGCCTCACGGAAATTGTCCAGGGCTTCCTGAATCTTCTCTCTGGAACCATCATCCAGGCGCTCCGTGGCAAGTCCTGCCGCCAGTTCTTCGAGAGAGCTTCTCACTTCCAGGACATCTCTTAAATCTTTTTCCGTGATGCGGGCTACTTCCGCGCCCTTTCTCGGAATCATGACGACCAGACCCTCAAGCTCCAGCTTCCTTATGGCTTCCCTGACCGGGGTACGGCTGACTCCGAGACGGTTTGCCAGGGCAATCTCCATCAAACGCTCTCCGGGTACAAACTCTCCGGTAATGATTGCCTGTCTGAGTGTATTAAACACCACATCCCTCAGCGGCAGATATTCATTGACGTTCACTTTTAATTTATCACTGCTCATCTTTCGTTCCCTCCAATTATGATTCTCTATTGACCGGCGCTACCACATAGGCCTGCTTCACATCTTCAAAAGATCTTAGATTGGAAAGGGCTCTCTGCGCCTTTTCCTCTGAAGCAAATATTCCAAATACCGTCGGTCCGCTCCCGCTCATGAGTGCACTCTCGGCGCCCTGTTTCAGCAGGAACTCTTTGATCTCATGGATCACAGGGTATCTTGGTATGGTGACTGTCTCCAGAACATTTTCCATCCTCCCCGTGATCCCCTTCAAATCCTGATTTTCAATGGCAGATATCATTCCTGTAATATCCGGGTGTGATAAAAGGCCCGGCACGTCCAGATTCTCATACACAGTTTTCGTGGACACACTGACCCCAGGCTTGGCGATCAGTATATGGCAGTCCGGCACAGGAGGCAGCTTTGTAAGCTTTTCTCCAATCCCTTCTGCCAGTGCGGTTCCTCCTATGACACAATAAGGCACATCCGCTCCCAGCCCGGCTCCGATCTCACACAGTTCCTCTTTCTTAAGTCCAAGTTCAAACAGCCGGTTCATTCCTCTCAGTGCTGCGGCACAGTCAGAGCTTCCGCCCGCCATGCCTGCGGCGATAGGGATACGCTTTTCCAGATACGCTTCCACGCCGCTTTTGATTGAATACTTTTTCTTTACGGCTGCAATGGCCTGACAGACAAGATTCTGTTCATTGACCGGAAGAAATCTAAGATTGGCGGAAAGTGTAACGGAATCACCGGAAGTCTTTTTAAGCTCCAGCCGGTCAAAAAGACCCACCGTCTGCATGATCATCCTTACTTCATGATACCCGTCATCTCTCCGCCTTACTACATCCAGCCCTAAATTTACTTTTCCATAAGCTTTCAGAACTACCTTTTTCATCTGTACTCCTCACTGTCTCCTACCGCTGAAACTTAGTATTGTATACAGAACATTATAGTATTGTTCCTATAAAAATGCAATCCTATTTATCAATTCCATCCAATTTCTTTGACAATTAACAGTTTATCACCCGGCTTTACTTCCTCAATACCCTCATTTTGATCGCGGATATCGTCAACGGTAGTAAAATAACGTTTTGCTATGGACCACAGAGTATCTCCGTCCTTCACGATATATCCGACGATTCCCGGGATCTTCTGCAGTTCTTCATAATCCAAAGGCTGCTCAGCAACATTTGTCATGATCTTTTCTGCTTTTTTGTGGAAAGAGATGAAGTCAAATATCACATTTGCTTTAATCTCGATCTCATCCCCTTCCGTCGGTGTGGCGCTGATATGATCCAGCATAACATCCAGCTGATAATCGTCCTCTTTCATCAGACCCTTAGCCTCAATAAAGTAAGAGAACGGTTCCATGTAGGAACTGCTCATCACCGGGTTCTGGTCCTCACTGGACAAAAACAGAACATCTGCCATCAGGACACCCTCCACCTGGAGCCCCTGCTCTTTGACTTCCACATCGTCTATATTGCAGCTTCCTTTCACAGAAAGCACCTGCAAAAGTTTTCCCGGCTCCTGCTCGATGGAAAAACGCTTCGCCATCTTCATCGTAGCCTGATTTTTTCCAATCAGAGATTCAAATGCAAAGTCTTTGTATTCCGGCACCAGTGTTTTTTTCATTGTATAGCAGTCTCCCACATAAGACAGCACCTGATCTTCGTAGACTTTAATATCACACTCTAGAGTTGCGTCAACCGATACCACTCTCTCTTCTCCGTCCACGTCCGGACGAATCTCCAGCTGATGGTTTCCAAGGGAAATGTGGATCTTGCCGATCATTCCCGGTGCACATTCATAACACTCCAGCTCTGTATGCAGCGGGATCTCCCATCTTGCATACTGGACCGGAAGCTGTTCATCCTCTCCGAGATATAAGATAAACACATGCATATCACCCTGTATGTCGATGCTGTGGTCTTTTAATTTTCCCTGTACATTCTCAAGCTCCACCTGGCTCCAGAGTATCTCATAGATGTTGGATTTATTGGCCGGCAGCACCAGTTCCTCTTTCATTCTGGCAATATCCTTTTTATTGACGATCAGGTCTGTCACCTGGACTTCCTTTTTCAGGGAAGATATTCCGTCGCCCAGAACATCGATAATGCCTTCCTCTTTAATCTCCTCGTTGACATGGAGGGTCAGAGTCAGAAGAATCCTTATACTCAGTTTCCTGGAATTGATCAGCACTGTGTTGATGTCATCAATGACATAAGAAACTTTCACATAATCTGTCGGCACAGCGCCGTCCATATGTATATACTCCTCAAAAGGGAGAACAAAATCCAGAGACTCTAAATAGGTCCTGGCATCAATTGTCCCGTACAGACCTGAAAAATGGAATTCTCCTTTGATCCGGATACGGTCCACCATCATCTCTGTCTCCTGCATGATCACCAGCCCTTTAGTCTGAATCATCTTCTCCACATCCGGCTTCGTATCAGGCACATTACAGTCCTGGTCGATTGTTATTTGTACCTGCTTTCGTTCTTTTGCGACGATTCCATAAAAATTCTTTTTGTTAAAATCCATAAAAAATTCCTCCCTGTCTTGTATATACAAATATATTCAGACAGGAAGGAATCTATTCCTTCAAGATTAAAATTGTATCCGGTACAGTGTCAGCCTTCCAGCAGCATCATCCTGACATCTTTCGTGATCACATCCTGATAACTGAAACTGACCGTTTTACTTTTGGTACTGCTGTCGTCTTCAATCTCTACCAGAAAAATGTTCGGATATGTCTCCGTAATGACTCCCTGTGAAGTTACAAACTTGTGTCTACCTTTATTTGAGCTGATCTTGATTTTGCTGCCAATGCGCTCCTGAATTGACTTACGAATGCATTGAATATCCATCTGTGTCATTCTTTCACCCCATTCTATCTATACAGAACTCGTGACACCTTCTGTATACTGTAAACTTTATTGTATCATTATAACCGAATCCTGTCAAATCTATACATGGGATAACCAGAATGTTACATATCCTGTGGATTATTTTCCATATCTTCTGACGGCTGTTCCTGTACCATCTCATCATCTGCCGCTGAGCTTTTAGCATCTTCGCTGAAATCTTCCTCTTCCTGTTCAGAAGATTCTTTCTTGGCATTAAAAATTTCCATAAACTCTTTTCCCGTGATCGTCTCTTTCTCGATCAGGAACTGTGCCGCCTCATCCAGGATGTCCATATTGGCCCTGATCAGGTCAAGTGCCTTTTTATATGCATCTTTTAAGATTTCCATAACCACCTGGTCTACCTTTGCGGCGGTGGATTCCGCACAGTTCATAACAGGACGTCCGTCCAGGTAACGGTTGGTAATGGATTCCAGACCGATCAGGCCGAACTCTTCTGACATACCGTACTGTGTCACCATGGCTCTTGCGATGGCCGTGGCCCGTTCAATATCGTTGGACGCGCCGGTTGTCACCGTATGGAACTTGATCTCTTCGGCCGCACGGCCTCCAAAGAAAGATACCAGGTCTGCCAGCATCTCGTCTTTTTTATTCAGGTACTTCTCTTCCTCCGGTCTCTGCATCGTATATCCGAGCGCTCCCATGGTCCTTGGAACGATGGTAATCTTCTGCACCGGCTCAGACTCCTTCTGAAGCGCCATGACAAGCGCATGTCCCACCTCGTGGTATGCAACAATCTGTTTTTCTTCTTTGCCGAGGATACGGTCTTTCTTTTCCTTTCCGGCGATGACTACTTCTACAGCCTCAAAGAGGTCTGACTGAGACACATACTCCCTTCCTGCCTTGACGGCGGCCAGCGCCGCTTCGTTGATCATATTGGCCAGATCCGACCCCACTGCCCCTGATGTAGCCAGGGCGATCTCTTCAAAGTCTACGCTCTCATCCATCTTGACATCTTTGGAATGGACTTTTAATGTCTCGATTCTTCCTTTCAGATCCGGACGCTCTACGATGACGCGCCGGTCAAAGCGTCCCGGGCGCAGAAGCGCTTTATCCAGCACTTCCGGGCGGTTGGTAGCAGCCAGAATGACAAGTCCTTTGGAAGTATCAAATCCGTCCATCTCTGATAAAAGCTGGTTTAATGTCTGTTCCCGCTCATCGTTTCCTCCGCCCTGGATGCCGGTGTCACGACTTTTTCCGATGGCATCGATCTCGTCTATAAATATAATACACGGAGCCATAGACTGTGCCTGCTTGAACAGGTCACGGACTCTGGACGCACCGACACCGACGAACATCTCTACGAAATCAGAACCGGACAGGGAGAAAAACGGAACATTTGCTTCTCCCGCCACTGCTTTGGCAAGCAGGGTTTTACCGGTACCCGGAGGCCCCACAAGCAGTGCTCCCTTGGGCAGTTTCGCACCGATTTTTAAATACTTGTCAGGGTGATGCAGGAAATCCACCATCTCGGTCAGCGACTCCTTGGCCTCCTGCTGTCCCGCAACGTCGGCAAAAGTGACACCTGTCTTTTTCTCCACATAGACCTTGGCGTTAGATTTTCCTACGCCCATCATGCCGCTCTTTCCGCGCATCATAAACATCAGCAGTCCAAAGATAATGATGGCAGGCAGAATGCTCACAAGAACACTCATCAGGACCTCAGATCCGTCCTTTGCCTTTGCCTGGTAATTTTCGATCCCTGCCTTCTCCAGCCGGTTGACCAGCTGATAATCAGGTACGGGAAGCTGGACTACTTTGTATGTAGTCTTATACAGCGGGTTCTCTGATTCTTTCGGGATGACCGTGATCACATCACTTTCAAACACAACCTTTTTAATTTCTTTTTTCTCGATCATCTTGACAAACTTGCCGTAGGAAATCTCGGTCTCTGTACCGTTTTTCCATTTGCCTACTACAAAGTTAAACAAGACAGCCACTAAAATGGATGTAATCAAAATCGATATAATCATCTGAATCGAATTCTTGTTATTTTTATCCGGTTTCTTCTGTCTATTATCCACGAACGCTTTTCCTCCTTCGATCTTCTCAAGCATTTATAGACTCCATTATATGGTTTCACTGCTTGAAAATCAATAAAACAATTCTAAAGTTTTTGTGACATATCACAAAAATACTACGTCTTTTTCATAATTCTGGCTCTTGATCACGATATATGGATACGAATATCCTTTTTCCTGCTGCCGCTTCGGAACTCCGATCAGATTCGTGTCAATATAGACATGGCCTTCATCCATAGTCATTTTTTTCACCCGGATCTTATATCCGCTTCCGGTCTGTTTCCCATATCCGATCACATAGTACATTGTCTCTTTCATAGAATACGTAAAATGAAAAACTTTATCCTTCTGTTCATTAATTCTTGCCGCTAATTCTTTCGGCAGATTTTCTTTTTTGCAGACTGCATAGTCTACATTCTCTTTTGCGCCATGCTTCTCCTGTCTTAAACATCCGGCACAAAAGCAGCCTAAAGTCATCATGAATAACATGATATAGATATATCTTTTCATAGAGCGCTCCGTTTTTTTATTAACATATGAAAAAAGAAAGCTTCTCATGAATTCTTTTAAGAAAGTATCTCTTTGATCAGCGGCTCCGGCATCTTCCTCTCAGACTCAATTGTTACGTTTTTCAAAAAATGCTCTTTTGCTTTTGCCAGCTTTTCTTTATCATTGGCGTATATGACTGCCAGCCCTTCTCCTTTTCTTACTGACTCTCCTTTTTTCTTCCGGAGTACCAGTCCCACAAACGGGTCGACCGCGCTTTCTTTCGTCTCTCTTCCTCCGCCCAGCAGGAGAGAACAGACCCCGATCTCCTGGGTATTAAAGGCAGTGACAAATCCAGTTTTTACAGAAGGGATTTCTTCTATATAATCTGCCCTGCAGAAATTTTCCGGATGTTCGATCCAGGACGGATCTCCACCCTGTGCCATGACAAATTCTGTGAATTTATGCAGCGCGCTCCCGTCCGTGATCTTCTGTTTTAATATTTTTTGTGCCTCCTGCGGCGTTTCTGCTCTCTCTGCCATACAGAGCATCCGGGAGCCAAGTGTCAGCACAAGCTCCGTAAAATCTTCGGGGCCTTCTCCCTTGAGTGTATCAATGGCCTCTTTTACTTCCAGCGCGTTGCCGACTGCTCTCCCCAGAGGCTGATCCATATCCGATATGACCGCTGCCATATTTTTTCCGGCAGTTTTCCCGATCCGGATCATAGCCTCCGAAAGCTTCCTTGCATCCTCAAAGTTTTTCATAAAAGCACCGCTGCCGCACTTCACATCCAGAAGTATAGCATCTGCTCCGGCTGCAAGCTTTTTGCTCATAATGCTGCTGGCGATCAGCGAGATCTGATCTACGGTAGCCGTCACGTCACGAAGTGCATATAAAAGCTTATCTGCCGGTGCCAGGTCTTTTGTCTGTCCCATGATCGCTATGCCCACGGATGCTACCTGTTCCATAAACCTCTCTTCTGTAAGCGCAGTCTGAAATCCCGGAATGCTTTCCAGTTTATCAATGGTGCCTCCTGTATGCCCCAGTCCTCTTCCCGACATTTTTGCCACAGGAACACCACAGGATGCCGCCAGCGGTCCCAGCGCAAGAGAGGTCTTATCCCCCACTCCTCCGGTGCTGTGCTTATCTGCTTTTATACCCGGAACTCCGGACAGATCCAGCCGGTCGCCGCTCTCTGCCATGGCCATCGTGAGTTCAAAGGTTTCCTGTGTGTCCATTCCCCTGAAATACACTGCCATCATCATTGCCGACATCTGATAATCCGGAATATTTCCATGTAAATAGTGGTCTATCATCCACCTGATTTCTTCTTTTGAAAGGGAATACCCATCTCTCTTCTTCAAGATCAGATCATACATTCTCATAGGGCCGCCTCCTTTAAGCATACAATGCGTCCATTAATTGAATATTTTATCCTTATTGTACCATAATAATAACAGAGTATGTATTGACTTATGTACTTATATCTGAGATAATAAAACAATAATAATTACTATTATAGAATCAGGAGGTTATGTGGAATGCCAAATTTAAAAGGAACGAAGACAGAACAGAACTTGATGGCTGCATATGCAGGGGAGTCACAGGCACGTACAAAATACGATTTTTATGCAAGCCAGGCAAAAAAAGACGGCTATGTGCAGTTCGGCAACATCTTTGCTGAAACCGCATTAAATGAAAAAGAACATGCAAAAATCTGGTTTAAACTATTACATGACGGAATGCCTTCAACAGAAGTGAACTTAAAAGATGCTGCTGCGGGAGAAAATTTTGAATGGACAGATATGTATCCAACGTTTGCCAAAGAAGCAAAAGAGGAAGGTTTCGATGAAATCGCAGCACTGTTTGAGATGGTTGCAGACATCGAAAAACGCCATGACGAACGCTATCAGCAGCTGACAGAAAATATCGACAAAGGGATTGTTTACAAGAGAGATACTGAACAGGCATGGATCTGTACAAACTGCGGACATGTACATTACGGAACCGAGGCGCCTGAAGTATGTCCGGTCTGTGCACATCCGAAAAAATTCTTCCAGATTCATTCAGAAGACTATTAAGAAAACAGAGACGGCAGCAAAAAGCCGCGGCAGACTTTAAAGTCCTGCCGCGGTTTTTTTAATAAAAGTTCCGTATCCACTGATCTACCCTGCGTGCTGAGGGATAGATTCTTTTTTGCTTCTTTGTTTTAAGATTGATTCTGTAATATCTCATTGTCCCGGAGACCGGTTTTGCATAGACAAGTGACCGGCTGCTGAAAGACAGCACCGAAGACGGGCTTTTGATCTTTTTTGAATGAACCTTTCTGCCTTTTCCGTTAAGCTTCCTGCTCACAAGGCGGTCCGTACTCTTTGTGTACTGCCGGTTGTAAGTACATTCCAGATAATAAAGCCGTTTTCCATAGATTTTCATCCTCGCCTGGTTGGCTTTTTTCGTGATGCACTTTGCCTTTTTGCCGTTTGTCCTGCTCACATAGATCGGAACACTTCTCGCATCGGTGGCAAATCCATTTGTATAAAGCCTGTTTCCTGAAATCAGCATGTGACGCACGTTCCGTCGCACAAGATACTTTTTCTTCGTCTTCAGATTAAAACGATACAGATGCTGATCGGAATCATAGGGGTAAACAGAATAATACAGCCATTTTCCATATTCGGCCTTTACCGTTATGCCATAAGTATTCTGATGCGTCAGCAGTTTCTTCCATTTTCCTTTTTTCTTCCGATACAGCATGGCTTTCGGACGGCTTCCCTGATTTTTGACTGATGCCTTATAGCGGTGTTTTCCCACTTTATAAATATTGTTTTCTGAATAAGCTGCATACTTTGCAGATGCTGCCGAAGCCTCCCTCGGAGCTGAAAATGTAATACTGAGCAATCCTGTAAATAAAAGAACGGTCAGTCTCCGAAATATTTTTCCTGATTTTTTCATACCTATGCCCTTCCCCTCATTGTAAGAAAAAGCACACAGGAACCATAAATTCCTATGTGCTTTTTACGCTTATTTTTTCTTCACGGATAAAATCTGCATGTTTGCCTGGCCTTCCAATGCTCCGTAAGTAAAGGAGATCTTTGTGCCCGGTTCCATGTCATTTAAGGCATCCATAACCTTTTCATCCTCAATGATGAACGTCTTGTATTCCCCGTTGGACATCTTTACTTCCACTGAATTACTGTCGCCGAAACCATTGTACACTCCAGTTGCACTTACCGGTTTCTTCTTCTCATCCTTTTTGTCTGCGATCGTCGCTTCTGTGGTAGTTTTGCCCGCTTCCGTTGTCGCTTCCGTCTCCTCGGTAGCCACCGTAGAAACTTCCTCGCTGGCCGTCGTCTCCTCTGATTCAGCCGTTGTGGCTTCTGTGGAAACCTCGGAACTCGGACTCTTCTTTCCGCATGCCATCAGGCCGACAGCCCCGATCATCAGCATACATGTTATAAGTAAATATTTCTTTCTCATGATTTCGTTCCTCCAATTGTACTTCTGTAACATTTGTAACATTTAGATTAGTACCAGTATACTTCATTTTTTTCCGAATTACAAGACGATATCATATCCGGCACCCCGGACACATACAATTAGAGGTAGAACTTTGAGGAGGGCATATTGTGAACGACAAATACAAAATACTTTTAGATCAATATGATCTGCATGTTGATTATTTAAAAAGAGGCCGCGGCGAGATCATCTGCGGCACTGATCAGGGGTTATTTGCCCTGTCTGCTACGAAACTGTCCGAAGAACGTCTGGCTGTCGAGCATCAGTGGAAAGAAGAATTGATTGACCAGGGATTTACAAAAATTGACCAATATATCGAAAACAAAGAACATGAATTTATTTCTTATGATAAATACTATGAGCCTTTTGTTATGAGAAGGACTTTCAATGGTACAGAATGCAATATCCACTCTCCTTCCGATCTGTCTTCCGCCTGCAGGAATCTTGCCTCTTTCCACCGCGCGTCAGGCAGAATTCCCTACCGTGCGGACTACGGAACGCCTCATTTCTCCCTGACAAAAAGCTATCATCAGCGGAGACGGGAGCTCAAAAGTATTTGGAAATATATCGGGAGCAGAAAAAACAAAGGAGACTTCGAGTATCTTTTTTTGCAGGAAATTCAGCCATTTTGGAAACAGCTTGAGGATTCCAGCGCAAAAATGGAAGAACTTACAGGGTTAAGGGAAGGATGGTGCCACGGTTCCTACAACCATCACAATGTATTGATGGGACCCCATGGGACTGCTACACTTCACTTTGAACATTTTTATTATGGCTATCCTCTGACCGATCTGTATTATTTTATCCGAAAGGCTCTGGAAAAAAATGAGTATCAGTTCAGTATCTGTGAGACTATGCTGAAAGGCTACAGTAAGGTTCAGCGCCTCACAATGAATGATTATTCTTTTTTGTATGTGCTTTTTTTATACCCGGAAAAGCTTTGGAAAATCTCAAATCAGTACATGAATCATAAAAAACACTGGGTATCTCCAAGATATCTCAATAAGCTTCAGGATATTGTTGATTTAAAAGAAAAAAGAGAGAAATTTCTTTTACAATATCACAACTTTTATAATGTTTTTTAGGCCCAGATAAGTTATAATAAAACATAAGGAAAAACGTAAAGGAGGAGCACTACTATGAACTATCAGGAAACATATCAGGAATGGCTTAACAATCCATATTTTGATGAAGCTACAAAAGAGGAACTTAAGAACATTCAGGATGATGACAATGAGATCAAAGAGCGGTTTTACTCTGACCTGGCTTTTGGAACAGCAGGCCTTCGCGGGATCATCGGTGCCGGCATCAACCGTATGAATATCTATGTAGTCCGCAAGGCGACTCAGGGACTCGCAGACTACATTCTGGAACAGGGCACGGACAAAAAGCGCGTTGCCATTGCTTTTGATTCCCGGCATATGTCTCCGGAATTTGCTGACGAAGCAGCGCTGTGCCTGGCAGCAAACGGCATCAAAGCATATATTTTTGAATCACTCCGTCCGACCCCGGAATTGTCCTTTGCAGTCCGCTACTATAACTGCATTGCTGGAATTAACATTACTGCCAGCCACAATCCTCCGGAATATAACGGCTATAAAGTATACTGGGAGGACGGTGCGCAGTTTACGCCGCCTCACGACAAAGGGGTAACCGCCAAGGTCAACGCCGTCACAGATATTTCCAAGGTTAAGACCATGTCCAGGGAGGATGCAGTCAGTGCCGGATTATATGAGGTAATCGGCTCAGAAGTCGACGATGCATACATCGCCGAAGTAGAAAAGCAAGTACATAATCAGGATGCGATTAACCAGATGGCATCCAAATTAAAAATTGTTTATACTCCTCTGCACGGAACAGGAAATCTCCCTGTCCGCCGCGTATTAAAAGATTTAGGATTCCAGAATGTCTATGTAGTGCCGGAGCAGGAACTTCCCGACGGGGCTTTTCCAACCGTAAGCTATCCAAATCCGGAATCCAAAGAGGCATTTGAACTTGGCCTGAAGCTTGCCAGAGAAAAGGATGCCGACCTTGTATTGGCAACAGATCCTGATGCCGACCGTCTCGGAGTCTATGTGAAAGATTCAAAGACCGGAGACTATATCGCTCTGACCGGCAACATGTCCGGTTCTCTTCTGTGTGAATATGTCCTAAGCCAGAAGAAAGCCATGAACGGATCACTTCCGGATGACGGAGCCGTTGTAAAATCGATTGTCACAACCAATCTGGTAGACGCAGTGGCTGAGGGCTACGGCGTAAACCTGATCGAAGTGCTCACAGGATTCAAATTCATCGGACAGCAGATGCTGAATTTTGAAAATACAGGCAAAGGAACTTACCTGTTCGGTCTGGAAGAAAGCTACGGCTGCCTGATCGGAACTTATGCAAGGGATAAGGATGCGGTATCCGCAACCGTGGCACTCTGTGAAGCTGCTGCATATTATATGACTCAGGGCAAGACCTTGTGGGATGCAATGACCGACATGTATGAGAAGTACGGCTATTATCTGGATAAAGTGAAAGCCCTTGAATTCGCAGGACTGGACGGAGCTGAAAAGATCCAGAACATGCTCAAGTCTCTGAGAGAGAACCCGCCGAAAGAAATCGGAGGGCTCAAGGTATTAAAATCCCGCGATTACCAGAACGACACGATCACGGATCTTACCACCGGTGAGACAGTGCCAACCGGACTTCCAGCTTCTAATGTACTCTATTACGAATTAGAAAACAACGCATGGCTTTGCGTGCGTCCTTCCGGAACCGAGCCTAAGATCAAGTTCTACTATGGGGTGAAAGGTTCCTCCATGGAGGATGCAGAAGCTATCGGTGCCAAGATCGAGACCTGGGTAGGACAGTTTTCATAATCATGAATCTATGACAGAAAAGACGGATCAGGAGGATTCCTGCTCCGTCTTTTTTCTGCCCTGTTTATGTGATAAAATGAATGTAATAAAACTTCGGCACAAGCATTACAGACAGGAGGTTGATTATGGGCGGATATCAGATAAAAGTCATCATAAAAAACAGCAGGCCACCGATGTGGAGACGTATATTCATTCCTGACTGTATATCATTTTCCGGTCTCCACGAAATTATACAGGCCGCATTCCAAAAATCCGGGCGGTGTCTGTTTCGTTTTGAAATCCCTGTGCACCATCAAAGAATCTTTGATAATTCTCTGCTGATCGATTCTTACATGAAGGATAAACAATTTATTGATTACACATATATTTTAAAGGGAAAGACAGAGTTTCGGATAGAGACAGAAAAATTAATCCCCGCTTACCAAAACCGTTTTCCGGAAATCATAAAATATAAAGGTGATTTCCGTGCAGATACCCGTTTGGAAGATCTCAATCTCTCTATGAAGGAAAACCTCTGCTTCTTGGAGGACGGAACAATGGAGCCTTCAGAAATCCTCAGAAAAAAAACAGAAGACGTCCCGCCCTCTTTTTCTTCCGATTCCCTCAGGGATGTTTATCTTCAGTATACAAAAGACGATCTTCTGGAGATTGCCCATATCCATCAGCTGGACCACTGTTCACAGATGGAAAAGCCTGATCTGGCCTCATATCTTTCTAAATATATCATAAAACCTGACGCTATGGGCAGCTTTTTTCTGACCCTTACGGATCTTGAGATCCGGGCATTTGAAGCTGCGCTGGATGGATACTTCCCCATTGATGACGAAGATATCTTTGATGCCTTTCTGGATGGAGGCTACTGTGCCGTTGATGAGGATGACGAAATTTATATTCCGCCGGATGTATCTGCATCCTACTCCGCCATGAATACTGAGAATTTCAGGAAACGCAGGGAGCTGACATGGAAACAGATTCAGTACTGTTATTACTGTGTCCGTATTTTCGGAGCCGCGCCGCTTGAGCATATTGCAGAACTGTACAACGAGTATGAGCAGGTACAGATCACGCCCAGGGACCTGATCAACCTTTATTTTCTGCCAAGCCCTCATGCCTTCAGTTTCGGATATCATAATAAAATGTTTGTAGACTCTATGCTTCTTGAAGATCCCAGCCTCCTTGAGGATATTTCTTCGATCCGGAAGGACTATGCCTATTATCATCCATCCCGTGAAGAAATTTTTCAGGGAACCTTTGATAACGGTCAGGCATCTCTGAAATTTACTTCTTATCTGGTTGATGTGCTGGGATTTAAAGTGACAGAAGCTGTGGATCTCACAAATCGGATCTCTTATATTATGAAGGTTGGAGCTGATCCGGAACAGATCTTTGAGATGCTTCAAAAAGGCGATGTAGCCTTCGCAGATCAGGAACAGGCAGACAACTTTGCGGGGAGGATGATGGATCTTTATGCGGACACCCGCCTGTTCATAGCTTCCGGTCATACCCCTGCAGAACTGGAACAGATGGAACATCAGGAAGATTCCTGAAGTTATTCACCTTTTTTTCATTACAGATGTTTCTATACTAGAAGGTATTATGGAAGTTATATAACTTTTCTCCTGAATATCATATCATTGGCCACTAACTCTCAAAAACGTGATATTTACATATTCAGGCATATACTTTCTGTCAAAAAAAGACCCTGCCCTTTAAAGGCAAGGTCTTTTTTCTGTTATTTGGTTGTGCTGCCGAATCCGCCGTTGCGGACTTCTTTTGCATCATCGTCTATGGTCACACCATATTCCATAAAAATACCCTGTACGATCCCTGTTCCTGCTTCTACTCTCACAATTTTTCCTTCATTGGAATCATTGGTGAGCTTGACAAAAATATGTCCCTCGTTGTCTGAATAAAAGTAATCACTGTCGATGATCCCCACCGTATTGTTCATCTGAAGGCGGAACTTAAACCCAAGGCCGCTGCGCGGAAACAGATTCAGTACCCAGCTTTCTTCCATATACACACGAATGCCTGTCGGTATCTTGATCGTCTCACCCGGTTTGAGTTCAAAATCAACCGGACTGTAAAAGTCGTATCCGGCGGAACCTCTGGTGGCCCTCTTTGGAAGCTCAATACTGTCAAAAATCTGTCTCACTTCATCCTCGGAGGTACCCTCAAAGGTATCCTGCCAGCTTTCTAAAAACTGTCCAAAACTTACTTTATGGAACTGTGCAATCTTTTTCATTTGTTCTCCTATAATCTCTTTAATAAGTCTTCTCTTCTGTCTTCAAATCCAGGTTTTCCAAGCAGGGCAAACATATTTTTCTTATATGCTTCCACTCCAGGCTGATCAAATGGATTTACGCAGTTTAAGTAACCGCTCATACCGCACGCAGACTCAAATGTGTAGAACAGCTGCGCAAGATGGTATGCATCCATCTTAGGAATATCAAATCTTAAGTTCGGAACGCCTCCGTCCACATGAGCTAAGATGGTTCCCTTCATAGCGTTTTGGTTTACGAAGTTCATGGTCTTGCCTGCCAGATAATTTAATCCGTCCAGATCGTTTTCTTCTGCTTCGAGCACAATGTCTAATTCCGGTTCTTCCACGTTCAGCACGGTCTCAAAGTGATTGGAAGATCCGTCCTGGATGAACTGGCCTAAAGAATGCAGGTCTGTGGAGAAGTCAACAGATGCAGGGAAGATGCCTTTTCCGTCTTTTCCTTCGCTTTCTCCGTATAACTGTTTCCACCACTCAGAGATAAAGTGAAGGTTCGGCTCGTAGTTTGCGAGGATCTCCATGCCCTTTCCTCTGCGCATGAGAATGTTTCGGATGGCAGCATAGAGCATCGCCGGATTTTCATTAAACGGTGCGTTTAAGAACATCTCTCTTCCGTCTTGGAATCCCTTTACAAACTCATCAATGTCAATTCCCGCAGCTGCGATCGGAAGGAGTCCTACGGCTGTCAGGACTGTAAAGCGTCCCCCTACATCATCCGGCACAACGAAAGTCTCGTATCCCTCGTCTGTGGCAAGTGTCTTCAATGCTCCCCTTGCCTTGTCTGTAGTGGCGTAGATGCGCTTGTTTGCTTCTTCTTTTCCGTATTTGTCTTTAAGAAGCTTTTTGAAGATACGGAATGCAATGCCGGGTTCTGTCGTCGTACCTGATTTAGAGATGACATTGACAGAGAAATCTCTGTCTCCGATCACATCGATCAGCTGTTTAACATATGTACCGCTAATATTATGTCCGGCAAAGTATACTTCCGGAGCTTTTCTCACTTCTTTGTCCAGCTTATTGTTAAAGTTGTTGGACAGCCCTTCGATCACGGCTCTGGAACCTAGGTAGGATCCTCCAATACCAATGACAACCAATACATCGGAATCACTCTTAATCTTTTCTGCAGCTTTTTTGATTCTCGCAAACTCTTCTTTATCATAATCCACAGGAAGGTCGATCCATCCTAAGAAGTCATTTCCCGGGCCTTTTCTTGACAGCAAATACTCTTTCGCATCCGCAACCTGCTTCTCGATCATGTCGATCTCATGGTCTCTGATAAAATCTTTTGCGTTGCTGTAATCAAACTTAATTTTTCCCATGTCTTTCTCCTTTACTGTTGTCTCTCTTGGTTAAATGCGTTATCTATATTTTAACAAATAACGCCCTTCTGTTCAATAGTCCGGGAGCTTTTTCAGCGACCGGAATTCAAATCCTTTTGCCTTCATATTCCTGATAACGGTCTCCAGCGCTTCGGCGTTAGACTGGGATACATTGTGCATCAGCGGAATGGCTCCATTATGGTAATTTTCTTCAAAATGCTGAACTACATAGTCCTTGCCCGGCTGGCTGTTCACATTAAAATCCACATATGCCATACTCCAGAAAATTGTCTTATATCCGAGCTTCTTTGTCAGCGCTAATGTATGTTCGCTGTATTCCCCCATAGGCGGGCGCATAAACATATCCATATCATAACCGGTTGTTTTTTTGCAGTATTCCGCACAGTCGATGAGTTCCTGCTTATTGTCCCTGTCTGAAACCGTTGGCATGCTCTTGTGATGGACCGTATGATTTCCCACCACATGCCCCTCTTTCTTCATTCTCTTTACTAACTCCGGATCTTCCCGGATAAAAGGCTTCGTCACAAAAAATGCCGCCGGAACTTTCTCTTTCTTTAATACATCCAAAATTTTGGGCGTAAAACCATTCTCATATCCGCAGTCAAAGGTCAGATACATCACTTTCTTATTTTTCGCCTTCGTATCCACAGAGTATGCGTCATATTTGGACAGATCCACATTCTGTGAAAATTCCGGCTGCTGATGTTCTTTATTTCGTTTCAGCCACCATCCTTCTTTTGTATTGCTTCCCTGGCTGATCACCTTCGTAGTCTCCACCTGCGCCTCTTCCTTTTGGCAGCCGGCAAGACCAAGCATGCAAATGATACAGAATAATAATAAAACTTTCCTCATAGTTTGATTTCCTGCTTTTTTATTATTCTATTATGTATACATTAGATTTATAATCCATTTATAAAATCTTTCACCGCCTGCATTTCTTCATCGGTCAGTTCAAATTCTCTGGATGCGGCCGCTTCCTGCCAGTGTCTTTCTATTTTTTTTGCTTCTTTCTTTTCTTCCTTTACCTGCTCCTTTTCTTTCTGCTTCTCCTTCTGCTTTGCCTGTTCTTCTTTTTCCTGTTTTTTCACAGATTTGAGATAGCGGTTTGGAAGAATATTTTCAAGAAAATGGATCAGATTGGCTCTGACCAGCTGTTTTTTTCCGTCAAAGGTGACCAGCCTGTCCACAAACACAAGAAACAGTCCGGCCGACAGGCTTAAAAACAGACTCTCTGCCACAACACTTAAATCGGCTCCTTCTATGCATCCCCGTACTGTTCCAAGACAACCCAGGAAAAAACTCAAAACGGCACACAATCCGGTGATCTGTTCCATGATCTCGGAAGACACTCCTGCTATTTTGTGATTTTTCATATACTTGTCCACAACACAGGGAATGTTGTTCAGGTTGGCCTCCAGCTGATAGTAACTTTCGAACTTTTTTTTCAGCACTCCCATCCACTGTTTCTTATTTCCGTCCATCTCATAAGAATCTCTTAAAAGCCTGCGGTAATTCCTCCAGACAATAAGTTTTGACAGGACACCTGCGGCCATAACTGCAATCAGTCCCGGTAAAAAAAATGCGTTTTTTAATACATCCATGATATTTCTCCTTCTTCCTTTATGATTCTTATATTATAAAATCACAAAGAGGGGAATACACGGATTATTGCCTTACAAAGTTTGACGCTTCTTTGTCTAAAATACCGTGAATCAGTCTAATTATATGCTTTATTGCAGCTTCCTCAAATTCGCTGTAATTTACTGTTGCTGTGTCGTCGCACTTGTCGGAGATGGCTCTTAAAATCACAAAGGGTACGTCATTTAAGTATGCTGTCTGGGCCATGGCCGCCCCTTCCATCTCCGCACAATACCCGCCAAAATTCTCGATCAGCCAGTGTTTCTTTTGGTCGCTGGAGATAAACTGGTCGCCGCTTAAAACCCGCCCGGTAAAGCATTGGATATCCGGATTGGCCTTTTTGCAGGCTTCCTCCGCCTCTTTTATCAGTGCGGCATCCGCCTGGAACACAGAACACTCCATACGCGGGATTTCCCCCAGCTGATAACCAAAGCCCACGGCATCCATATCGTGCTGTACGGCATCGCTGGAGATCACAATATCCCCAATCTCAATATCCTTATACAGGCCGCCTGCGACCCCGGTATTGATCAGTTTTTCCACACCAAAGCTGTCGATCAGTATCTGCGCGCAAACAGCCATGTTTACTTTTCCAATGCCGCTCATAACGACAACCGTATCATTTCCCCAGAGCCTTCCCTCATAAAAATCCATGGAGGCTTTTGTCTTCTTTTTTACATTCTCCATAGAAGAGATCAGGGATTCCACCTCTTCCTGCATTGCCCCGATAATTCCTATTCTCATAAATCATTCTCCTTTTTACTGTCATTATTTCCGTCTGATAAAAATTATAACACAGCTTCCCCATCTATGTATTCTCCGATTTTTATGATATAATACGGATTACCCATATGGTATTCAATAAAAACATCAGGAGGTAACTACGATGGTTTACAAGACAAAAGGCGTCTGCAGCAGCGCTATTGAATTTGAAATAGAAGACGATATAATAAAAGACATACAGTTCCGGGGAGGCTGCCAGGGAAATACCACAGGCGTGGCAGCCCTTGTAAAAGGAATGTCAGTAGACGAGGTGATCGAACGGCTTTCAGGCATCCAATGCGGTTTCCGCGGTACCTCATGTCCTGACCAGCTTTCGAAAGCTTTAAAGGAATATAAAGAGACTCATTGACATCTGTTTAATTGATGGAGGTATTATGAAACGAATCGTATTGACCGGAGGGGGTACTGCCGGACATGTCACTCCGAATATGGCATTGGTACCTGCACTGGAGAAAGAGGGATATCAAATCAGCTATATAGGCTCCAAAGAGGGGATGGAAAAGAAGCTGATCGAAGACATTGGTCTTCCCTACTACGGTATTTCCTCCGGTAAACTCAGAAGATATTTTGATGTGAAGAACTTTACGGATCCCTTTCGGGTCATGAAGGGTTATTTTGACGCTAAAAAAACATTAAAACAGTTGAATCCCAATGTGGTGTTTTCCAAAGGCGGATTTGTCACCGTACCTGTGGTCATGGCGGCTAAGCATCTGCGGATCCCTGTCATCATCCATGAATCTGACATGACACCGGGTCTTGCAAATAAATTAAGCATTCCAAGTGCCAATAAGGTTTGCTGCAATTTTCCGGAAACCGTAAAACATCTCCCAGAAGGGAAAGCTATACTTACTGGTTCACCGATCAGAGAAGAATTGTTTACCGGTTCTAAGGAAAAAGGCCTTAAGCTTTGCGACTTTATATCTTCAAAACCTGTTCTGCTGATCATCGGCGGAAGCCTTGGTTCCGTAGCGATAAACAATGCGGTCAGGGAAAATATTGATGAGCTGTTGGAGGATTTTCAGATCATCCATATCTGCGGGAAGAATCACCTGGAATCTATGCTTGCAGGCAAAAGCGGTTACCGCCAATTTGAGTATGTGAAAAAGGAACTGAAGCATCTCTTTGCCTGTGCAGACGTTATCATCTCCAGGGCAGGGGCCAACGCCATCTGTGAGCTCCTGGCCCTCAGGAAGCCAAATATCCTGATTCCGCTGGGATTAAACGCCAGCCGGGGAGACCAGATCTTAAACGCCCAGTCATTCCAGCGGCAAGGCTACAGCTATGTACTGAACGAGGAGGATGTCACCTCTAAGTCCCTGCTGAACGCAGTGCACGAGGTTTATAACAACCGGGCAAGCTATGTGAATGCCATGAATCAGAGCGAACTTTCCGATCCCATCAGGACCATCGTTAAGCTGGCCAACGAGCTCGCAAGAAAATAGACGGATCAACCAAGTATTCCATGCAAGAAAATAGTCAGGCCCTTTAAAATGAGATGAAGGGCTTGACTATTTTTATTCGTAATTATTTTACCTGTTGAACTGTTTACTTCACGATGCTCTCAAGCTGGGGCAGGATTTCATCTTCCGGATGGCTGGAGCCGTGCTGTCCGATACAAATAGACGGCTTAGTCTTCCCGTGGTAATCACTTCCGCAGGTCACGAACAGTTCATACTTTCCGGCCTCATGGCTGAAAAACATAGCATCCTCCGGTGAGTGATAGCTGCTGAAGGCTTCCACCCCATCAATGCCGGAAACGGCGATCTCTTTCCAGAGTTCCATATGGTCCTTTAAGTTCACTCCCGGATGCGCCAGCACTGCCTTTCCCCCGCTTTCATGGATCTCAGTGATCACCTCTTCCATAGAAGGGAACTTTATGCCCACATGACAGGGTTTTCCCTGGGAGTAATAATCCCAGTAAAAATTCACGTAGGGATTGCTGCTTCTGTCTCCTCCCGGACGGTAAGGCAGGAGCAGCTCATGTTCCTTATATTCTGGTTTATTTAATAGAACTTCTGCAAACATCTCCCCTGTCCAACGGTTTTTCCAAAACATAGTTTCCGTCAAGGCTTCCATGTCTTTCTCAGACACATCAAATCCTAATTTTCTCGTCTCCTCAAGCATCTTAACCGATGCTTCACTGCTCTGCTCTGATATATTGTCCTCGATCTTTTGAAAAGCCGCGTCCCTTTCATCGATTCCATAACCAAGAACATGCAGGTTAACCCCTTGAAAGGTACAGTCAATCTCTACCCCTGAGATAAAATGAATCCCCTCTTTCTGGGCTGCCTTTCTTCCTTTTTCCACGGCCCGGACACAGTTATGGTCCGCAATGGCCATATACCGGATGCCCTCCTCTTTGCATTTTTGCACTAATTCTTCCGGCTGAAACTCCCCGTCATCGCTGTAATAAGAATGCATATGTAAATCTATCATAAAAACCCATACCTCCCGAATATCTGTACACCAGTCACCTTAATATATAAATACCGTCTTTTGCCGATTGAAACAATACTAATTTGGACCTATAATATAAGAAAAGCGACAAAAAGGAGGACTCTCTATGCCTCTTCAGGATTGTACAATCTATACTGACCAGGACAGACGGGAAGTGCGGCCCCACGGAACCATCGAATTCCCGTGTGCCGGCTATGACTCTGTCTATTCTGTTGACAGCGTCAGCAGGATCCCATGGCACTGGCATGAAGAATTGGAAGTCATTTATCTGTACTCCGGGACTTTAGAGATAAGGGTTCCCGGCAGATCCCTGCGCATGAATGCAGGAGACAGCCTGATGATCAACTCCAATATCCTCCATGAGGCGGAAACCTCCGGCACCTGCCGGCTTCAGTCTCTTGTATTCCATCCGGATTTTATATGCGGCTCTGAAAGCTCTGTTTTCTATATAAAATATATCCAGCCGCTCATCAGCTCCTGTGCCATAGACTGCCTTCAATTTTCTCCTGTAGGCGACACCGTGCCGGAACCCACGCAGTGCTTCTTAAAGGCTTTTCAGGCCTTTTCTGAAGGTTTATGGGGCCATGAATTCACAGTCAGGGAACATCTCTCCCGCCTTTGTTTTCTTCTGTATCGAAGCCATGAATCTGTGATCTCAGAAACCACGGCAAGGCAGGACCAGGATTCCTGCCGCATCAAAACAATGATTCATATGATTGAGGAGCGGTTTGCGGAACCGTTAAAGCTGTATGACATCGCAAAATCCGCCAATATCGGAGAGAGGGAATGTTTACGGTGCTTCCGCCGGACACTGGGGATCCCGCCCATGCAGTATCTGATCCGCTACCGTCTGTCTAAAGGAGCCCTTCTGCTCACCAAGACCAGCCAGAGCATCTCGGAAATCTCCATAAGATGTGGTTTTGACAGCCCCAGCAACTTCTCTCGGATGTTTAAGAGGACTTACCAGTGCTCGCCCCGTGAATACCGGAACCGTAATAAAGAACAAAGTAGGCAAGCCCACCTCATCTCCCCAACCCCTCACTCTTTGAGGGGATTGACAACTTTGAGCACCAAATGCGATTTGACGTAGTCAAATGATTTCCTTACGCATTTTGTGTGCATCCTGGCGGAGCGTTTTTGATGTCATAGTAGGTTCCGTAGGAATTCCCTATGACATCAAAAAGGCCTGCTGTCCTGTTATAATAAAAAATTTAGGGAAGGCGCCTTTGGATGAGGTTCCCTCCCTGCTGTTCATTTATAGCTGACCCTGAAGTTCCCGTTCTGTCAGTTCCTCCATGATCGTTTCATATTTTTTGTCCAGTTTGTACAGGACCAGTGTTATGATGACTACGACCCATACAATAATCGGTCCCGTTTTATAAATGTTCATAATCATATCAATGGCCGACTGGGGCTGGGTGACTGCTCCTGCCGCAGAGCTCAGATAGCCTGCCAGTGAGAGAAGTCCCGTCATGATGGCTGAGGCCAGGCCGGAACCGATCTTTGTTCCCACCGACCCGCCGGCAAATATCAGGCTCTCCTGGCGGATATGATGCTTCCACTGTCCGAATTCCACCACATCCCCCAGCATGCCAAAGACAATGGCATTTAACGGCGATAATCCGATACCCCTGATGATACAGCACAAAAGCATCCATTGAAAACTGTAGGGATTTGCAAAGAACACAAGCTGTCCGGCCAGCGCTAACACCGCTCCTGCAAGCGCCATATTCCTCTTCCCGAAGTGTTTCAGCAGGATAGGGCATACGATACACGTGGATGCTACGATGGTCAGCGTCTCCGTCAGATACAGTGTACTGTACATCCATGTGTCGTTGTGGAATATGTACTTGCAGTAATACGGCAGGATGGTTCCCGTCACACCGTAAATCACATTCTGCATCATCCAGAGGACCAATACAGCCCAGAAATACTGGTTGGTCACTAAAAGCTTTAATGCTTTGAGCGCAGGTATTTTTTCCTGCTTCTCACGGGCTTCGATCTTTACGGTCTCCTGGCAGTTGGCAAAACAGATGACCAGAAGGACCATGGCGATCACAGCCCATATGCCCATGACGATCACCCAGGAGGACTGTGTATCCCCGAACAGCTTTACAAACGGCATGGTGCAGGTAACCGCCAGGATACGCCCGAACGGTGACATCCCCATTCTCACGATACTGAGCATGCTCCGCTCCTCAGAACTTCTGGACATCATAGTGGAGAGGCTTCCGTAGGGCAGATTGATGGCCGTATAGCAGATGGTTGTACAGAAATTATACGTCACAAACATATACAGAAACTGTAGAAAATTCGTCGTGTGGGGCACTGTGAATAACAGCACGGCTGAGACGGCATACGGTGCGGCCATCCACAGGATCCACGGCCTTGATTTCCCCCATTTGGAGTTGGTTCGTTCCACAATAAATCCCATGATCACGTCAGAGAATCCGTCAAATACTCTGGAGAGCAGCATGACCATTCCGACTGTTGCGGCAGAGACTCCCACGTAATCTGTGTAAAACAGCGTCAGCACCGTGCTGATCATCCCAAAAACCACATTGCAAGCCGTATCTCCGCATCCATAAGAGAATCTTGTTTTCCATGATAATTTTTCTAATATCGATCCTTGCTTCTTTTCCATTCTCACTCTACCCTTTCAGCAGTTCCCGTTCAATGCGTTCTCTTGCCTCCGGCGCCTGCTTCTCCATCTTTTCCGGGAATCCGAACATGGATACACATGCGATGTTGTCTCCTCCGGCTTTCGGCGCATCTTCCCTTAACTGGCTGTTTGCGAAGTTCATGTCTCTTAACGTCTCAAAGATCCCGTCAAAGTCCACGTCTCCCTCTCCCATGGCTAAATGCTGGTGGATGGTCACATCCGCTTTTCCTCTTCCGTTTAACCACGGCGGATTGGCGATATAGCGGCAGTCCATGGTCTGGTTAAATGTATCCGCAAACAGTACGTGGGTCAGTTCTTCCCCTGCGTACTGTAACATGGAGCGTACATCCCCTTTGCCCTCGTCATAAAAGAATCCGTGTGGGGAAGAATACACATACCCAAGGTTCGGGGAACGGAAGGATTTTACCAGGTCACAGGTCTCGTTGTTCAGCTCGCAGAAGTCATACGGATGGGACTGGATCTCCAACCGGAGTCCCTCCCGCTCAATGATTGGCAGAAGTTCTTCCATAGAACGGAACCACATGCCGTTGCAGATCTCCTGCTGGTTGGGATCCCCAGACAGCTCCGTGTTGATTACCGGCACGCCCATATCCACGGCGATCTCGATCATCCGTTTCCAGTTGGCTACTGCCATCTGTCTCTGCTCCTCTGTAGGTCCGGACCAGCGGTACACCACGATAAAGGAGGAGATCTCCACTCCGGTTTCCCGGAGTGCTTTCCTGTATTCTGCCTCACATTCCCTGGAGAACAGCGGGTGTTTATAGAATGGATTGATCCTTGGATGCGGAGACTGTTCGATGTATTTATAACCCCAGTCTGCCACCTGATGCACCATCCGATTGATATCCATCTGCTTTGCCAGCACATCCACGTCAAATGCTATTTTCATCTCATCAGCTCCTTACTTATAATCTACCCACTGTGCGCCCTGATCTGCGGATTGTACACAGTTTTCTACCCAGCGCACGCCCTCTGCCCCTGCGTGTACATTGGGATACCAGAACTCCACGTTCTCTCCTCTGTCACATGCATCCATGGCCTGCGCAAAGCGGCTGTATAAGTTACTCCATGCCTCAAACAAACCTTCCGGATGCCCTGCCCCAATACGGTCTTCCTCCAGGGCAGAAGGTGCCAGATATCCCATGCCTCTTTCCAGAACACGTACAGGTTCATTCTGCACTTCATAGGTCAGCTGGTTCGGATGCTCATCCCACCACTCGATAGATGCCTTTTCACCGATGACACGAATCTTCTGCCCATGCATGGAACCGCAGTTTACACAACATGA
Organism: Anaerostipes sp. CAG:276; assembly: GCF_000432215.1. Classification (NCBI taxonomy): domain Bacteria; kingdom Bacillati; phylum Bacillota; class Clostridia; order Lachnospirales; family Lachnospiraceae; genus Anaerostipes; species Anaerostipes sp. CAG:276. Next base: position 133,171 of record NZ_FR889195.1, read on the forward strand.
CCAAACGTATCCCACGGCACCATTGTCATATTCCATGATGGTCATGGCGTTGTCCTCCAGAGGTTTTCTGGACTCGACGAAGGACTGTCTGCTGCACATCAGCCGTTTGATCTTCATATCCGGAAGCATGACTTCAGATAAGTACAGCGGATGGGTTCCCACATCACCCAGCACATAGGACGGTCCTGCAACCTTTGGATCCACCCGCCATTTTGTGGAGGCTGTATTTTTTTCGACTGCCACGTTGTGGAATCCATGTGAGAACTGCATATTGACAATACGAATCTTTCCCAGCATTCCTTCGGCGATCAGCTGTCGTGCCTCCTCGATGACCTGATGTCCCGCATAACCGTAAGTAACACCTACAATTTTATTTTGTTTTGCGGCCAGTGCCTCTAATTCCTCCGCCTCTTCGGTTGTAAAACAGAGAGGTTTTTCACATACAACATGAAGCCCGGCAAGCAAGGCTGCCTTTGTAATCTCAAAGTGTGTTCCGTTGGGAGTTGCAATGGAGACCCCCTGGATCCCGTCCTGGCGCTTAGCTTCCTTTGCAAACATAGTCTTATAATCTGGATAACATCTGTCCTCATCCACATGAAGCTGCTTACCAAACTCTCTGCCCCTCTCCGGGTCAATGTCAAAAGCACCTGCAACCAGGTCAAAATTAAAATCTCTCATTGCGGCGGACCGGTGGATATAGCCAATCTGGCTTCCCTTTCCTCCCCCTACCATAGCCCAGCGGATCGGTTTTTCAATTTTCTTTTCTCCGTAATACATAGTTTTGCTCCTTTTCTGAATTAGATTTCATATCCTACACTTTTTAAATATATAACACTGGCCTTCACGTCCCGGAGGCTTGTGTCTGAATTTCTTGGATCACGTTCCTGTTCTACGGTGATATATCCGCTGTACTGGATATCCTCCAAGGTCTGCTTGATCTCAGGGTAGTCCAGTGCACCTTTTCCTATGGGACACATGGCTCCTTTACCACAGCCCTCAAAAAAGCGGATATGTTCTCCCAGAACTTCCCGGTATACCTTTTCATCCACATCTTTAAAGTGGACATAATCCAGGCGGTCCGCATATTTTTTCAGCCATTCTGCCGGATCCATACCGGAGTAATAAAGATGCCCTGTATCCAGGCAGAGACCTGCCAGCTCATAAGGAATGTCCCTTACCACCGCTTCGATCTCATCTGCGAACTCAATATAACCTCCGGCATGAGGATGAATGACCGCCCGCACACCGTATTCTTTCGCCTTTTCACAGATTCCCCTGATGTGGCCCATCATCGCTGCCCATTTTACTTCTGAAAGCCTCGGCGCTTTGTCAGGATGTCCGGCCGCATAATCTCTCTCATCATGACCCCAGTCCATGATAGTCATATATGGCGTAGCAAAATGCTGGCCCTCATGTACCGGAAGCGGCGGAAGCTTTGTGACCAGAGAACAGATCTCTTCTGTCTGTCTCAATACGTTTTCATAGTTTTCTTCACTTAGCAGATCGTCGAAGATCGTCCCTGCCACAATGGCTAATCCATTCTTTTTTAACTCCTCAGAAACTGTCTCCACATCAATCGGGAGATATCCATAAGGTCCAAGCTCAATGGCCCGGTAGCCCGCCTGACCCGCCTCCTTTAGCACCCTCTGCCACGGCGGCAGATAAGGGTTCTTTACATCATCCACGCCCCAGCAACAAGGAGCTCCGCAGATATTCATACTCATGTTAAAACCTCCTGTTTTGTTTGTTCATCATCGCTTTCTGTAATTATTATTTTAGAGAAAACAAAGGTCCTCCGCCTTTACTATTTTGTTCGCTGTGAGATTAAAAACAGGGCAATTTCAAAGAAATATATTAGAAATGAGAACAAGGACTCCACTATCTTGTATAAGACACATATAAGATACTCATAAATTACTCATGTAATAACTTTAAAAAGATAGAACAAAGTGGGCAAGCCCACCTCAGCTCCCCATCCCCTCATTCATGAGGGGCTTGGCAACTTTGAGCGCCAAATGCAATTTGACAAAGTCAAATAATTTCCTTACGCATTTGTGTGCATCCCCGCGGAGCGTTTTTGATTTCTTAGGAAAAGCTTTCACGCATTAGCGTGACAAGGTCTTTCCTAAGAAATCAAAAACCATTGACCCTCACATAACGTGATAATGTAAGATAGAATCAAAGATACACAGCAGATTGGAGATGATGTCTTGAGAACCATAAAAGAAGTTGCAGTACTTTCAGGCGTCAGCGTGCGGACCTTACAGTATTATGACGAAATCGGATTATTAAAACCTGCAAAGGTCACCGGCGCCGGTTATAGACTATACGATGAAGAATCCATAAACACTCTACAGCAGATATTACTTTTTAAGGAGTTGGAATTTCCTCTGAAGGATATTAAAAGGATCATGGAAAATCCCAATTTTAATAAAAAGGAGGCTTTGAGCAGGCAAAAAACACTGCTAAAGGCAAAACGGGACAGGCTGAACAGACTGCTAGACCTGATCGGCAGGCTGGAACAAGGAGAAACCTATATGAGTTTTAAAGAATTTGATTTAAGTGAATATATCCAGGCACTGGAGAAGTTTAAAAAAGAGAATACAGAGGAGATTATGAAATACTGGGGAAGCACCGCAGCCTTTGATGAATTTATAAAAGTGGCAAGGGATCATGAGTCCAGCATCGCTCAAACGGCGGTGGAATATTACGGCAGTGTTGAAAAATACACGGATGCCATGAAAGAGAGCCTAAGCCATTTCTCTGAGAATATGGAGAATATGGAGAAGATGCAGAAGATCAAAGAAAAAGGGTGTGTAGAAAAGAATAAAGACTTGATAGAGCAGCTGACAAGTAACGTTTCAAGGGATGTCAAATCTGACGAGATACAGAATATCATCGGCCAGATGTTGAATCTGCTGGATGAAGAAGACCAGCCTACAATGGATCTGGGCGAGAACTACTATGATAAGCTGATTGACGGATATCCCTACAATCCAAAGCTGATCGAGGCTATGGATCAGCAGTACTGTAAAGGAGTTTCAAAGTTTATAGGGGAAGCATTACAATATTATCTCAAGAAAAAACCATGTAACTCTAAGTTTAGAATTATTTGATTGCTATCTGTCCTACTACCTTTTTAAAATTAGAATCTATCAGAAGTATTCTAAAATTATGCCCTCTTGTATGTATTCCTGCTCTTTTCACTCTCATGACTGATCCCTCCTGCCCCTCAGCTTTTCCAGATACATGTTCCGGTACCGGATCGGCGTCATACCAACGGTCTTTGTAAACAGTGTACTGAAGTAATTGGTATTATCGTATCCCACCATAGTGGCAATCTGGGTCGCCGTGAAATCGGTAGAGATCAGCATTGTCTGGGCAAGGCCGATCCGCCTGCGGATAATATAATTGATGGGAGTCATACCCGTGGCTTTTTTCAGGCCGTGGGAGACATAAGTGGCAGAGCAGTGCATGTCCTCAGCGATCTTATCCAGATTTAATTCCTCTGTAAAGTGTTCATTCAAATAATCCAGGATCCTTGAGATAAACTCTTCCTCCTTCGTCTCCGCGGCCATAGCCTGCGGAAATGTATCCAGCTGGCTGGCAATGACCACCATGGAGGCGCAGAAAAGCTGCGATGCCAGCTGGCCTACCGGATTCAGCTCTTCCATCATGTAAATCTGGTCACACATCGTCTTTAAAAACGAAAACAGGGATCCTGTATGGCAGATATAGGGCCCGCCCTCTGGCACCATCTGGTTTTTCTTAAGTCCCTTTAAGCGAAGGTTTGTAATACCGATACAATAATGGCCGATGTTGGTCTTCTCAGCCGTTGCGATCTCATGAAGGTCTCCCTGGTTATAATAAGCCACACAGCCTTCTTCTATGGGATAAATACTGGTGCCCACCTGATAGGTTCCGGTCCCCTTATATACAAGCAAAAGTTCACAGATAGATTCATGGCTGTGCAGCGGACGACTTATTTTCTCCGGGGTGCTCTCCTGTCTGGATATGTATACCATGGCTGGCAGCTGTCCGTCCTCAAAAACTTCTTTTAAATTCTGGTTAATATCAAATCGAATCAAAGTTTCACCCCTTCTCCGTGACCACAAGGTCCATTGGCACATCATAGCTGTCTGTAGGAATCTCCTCCCACAGAAGCTCTTTTCTGCATAAAACCACCTTCAAAAATTCTGTATCGCTTAGATACCGGTCATAATACCCGGCTCCATGTCCGAGACGTTTTCCACAGAAGTCTGCGCTGATACAAGGAATAATCCCCAGGTCAATCTCTCGTTTCTCCACAATGGGAGTATTTCTTTTTGGCTCCATGAGTCCGTAGATGCCGTGTTCTAACTGGTCCATACAGGTGATCTGCCTTACTTCCATGATTCCGGGAGCTGTGCACAAGGGCACTCCCACCCGTTTTCCCTGTCGGAAGCATTCTGTTAAAATCAATTCTGTGGATACTTCCTTTCCCACGGATATGTAACAGAAAACAGTCTCCGCCCTCTTAAATTCCGGCAGCATAAGGATCTGTTTCTGAATCTCTTCTTCCGAATCCCGAAGATATCTTGTGGATAACTTCTCTGTTTTTTGTTTGATCTGTTGACGGATATACTGTTTTTTTTTCATTATCCTCCACACCTCTGTCTGACCTTTCTTTACCAAAAAGGATAGCATATGAAAACAAAGTGGACAAGTCCATCATCTTTCTATCCAGCCATACAGACCGGTACTAAAACATATTTGAGATCACCTCACCTGCGATCTCACAGATTAAATCCGCTTCCTCTCTCATCTGTATAAACGGCTCAGTGATACAGGAAATCGCAACAGTAAGCTTTACTTTGTTCTTCATTGTATCCTCTAAAAGTCCAGTAGACATTAACCTTTCAGACAGGGTGTTCGTTACGATCAATGGAAGCGGCAGTTTATGTTCGTCTTCATGCAGATATGGAAAAGTCTTTTCCAGACGTTCAAAATCAAAATCCTCCAGGAACTTTTTCACAAACATCTTTGGGTTTAATAGAAAAACACATTGGATCTCCGTACATAACATCCAATGTGTTTTTCTTTTTACAGTTCTCTCGTTATCTCACTTAAATCTTTCACAATGACATCTGGTTTTACATCACCATTCTCCACATCTTTCAGGGTACTCTCACCGCTTAACACAAGAATGGAGGTCACTTCGCTTTGATCGGCCACGGCAATGTCTGTATACAGCCGGTCGCCTACAATGGCGATCTCATCCGGGCGGTATCCCGTCTCCTGAATCATATAATTTAATGTATGCTCTGAAGGTTTTCCGAAAAACTCCGGGTACCGTCCGGTGGAAGCCTCCACAAGCCTTGCCATGGAACCGCAGTCCGGGATAAACGTACCTCTCTCCATGGGACAGTTTAAATCGGGATTGATTCCGTAATAGATGCAGCTGTTCCGGATAGAATGGCAGGCCCTGGACAGCTTTTCATAGGTCAGAGTCGTGTCAAATCCCAGAACAACAATATCTGGATCTTTTTCCACAAGAGGTATCCCAAAGCTTCTGAATTCGTTTAGCAGAGAAGGTGTTCCCACGACATAAACACTTTTTCCAGGATGCTTCTCCAAAAGAAACCGTATCATCACATGGCTGGAGATCATCATCTGCTCTTTGGTGATAGAAATGCCCATATTGGAAAGCTTTTCAATATAGGCTTGCTGGCTCTTGGAAGAGTTATTTGTGAAGAAGTAAAATTTTCTGCCCGTCTCCTCCACTCTGGAAAGAAAGTCCTTCGTAAACGGAAACAGTTCATTTCCAAGATAAATCGTTCCGTCCATATCCAGGACAAAAGCTTTGATATTTTCTAACATAGCCCCTCACTTTCCGGCGTTTCCGTAGTAGGCATTGGGGCCGTGTTTCCGGAAAAAATGCTTATCCTGAATGGTCTTGGGCGCCTCACCCACTTCTGTCTTCAGCTGTTCTGTCCTGGCAGCCATTTTTGCCACCTCTTCCATCACGACAGCATTGTGTACTGCCTCCTCTGCATCCTTTCCCCAGGCAAACGGTCCGTGGTTTGTGCAGAGAACTCCCGGAACATAGGCTGGATTCATTCCCTGAAATGTCTCGACAATGACAAGCCCTGTATTTTTCTCATATTCCGTTTCAATCTCTTCCGGTCTCAGACTTCTGGCACACGGGATCTCCCCGTAAAAATAATCTGCGTGAGTGGTCCCATAACATGGAACCGGCCTTCCCGCCTGGGCCCAGGAAGTTGCCCAGGCAGAATGTGTGTGTACAATACCGCCGATCTGTCCGAATGCCTTATATAGTTCCAGATGGGTCGGGGTATCGGAGGAAGGATGATAATCCCCTTCCACCTTATTTCCGTCAAGATCCATAACCACCATATCGGAAGGTCTGAGTTCCTCGTAGGCGATTCCGCTCGGCTTGATAACAAACATTCCCTTTCTGCGGTCGATTCCGCTTACATTTCCCCAAGTATATGTGACGAGCCCTTTTGCCGGGAGCTCCATATTTGCCTCATACACCTGCTCTTTTAATTCTTCCAGCATATCTTCCTTCCCCCTAACCGTTGATCACTTCTTCATAAAAACTATAAAACTTGAGCAGTCTCATGAAGGTAATTCTTGCTCTCACATAAGGAGATAATCTTGCAGTTTTTTCCTGAAAGCTTTCATCAAAGCCAAGATCCTCAAGGGTTCTGACCCCATTCACTTCTTTGAGCATATCGGTAAGCTCTCCGGCTGAAGGGATCTCATCGATCACCGCCGCGATCTCATCTTTCCTTTCCAAAAGCTTCTGTGAGTCAACTTCTTCCAGCAGGTTCGGTGTGTTTTCTTCTATGATAGACTCATACATTCCAAGCTTAGTAAAATTCACTCTGATCAGTTCTTCTTCTACAGGCATAGATTCTTTCACTGTAAATGCTTCACCGCGCATTTTCTCTGCCGCTTTGTGGTAGATTTTTGAAGCCAGGATCAGCCCTACGCCAACCTTTTCCCCGTGGTAAAAGTCAATGTAATCATTCAGCACTTCCATTTCCCACAAATGGGACATATGATGCTCCGCCCCGGATGCGGGTCTTGAGTTGCCGGTCATCTGCATGGCAAGACCGGAAAGCAGGAGTCCATACATCAGCTCTTCATAAGCCTTCGCATCGCCGGCTGCCAGTCCCGGAAGACTGGCCTTCAGCGCATCCAGTGCCTGATACTCCATCTCACAGATTTCTTCACAAATATATTCTCCCGTCAGGATATGTGTGATCTTCCAGTCTGCAAGAGCCGTATATTTCCCGAGCAAATCTGCAGCACCGGAAGCCGTCAGCCGCATCGGTGCCCTACTGAAAATATCCGTGTCCGCAATGACAACGATCGGCGATACGGCAGTAAAGCTCTTTTTAAATCCGTGCCATGTCATAGCTGCTACTGTGGATACAAAACCGTCCACACTGGCCGCCGTCGGTACGGAGAAGAAAGGAATTTTTTTCTCGTAGGCGTGATACCTTGAGATGTCATGGATGGTCCCGGACCCAACAGCGATCATCAGATCCAGCTCGCCCATCTGGTCAAGATACTTTTGTGCCGCCTCCACGCCATGTTCATTGGCATGGAGGTTTTCCGGATCAAGGACTGCCTTTTTCAGACCCGGCACAAGGCGTTCCACCGTCTTTCCCGCTGCCTCATAAGTATTTTCATCACAGATCATTACAATATTTTGAAAATTCTTATATGCGTCCCTTGCAAGGATCTCGGGAAGTCTGCTGACTGCCCCGCTTTCTATAATTATATCGTCCACAATGATTTCATGTTTTCTGCCGCAGCTGCACGGCTTTAAAAATTTATTCACATCTACCTTCATACTTTACACCCCTGCTTCTTCCGCTGATTCATTTTTTTCCGCCTGACGGTCTAAGTAAGCTACGATCTCCTTGTTTTTCAGTTTAAAGACTGCAAACATGACTGCGTAGACAATCACTGCAATCGCGATGAAGACAGGATTTCCGGAAAGGAATGCAAGGAATACGAACCCAAGCATTGGTTTTCCGAGAATATTAAAGCTCGTAATCATGGCTGCTCCCGCCGGGATCGCAAACCCCGCGGAGATTGCCACCTGCGTAAACAGCGGAGCTGTATAAGTACACATGAGAAGCCCTAAGCTGAACCAGATTGTTCCGGCTACAAGAATCTTTGACATATTTCCTTTATAGACCGCTACCAGGCCCTGTACCATATATGGGATAGCCAGAAGATCTACTACCGGCAGCACCTGATTGCCCGGGAGGATCGTAGAAACCACGATCATAATAGGGATCAGCAGAAGTCCGCTTGTAAGAGTAGCAGGTTCTCCATAGCCGACCGCATCGTTGACGGCAATATACCATTCCCTGTCACCTGCTTTGCCCATGAATTTTCTTGCGGCCTCCGTGATCGGCGCAAACGCCTGGGCAAACATACTTGCTATTTTAGGAAAGATCGCCATGACCGCACTGGTAGCTATCGCAGCTTCTAAAATATCACCCCATCCGGCGATGGTTCCAAGTTTATTGATGCTTCCCAGTATCCCGATAAACATTCCGAGGAAAAATCCAAGAGTCATGGGCTCCCCGAGAAATCCGATTTTCTTTTCTATCGATTTTGGATTCAGTTTTAATTTGTTGAATCCAAGCTTATTTAAGATCGGATCAAACAAAATTGCAAAAATCGCGGGTTCTACATTGTGCATGGCAATAATGGTACAGTTGGGATAGTTATAGTATTTAGACCACCTCTTTGCAACCAGCTCTGATATGAGCAGACTGTACAGATTCAAAAGAATCATACATGCGATTCCCAAAATAAAATTGTGGGTCTTGAAAATAACCATGGCGCCCCAGACAATATAGGAATAGTTATTCCAGAGATCCGACGGCTGAAAAATATTCGTCCACTTTACAAGAAACAGGATCGTCTGTAAAAGAATCCCCAGACCCAGATAGATCATTCCCGCGCTGGTAGCAAAGGCAACGACGGAGGTCGCCTGCCATCCCACGTCAAACGTATTTAAATTTACCCCTGTGACGCCTGCCATGACCTGGGACATATTCTTGACCATCGGTGTGATGATCGGTGTAAACGCTCCGAGAATCAGAGTAAATCCCATCAGGGATACTCCTGCATAAAGCGCGGATAAAAATGCTTTCTGTACTTTGACTTTAAAAATCAATGCTATAATGAAAATAATAAATGGTACGATGATTGCCGATCCGAAGTTGTCGATGATTGCTTTCAGTGTTGCAAGAATTGCTTCCATATGTATTTCCTCCGTTTTACTCTCTCTTTATTTTCCGACAGACCTCAGTGCTTCCACAATCTGATTAAAAAATTCATCTTCTCCCATACCTGTAATGCACGCAAAAGCATTAACCATCGGAATGCCGTAATCCCCGTCCGGGAGCGGGCTGGTATGTGCAAGAACATCAAATCTCCCTGACTGGGCAAGATTTAATGCCTCTGTCGGTCTGGCTTCCGTAGTGGAGACAGAATATCCCCGTTCTCCTAATTTTTCCTTCAATTTTGCCGCTACCATAGATGATGTTACGGTTCCAGACCCGCAAACGGATAAAATATTGACTGCTGACATAATAAATCTCCTTTCATTTTTCCTGTTCAGGAAAGTGACTGTTCTTTTTCTTTTATAATGCGGATGACGTCCTGTTTTTTCGTACACTCCGTCAATTGTTTCAGTGTGTTTGAATCCTGCAGCACCTGCAGAATCCTTTGTAAAAATACCAGATGTTCTTCCGGATCGTCCACGGCGAGCATAAATACCAGTCTTGCCATGACCACTTCATCTGTTGTCCCCATCTGATAAAACTTCACAGGTTTTTTTAAGATTCCGATGGCTACCGCGCCTTTGTACACATGGCTTTTATCTGTATGCGGAATGGCGATTCCTACTCCTCCCATGTTGACCCCTGTAGGAAAATCCTTTTCCCTTGTCTTTAAGGCGTCAATATAGGAATCCCTGCAGTAACCTTCCTCTATCAGTGTCTTTCCCAGACGTTCAAAGACTTCCCCGGAGCTTTCGGCATCGAGATCCGTAAGCACCAGTTCCTCTTTTAAATCTTCCCAAATCATGCTGCATTACCTCATTTCATATTCATATCGTTTGATTGCGTTATAGACTTCATCTCTGCTTTGGGCCGGCCGTATTTTATCTCGAAACTTCTCATTGTGAAACAGATTCACGAGATGGAACATAGCCTTTAAATGTGTTTCTTTGTTAATTGCGCTTAAACAGCAGACCCACTCCACAGGATCAAACTCCGGTTTACCGAATACTACCGGCTCATCCAGTCTGATCAGGCTCATACCCACCTTTTTTGCACCGGCATTTAAAGCTTCATGGGGCAGTGCGAACCCCGGTGCCACGAGAATATAAGGGCCGTTCTGCTCCACATTCTTTATCATGGAACTTATATATCTTTCCTCGATACAATCATTTTCAAGCAGATACTGAGCCGATTGTCTGACGGCTTCCTGCCAGGTTTTACAGCTCACATTCAGCCTTATGGCCTGCTTTGGAAGCATTTCAGCCAGAGGCAGGCTCACCTCTTTGTGAAAGAACTCATTGACGACCTCTTCTATTTTAAATATCATTTTTTCCGGGTCCGTATCTGAAGTAAGGATTTCCTTGATCCGCTTCATATGAACCGCCTCAGGCTTTTCTTTCTTCGTCTGTTTTTTACCGGTGCTCCGGTTTCCTTTCAGCCTCGAAAGTTTTTTCCCTACATTGATGCAGTCTCCGTCATTCAGCAGAGGGTCCACCTGGATATACTCTAAATCGGTGTCCAGAGCTACTGTAGAGAGAATCACATCAGCCTCGTCAACAGCCACATTCTTAAGATCATGAGCCGGTATGATATCTGCTACATGAAAATTGAAATACTTTTTAAGCCTGGCCAGAAGAAGCTGGGATGTTCCGATTCCTCCGTTGCATACCAGAATTACCGAATAACGCTCCGCGGAGTTTCTGTTTCTTTCAATTGCGGCACAGATATGCACCACAATATATGAGATTTCTACCTCATTAAGCTTCCGCCCTATGTAATCTTCCAGGACAAATACATTGTTTTGTACAGCTTTCTGTATCTTCGGATAGCGCTCCAGGACTTCTGTCACCACTGAACTCACCGTGTTGTCCCGTATGGCTGATGAAAACATAGATTCCAGATGATTAATGAGATTTTCATAGAAGATATAATCTCCCTGCAAATTCAAATCGATGTCAATAGAAACATGCTCAATAAAGGTTCTTGTGATCACCTGCATCTTAACAATTTCCTGGTTGCTGGTCGTCTTTTTGATATAACGCATCTCATTTAATATTCTTCCGAGAAATTTAACTTCGTCCTCCACAACCTCAATGCCAGCAAAGTCACTGAGCTGCTTTAATATATACCCCGCCATTTCATATTTGCTGTTTTTCTTGCCGTCCTGCTCTGCATAAATTTTAAGCCGCATGCGGTACAGGCTTAAGAGAAGAAAATATTTAAGGTCAGTGAAGGAAGTGTCTGTGAGAAACCTTCCCGAAAAATGTTCCGCCAGATTGATAACCTTTTCCATAGTCTTCAGATCTTCCATATCTACCCGGCACTCCTCTTTCAGAGAACCGATCAGTCTCTCAAAAACCGGTGCCTCCCGGTATACGGATTCACTGCTTTTTACCATGGAGAATAACAATAATCTCTTGTTTTTTTCCTCACCTTCTAACATCAATCCTTTATTGGAATGGGAGACAACATAAAGTCTGTGCTTCCTGAAAAACTGTTTAAGGCTTTCCAAATCCTGAATCACTGTGGACCGGCTCACATACATGCAGTCCGCCAGATCCGAAAGGGTCCGGTAATCATTTTCACAGATCAGCAATGTCGCCATAAATATCTTTCTCTCGTTTTTCTCCAGCTTATAGGAATAAAAATTATCCCGGAAAAGATACTGCCTTGCCATATTTATATCTTTTCCCGTCTCAATGACGCCTTGTTTTCCGAGACTCACGCCGGACAATTCATTTTTGCTGAGAAATTCATTAATCTGCTCCAAGTCATTCCGGATGGTCCTTACGGAAACTCCGAACTGCTCTGCAAGCTCCTTCATTTGTGCCGCCTGCCCATATTCTTTTTTCTGAATCAGAGTAGATAAGATTTCCCGAGATCTCTTGTTCATATTTATCACCTCATCTATGGTTTGAGTATATCATCCGCACTCTGTAAAAAACAGTTTGAGGTTTTTCATCTTTTGTGAAAAGAAATGTCACCGTTACATTTCTTTTCACAAATAAGTGCAAAAAAAAGAGAAGCCATAAAAACTTCTCTTTTTTCCTGCCTTGACATTTAAATTATTCTAAAGCTGCTCATACAATTCCATAATCTTATCTTTCGTTGCAAGATCCTCAGAAAATGCACTGGCGCTTCCCGTGGCAATTCCCATTTTTAATGCTTCTTTATAGTCTCCAGCTTTGAGATATCCGGTCAGGAAACCTGCGACCATAGAATCGCCTGCTCCCACAGAGTTTTTAACTTCACCTTTTGGACAAGGAGAAATGTGTACATCCCCTTCCTCTGTGATCAGGATTGCTCCATCTCCTGCCATGGAAATGAGAACATTCCTTGCACCTTTTTCCTGAAGCTTCTTTCCATACTCAATGATTTCTTCATTATTTTTCAGTTCAACCCCAAACATTTCTCCCAATTCATGATTGTTCGGCTTGATAAGGAACGGATGATACTTCAGAACGTTTAATAACAAATCTTTCGTAGCATCCACGACGATCTGAATCTTACGATCCTGAAGCCTTTCCATAATTTTTTCATATACATCTTCAGGGAGAGTGTTCGGAATACTTCCGGCCAGGACCAATATATCTCCGTCTTTTAATGTATCCAGCTTCTGATACATCATTTCCAGTTCATCCTCATGGATATCCGGTCCCTGTCCGTTGATTTCGCTCTCTTCATTTGATTTGATCTTGACATTGATTCTTGTCATGCCTTCTCTGAGACGGATAAAGTCCGGCTTAAATCCCAGCTGTTTTGCCCCTGTCTCAATGGCATCTCCCGTAAAACCTGCAATAAATCCAAATCCCACACTGTCGATCCCCAAATTGGCAAGTACATTCGATACATTAATCCCCTTGCCGCCGCAGTACATATCTTCCCTTTTGGTCCGATTTACCTTCCCAAGAGTCAGGTCATCCACCTTGATGACGTAATCAATCGCCGGATTAAATGTTACTGTGTAAATCATTCTGATACCTCCTTGATCGCTGTATATTTTAAAAAGCTTGGTTCCTTAAGTTTCCCTGTAACTATGACTGCCTGATCCAGCCCGGCCACGCAGACTGCTGAAATCCTGCCGAATTTAGATGCATCGGCTAAGATATAAGCATCCAGACATTGACTAAGAGCTGTCTTCTTTACCAGTGCTTCGTTTACATCCGGTGTTGTAAAACCGCTTTTTTTCGAAATCCCGTTGATCCCAAAAAATCCTTTTGTAAAGTTATACTTTCTGAGACTTTCCAGGGCTTCCTCCCCGACTACCGCCTCAGTTACTGCACGCAGTTCTCCTCCGATCAAATATACCCTAAAACCATAATCCATGAGTTTTTTTGCATGCATGATTCCATTGGTGACATAAGAGGCTTTTTTCTCTGTCAGAAAATCAATCATCATCTCTGTGGTCGTTCCGGCATCCAGATAAATAAAATCGTCCGGCCTGATGATCTCTGCACAGTATTGTGCGATCCGGCGTTTTTCATCCACATTTTTCAGAGATTTCTTCGCGACTGTTTCTTCTGCACCAAATCCCGCATCAATAGAAGTGGCTCCTCCGTGAACCTTATGCAGCAGACCTTTTTTGTCCAGAGCCGCCAGGTCTCTGCGGACTGTTGACTCAGATATCCCGATCTGTTTTACCAGTTCCTGCACTGTGACCGACTGTTTTTTCCGTATTATCTCTAAAATCCTCCGAAACCGTTCATCCGGCAGCATAAAATCACCTCTTTTTCTTTTATTATAACACCATTTCATTCAAAGTCAATCAATATCATGCATTTTCAATCATTAAAATTCCTTAAAAACCTGCATGACAAGATCCTTTTAAGAAATAAAAAACAGCAGATATTCGAAAATCCGCTGTTTTTTATATGGTTTTATCATCTGATTATCTGTTTTTATCCTTGATGACAGCCTTGCTTCCAAGATATGTTGCCAACATATATCCCCCATAAATCACGAGGATAGCGCCTCCCGAAGCCAGTATGCCGTTGAGTGCATTTACATTTCCCAATGTTGCGATCACGTTACTGGCAACCTTCACACCGATATAGGAGTGCACCAGAGCGAGGCTCAGCGGAACCATAAAATAAATAATAATCTGTGCCAGCATAGCGTGATTGATCATTCGCTCATCCGCTCCTATTTTTCTCAGCAAATTATATCTTTCCACGTTATCTGAATTTTCACTGAGCTGCTGCAGTGCCAGAACGGCAGCACATGTAATCAGGAAGACTGCTCCTATATAAATAGCAATGTAGGTAATCACAGTGCTCAGTCCCGCGCTCTGTTCGATCATTTCTACCCTATAGACCGCTGTGTGATACGGCGCTTTATTTCTTTCCTCCATTGTTTTGTTGGGATACACACTTTCCATCAGTTTACTTAGTTTATGGGTATTTTCTTCTGCATCACCTTTTAACTGACAGTTGTATACAACTGTATGCACAGGAATTTTTTCTGCAACATCGTCAGGAACGATCAAAGTTCCCATGTCCATCGGCAGAGAAGATGCAGAATAATAGGTACTGTCGATCATAGAGCTCTTTGCAGTCAGAGTTCTGCCGTCCATTTTAATCTCTACCCTGTCTTTACATACATCTTCCCACAGCTTCTTCATATTGTCAAAATTACAATTTACTGCATATTCATTCGACTTTAGGCTGATCGTCTGTTTCCCCTGTTTTCTCATGGCTTCATTGTAGTCTGATAAACCTATAATCTCAGGCGATGATTTTCCCATTGATGCTTTAACACCCTTAGGATAATCCACAAATCTATCACGGCCATTTAAAAATACTTTAAACTTGAGTTTTCCATAGAGTCTCGTAGAGATCATACATGATTTATCGACAAATTTGTTCATATCGATTCCTTTTGACTCAAATTCTTTTCTCATATCTGCTTGTACTTTATAGTTCTTTTCCTCTTCCGGCAAGTATTTAATATAGGATACATCATACGGTGTCGCCTTCTTCATATCTCCGCCCATTGTCGTCGCCAGTCCGGCTCCAGTAGAAAATACACCGATTGCCACTAAGAGCATCAAACAGAGCAGTGTCATAGACACGAAAGTTGTAGTAATCTTTGAATTGATCTGCCTTAAAATAAACATATTAAGCTTCCGGTAATAAAACTTCTTGTTTGTTTTCAAAATTCTTAAAAAGAATCCGGAGAGAGACAGGAAAAACAAAAACGTACCAATCGTACCAAAAATAATACTCATCCAGAACTGACCGTCTACCTGCATCATGCCGTTTTCCCGGATACAGTGATAGGCAAATCCGATGCAGGCCACAGAAATCAAAAACAATACAACAGAAACTCCCAGTTTCTTAACTTTTAAATCTTCATTCTTTTTATTTGCTGTTAAAAGGTCAATGACCTTTACCTTGGATATACTGAACGTATTAAAGATCATAACGATCAGGAAAATAACCGCAAAGTAAATGATCGTCTTTATAAATGCTTCTCCGGAAAATACAAAAGTAAATTCCTTCATCTCTACCATAAACATTTTTGCAGTTACCGCAGACAGCCCCTGAGATAAAAATACTCCGGCCAGAAGTCCTGCTGCCAGTGCAAACACCCCAATAAACAAGGTTTCGATGATCAGTACTTTAGAAACCTGCCGTTTATCCATTCCCAGGCACAGGTAAAGTCCAAGCTCTTTCTTCCGCCTTTTGATCAAAAACCTGTTGGCATAGATCACAAGAAACCCAAGAATTACTGCAATAAACACAGACAACGAACTGATTGCCATCTGAAGCATTTCAATGATACTTTTCTGTGACTCATTAATTTTAAGCATCGCTTCCTGACTGCCGATAGAGTTAAATACATAAAACAGGCAGACACCGAATGTCAGCGTCAAAAAATATACCGTAAAATCTTTTATGCTCTTTTTTACATTTCCAAACGCTAATTTAGAATACATTTGTACTGTCACCTCCAAGCAATGTCACCACTTCAATGATGCGGTCAAAAAACTCTTTTCTGGAATCCCTGCCTCTCACAAGTTCATTAAAAATCTTACCGTCTTTGATAAACAGAATCCGCTTACAGTAGCTTGCCGTAAACGCATCGTGAGTCACCATAAGAATTGTGGCATGCAGTTCCGCGTTCATAGTTTCCATACTGTCTAAAAGCATTCTTGCAGACTTGCTGTCCAGTGCTCCGGTTGGCTCATCGGCCAGAATCAGGGACGGGTCGGTTACCATAGCCCTTGCGCTTGCCACTCTCTGCTTCTGTCCTCCGGAAAGCTGATACGGATACTTGGACAGTTCTTTTGTTATCATTAATTTTTCCGCGATTGATTTTACCCTGTCATCAATTTCCTTTGCCGGAGTTTTCATAATGGTCAGAGCCAGCGCTATATTTTCATAGGCAGTCAGTGTATCCAGCAGGTTGAAATCCTGAAAGATAAATCCCAGCTGTTCCCTCCGGAACTTGGAAAGATGTTTCCCTTTTAGTTTTGTCACATCCATTCCGTCTATAAAGATGTGGCCCGAGGTCACACGGTCAATCGTGGAAATACAGTTAAGCAGCGTAGTTTTTCCGCTTCCGGACGCTCCCATAATACCGATGTATTCACCCTTTTCCACGTCAAAGCTGATGCCGTCCACAGCCTTTGTCACATTTCCTTTGTTTCCATAATATTTTTCCATATTTTGAACTTGCAATACTGTTTTCATATCCCAATTCTCCTTTGCTTTCTTTATGTTATCCTTACTATATCACTGTCTGTTTACTCTATCCATCGAACTGCCTTACAGCAAACTTACACTTTTGTCACTTTCTATTTGGATTGTAATTTAAAAAGCTATCCTCTATACTGATACTATAACCAAGAAAAATGGAGGTAAAGCTATGTATTTAAAAAATGAAGATGTAAAGTTTGAGAGTGTAGAAAATGCACGGGGAGGCAAAGGAACGATCCGGAAGACTTCTTTTCTGACAAAGGAAGAGATGAAAGAAAGCAGCCGTCTGTTCGGCAAAATCATCATCCCGCCGGGATGCTCCTTCGGCTATCATGTCCACGAAAAGGAAGGAGAAGCCTATCATATTTTAGCCGGAAAAGGCATGTACAATGACAATGGTACCGAATATGAAGTGAATGCAGGGGATACTACATATACTATGAGCGGATGCGGTCACGGCATTGAAAATATCGGTGACACAGACCTGGAAATCATCGCCTTAATATTATTAGACAAATAAAATTTTAGAAAAATCTTCTTGAATGATATTTTTTTCATGGACCAACCATACTAATTGTATCTCAACAAGGAGGTTGATATCATGAAAAAGAAAAAAGAACTGACCAATGAAGAAATCGATGAAAACATTTTTGATATGTGTTCTACCTGTTCCACGACTGACTGTACCGGACTAATTCCTGCCAATCCAGAGTCTGAGGCAGCGATGGAATCCTATGAGGAGTTATATCCCTTCCGTCCTCCGGTAATAAATATCAAAGACTGCCCAAATGCAGATGAACATGATCCAAAATAACACAAAACCGCTGACATTCTTATGTCCAGCGGTTTTTATCTACATATACACAAATGAATTTTTTGGAAATGTGATTTTAATCTGTGTGCCTTCTCCTTCTTTTGACCGGACAGCAAATCCAATTCCAAGCTTATCTGAGAGCTTTCTGCAAAGATACAATCCCATTCCCGTGGATTTGGCATACTTCCTTCCTGTAGTCCCCGTATAACCCTTTTCCATAACTCTTGGAAGATCTTTTCCTGATATTCCGATGCCGTTATCCTCTATATAAAGCTGTACCTGTTCCTTTTCATCTGCTGCCGTAAACCGGATTTCAGGATGATCTTTGCGATACTTTACTGCATTGATCAATACCTGCTTTAGAATAAATGACATCCATTTTTCATCCGTATAAACATCATAATCCAGATTTTCAAGGCTTACCTTTACCTTCGACTGGATCAAAATCTTGGAATTACTGCGGATCAGTTCCTGAACCATGGAATTCAGATTCATACGTTTTACAATATAGTCCTTCTCTACTCCGTTGCTTCTGGAATAATACAGCGCCTGCTCAAGATAGTATTCCACTTCTTCCAGTTCTTCGCTGATATTTTTTGTCACCTCAGACGGATTATTTTCTATCATGAGCCTGGAAGCGGCAATGGGCGTCTTCACCTCGTGAATCCACATTTCTACATACTCTCTGTAATCCTGGGCAGAGATCTTATACACTGCCACTTCATCGCTCATAGACTTATTGGTCTGTGACAGACAGTCATAAAATATTTTTCCCTCTGTAAAATCAGGCCTGTCAAGAAGCTCCGGGAGCATAAATTTTTTATCTAAGGAATCCATACTTTCCAGCGCCGTCTCATAAAAACGTTTTCTCTTAAAATATTCATTTCCCAGTGCAAGAATCATAAGAATAAAGTACAGACACAGCAGATATATAATAGCAAAGGTTGTGGCGTGGAACAGATTCAGCATCCATACGAGAAAAGCCAGATAAAATATCTGAAGTCCAAAAAATAATGACTTATCTCTTAAATATGCCCTGAAGCTCATACAAGATACCCCTGCCCTCTCTTTGTGACAATATAATCGGCAAGCCCAATGGAATCCAGTTTTTTTCTGAGCCTGTTGATATTTACCGTCAGTGTATTGTCATCTACAAATTCATTGGACTGCCACAGTTCTTCCATCAGATTATCTCTGGAAACGATCTTCTCTTTATGCTTCACAAGCACAGACAGAATCTTCACTTCATTTTTGCTCAGTTCTATCTGCTCTTTTCCGTGGCATGCCGTACTGTTTGACAGATTGATCAAAAGTCCCTTATGAGTCATCTGCCAGTCTTCTTTCACATGTTTTGTACGTTTGAGCAGAGAAGATATCCGTGCCACAAGAATCTGTGTGTTATACGGCTTAGAAATAAAATCATCGGCTCCCAGATTCATGCTCATCAGCTCATCCATCTCGCTGTCTCTGCTTGTGACGACGATGATCGGGACATCCGATTTTTCTCTGACCGCACGGCATATATAATATCCGTCGTACACGGGAAGGTTGATGTCCAGAAGGACCAGATCAGCCCTTTCCTTCAGGATATCCTCCACTATATTTTCAAAGTTATTGAGTGCTTTTGTCTCATAATCATATCTGCTCAGAAACTCACAGAGTTCTTTCTGAATCTTCTGATTATCTTCCACTAAAATAATCTTTGCTTTTTCCATATAAAATCCTTTACTGAATGACGTTCATTCCGCCCATATAAGGCTGAAGTGCCTCCGGTATCTTCACACTCCCGTCTGCCTGAAGATTATTTTCCAAAAATGCGATCAGCATTCGAGGCGGTGCAACGACCGTGTTGTTCAATGTATGGGCGTAGTACTTGCCGTCTTCTCCATTCACACGGATCTTTAATCTCCGTGCCTGTGCATCTCCAAGATTAGAACAGCTTCCTACCTCAAAGTATTTTTTCTGACGCGGAGACCATGCCTCTACATCTACTGATTTTACTTTGAGATCAGCCAGGTCTCCGGAACAGCACTCCAATGTCCGGACCGGAATATCCAGAGAACGGAACAGATCTACGGTATTTTTCCACAGTTTTTCATACCAGTCCATACTTTCTTCCGGTTTACATACAACGATCATTTCCTGTTTTTCAAATTGATGGATTCTGTAAACTCCCCTCTCCTCCAGTCCATGAGCTCCTTTTTCCTTCCGGAAACATGGGGAATAGCTTGTCAGGGTCTTCGGAAGTTCTTCTTCCTGAATCATCGTATCGATAAATTTACCGATCATAGAGTGTTCACTCGTTCCGATCAAATAGAGATCTTCCCCTTCTATCTTATACATCATGGCATCCATCTCGTCAAAACTCATGACGCCGGTCACAACATTACTTCTGATCATAAACGGCGGCACACAGTAAGTAAATCCTCTGTTGATCATAAAATCGCGGGCATAAGAGATGACTGCCGAATGAAGCCTCGCAATATCTCCCATCAAATAATAAAATCCCTGGCCTGCCACTTTTCTTGCACTGTCCAGATCAATACCGCTGAAGTTTTCCATAATTTCCGTGTGATAAGGAATCTCAAAGTCAGGGACAATCGGTTCACCGAATTTCTCGATCTCTACATTTTCACTGTCATCTTTTCCAATCGGCACTGACGGATCAATGATATTCGGAATGGTCATCATGATTTTTAAGATTTTTTCTTCTACTTTTTTTTCTTCCTCTGTCAGTTCCTCAATCCTGCCGGCCTGGTTTGACACTTCCTGTTTCAGCTGCTCGGCTTCTTCTTTTTTTCCCTGTGCCATCAATCCGCCAATTTGTTTGGAAATCTTATTCCTGTTGGCTCTCAGAGACTGAACTTCCTGTTTGATCTCTCTGTTTTTTTCATCTAATTCTAAGACTTCATCTACCAGCGGCAGTTTGCGGTCCTGGAACTTATTTTTAATGTTCTGTTTTACTGCTTCCGGGTTTTCTCTCACAAATTTAATGTCTAACATGATTTCCTCCTGATATGTTTATTTATTCATACAATCTTCCAACACAATCTGCTCTTCTTTAGAAAGTGCTACCTCTGAACGGCCATCTTTAATTTCTTTTGCATACATATAACTTCCATAACGGTTGCTCATGGCATTCAATACAATTCCATTGTTCCTGTGATCCAAAAGTGCAATCGCAAAACTCGTCTCTCCGCCCATTTCTTTAAATGCATTATATTTTAAAACCTGCATTTTGGAATATGATAATTGAAGCTTATCTTTCAGTCTTCCCATTTCTTCATCAAGTATTTTATGATTTTCTTCAATTCTTTCCAATTCATCAAAATGTTTTACAAAAGTCTTTTCAAGGGACTTTCCATTTTCCCCCTTCATAAACATGCGGTACTTCTTTTTTAACCTGCTGGTCTTCACCAGCAATACTACAATTAAAAGCAGTGCCAGGGTACATACACCGGCTAAGCCGCATAAAATATAAAATAAGTCAATTCCAAAAATTGTAATGTCTGTTGTCATTTCATTCCTCCTATAACGTTCTCAGCATATCAACTAAACGATCCAGCTCTTCTTTTGAGTAGTACTCTATCTCAATCTTTCCTTTGTTATTTCGATTCTTTATATTCACTTTGCTGCCGAGTGCCTGTTTCAAGGATTCTTCTATATTGGCAAACAGAAATTCCTGAACTTTATTCTCCTCTTTCGGAGTTTCCTTCTTTTTCTTTGACATCTGTTTTACAAGCTTCTCAATTTCTCTGACACTGAGTTTCTCATCGAAAACTTTCATCGCAGTCTCATATTGCTGATCGGGATCTTCAATCGCCAGAAGTGCGCGGGCATGCCCCGTAGTGATCATTTCTTCCGACAACAAATTTTGGACCCTCTGATCCAGTTTCAAAAGTCTCAGTGAATTCGTGATGGCAGCACGGCTCTTCGAAACTTTTGCCGCCACCTGGTCCTGCTTCAGTGAAAATTCCTCCATAAGCCTTTTGTAAGCCAGTGCTTCTTCAATGGGATTTAAATCTTCTCTTTGAATATTTTCGATCAATGCAATTTCTACTATTTCATTTTCTGCATAATCTCTAATCAGCACCGGCACTTCTTTTAAGCCCGCTAATTTAGCTGCTCTCCATCTGCGCTCTCCCGCGATGATCTCATAAAATTTATCATGTTTTTTTACAATCAGCGGCTGAAGAATTCCATACTGCTTGACCGAATCCGCCAGCTCTTGAAGAGAATCATCATCGAACTGTCTTCTGGGCTGATTCGGATTTGGTTCTACTTTCAATATCGGTACCATAATCTCCGATTTTATTTGCTCTTCTTTTTTTAAAATCTTTTCTGATTCGGTGTCCTTAACCGGAGCACTTGGTATCAATGTGTTCAGTCCCCGTCCTAATCCTGTTTTCTTTTTCGTCGTCATTCCTCTTTTCCTCCGTTTGCAATGACTTCTTCTGCGAGCATTTGATAGCTCTCTGCACCAACTGACTTAGGATCATACAAATTAATCGGAAGTCCATGGCTCGGTGCCTCTGCCAAACGCACGTTTCTCGGAATAATTGTCTTATAAATATTTTGGTTCAAATATGATTTTACATTTTCTACAACTTGCAGCGATAAATTTGTTCTGGCATCATACATAGTAAACACTGCACCTTCAATTTTCAAGTCAGGATTAAGACTCTTCTGTATCAACTCAATCGTATACATTAACTGTGTCAATCCATCCAGTGCGTAAAATTCACATTGAATTGGTACAATTACGGTATCTGCAGCCGTCATAGCGTTGACTGTGAGCATTCCCAGGGCAGGCGGACAGTCTATGATAATAAACTCAAAGTTTTCGACAGTCGGCTGAAGTTTCTCTTTTAGTATGTACTGCATGCGGTCTACTGTCATCAATTCTATTTCTGCTCCGGCCAGATTACGGTTAGCTGGGGCCAAAGATAAGTTTTCAATAACTTCCGGACAAATACATTCATCAAATGTAATTTCAGATGAAATCACTTCATAAACCGTATGTTCTAATTCATTTTTGTCCAATCCCAGACCAGTTGTTGTATTTCCCTGAGGGTCCATATCTATGATAAGTGTCTTTTTTCCTGCAGCAGCCAGGGCAGCAGAAAGATTCACCGCCGTCGTTGTTTTACCGACGCCGCCCTTTTGGTTAGCAATTGCGATAATTCTTCCCATATTATATAATCTCCTTTTAAGAAATATTATATCACTTACAACTTTTCATTTCCAGATGTTTCACGTGAAACATGAAAATAAATACAATAATGTTTCACGTGAAACATAAAAACAAAGCAGATATGAAATTTCATATCTGCTTTACCCAACTTTACATTCTTACTACATCTGTTCCGGACACTTCATTCCAAGAAGATCGAGGCCGTCTTTGATTGCTTCCTTTGCAATTATTACTAACTTAACCCTTGCCCTTTTGAGTTTTTCATCTTCCACATTACATTGATTTTCATGATAAAAATGATTAAATGCCTGGGCGACAGACATAACAAATCTTGCAACAACCGAAGGTTCCAGACGTTCTGCTGCTGTCTCTACAACTTCTGGAAAACGGATCAATTCTTTTAATAAGGAAACCGATGCTTCATCTGTCAATAAAGAAGAATCTATTTCTTCTGGCACATCCGTTATTCCAGTCTTTCTCAAAACACTGGCAGCACGTGCATAAGTGTACTGAACATAAGGGCCCGTCTCACCATC
Source organism: Anaerostipes sp. CAG:276 (assembly GCF_000432215.1). NCBI lineage: Bacteria > Bacillati > Bacillota > Clostridia > Lachnospirales > Lachnospiraceae > Anaerostipes > Anaerostipes sp. CAG:276. The sequence goes on from NZ_FR889195.1 coordinate 156,735, forward strand.
AAAGCTATGAATCTTATCCCAGCTGAATGTGACATCCTTTATTCTCTGATTATAAAGATCATTGAAAATAATGGCACCAATACCTACCATCTTTGCAACTTCTTCTTTATCCTGTAAATCCGGGTTTTTATCATTGATGACCTCTTTGATTTTTGATACAGATTCACGGAGAATATCTTCTGCATAAATAATATTGCCGCTTCTGGTAGAAAGTTTTCCGCCTTCCAGACTAACCAACCCATAAGGTACATGAATCAAATCTGTTTTGGCCCACTCATATCCCATGAGTTCCACCACCTTGAACACCTGTGCAAAGTGAAGTTTCTGTTCCATACCGGTCACATAGATACATTTTTCAAAATCATATGTTTTTTTCCGATAAAAAATAGCGGCAAGATCCCTGGTAGCATAAATAGAACTTCCATCCTTTTTCATAATCAGACAAGGGGTCATATCATATTTCTCCAGATCAACGATAAAGGCGCCTTCACTTTCTTTCAGCATTCCTTTTTTCTTTAACTCATCCACAACGGCAGAAGTCTTGTCCCTGTAAAAGCTTTCACCGGCATAAGAGTCAAAATCTACATCCAAAAGTTCATAAATTCTTTTATATTCAATTAAACTTATATCTTTAAACCACTCCCAGATAGAAAGAGCCTCTTCATCACCCTGCTCCATCTTCACAAACCATGCCCGGGCCTCATCATTTAAAGTATCGTCCTTTTCTGCTTCTTCATGAAACTTTACATAAATCTTCATCAGTTCAGATATACCGTTTTGTTCCACAGCCTCTTTGCTTCCCCATTTTTTATAGGCAACGATTAATTTTCCAAACTGAGTGCCCCAGTCACCCAAATGATTGATTCTCTCTACCCGATAACCAAGCTTTTTATAAATACGGTAAATAGAATTTCCAATCAGTGTGGTCCTCAGATGACCGACATGAAAATTCTTTGCCACATTCGGAGAAGAATAATCGATACAGATAGTTTTTCCACATCCAATCTCAGAACTTCCATAGTTATCCACAGAAACCTGTTTTAACATTTCACTTACAAACATTGTTCTGTCAATAAAGAAATTTACATAAGGCCCCATAGCTGCCGTCTTAGAGACAAAATCTGTTTTTTTTATCTTTTCTGCTACCTCCTGTGCTATTATAGTTGGAGCTTTTCGGAAAATTTTAGCCAGCTGAAAACATGGAAATGCGAAATCACCCATATCCTCCTGAGGAGGTATTTCTAAAATACGGCTCACTGTCTCTCTGTCCAATTCCTTAATAGAATCTGTAATTAAATCAATTATTTTATTTCTCATCTTTCTCCTCACTTATGCTTCTATGATTGCCTGCAATACCACTGAATTTTCCTGCCATCTGGTAATTGCAAATTCTCTGGTCAATATGTCTTCCAATATATTTCTATTTTTTTTAAATTTTTGAATGGATGCCTGTTTTTTTGGTTTCATAACAAACTGCAGCATAATTCTGTCATGTTCAATAAAGGTATCTATATTTAAAGAACAAATTCCTATTTTTTGAACAGAATATCTCATCATCTGATGAAATCCTGTCAAGAATGAAAATGTAAGAATCACCGGTGATTCTTTTTCTATTCTCTCAAAGCTGACTGTAATCTCAGGATGAATTTTTCTGAAATGATCCATAAGTTCATAAAATGCAGGAAGAAACAGAACCTCCTCTTGACTCTTATCCAGCTCCTCTAAACCAGAAACCACAAAATAAGTTTCTTCCAGTCCTTTTAAATATGATTTCAGTCTATCACACTTTTTTTGTATCTTCCGTATATTTTTGGATAACACATCCAATGCATGTTCCACTTCTCTTGTATCCGGTTCCTTCACTTCTTCCATGAGGTTTTCATCTAAGGACAAAGGAGAAAATACCGACCGAATCTGTCTCTTTTCTTTTTCCAGCATCACACAACGGATCAGCCGCTCTTTTTCTTCTTCCAGTTTATATTTTTCTTCTATAAATTTTTCTTTTTCAGCCACACACTCCATATATTCTTCAGATAAATAGGCTGCCAGATCTGACATCAGCTGATCCTTATCAATCTTCTTCTCTTCCAAATATCTCACCACCTCTTTTCTTTATGATAAACGAATTTCTAAGGAATGCAAAGTATTATTGTATCAAATCCTTGTTTGTCATATAATAATAGTAATAAATTAGAAAGGAGACTCTGTATGCGTTTCTATAAAAAACTGCGAAATCTGGCCACCATTACAACTGTTTCAACAATATGTGTATATCTGATAAATAAGCTTGTCTTCTCACTATCCTCCATGAAGGATGCTCTGTTCTCCAAATACGGCAATACTTACTCCTGGAGATTCGGCAGTCTCTACTATACAAAACATGGAACCGGTTCTCCGCTTCTCCTCATTCACGATCTGAACAACTGCAGCTCAGAACTGGAATTTTATAAAATAAAAGAAGAACTCTCCAGGTCACATACGGTCTATACTTTGGATCTTCTGGGATGCGGCCGTTCCGACAAACCGCGGATCACTTATACAAGCTATCTTTATGTTCAGCTGATCAATGATTTTATCAAAAATGTAATCGGCACAAAGACTGACATCATCTCCAGCGGAAAGTCATCATCTCTGATCTTTCTGGCATGCTACACAGAACCCAGGAATTTCAGCCGGCTCATGATGATCAATCCTGAAAATATGACAAAGGCAGGGCGTTATCCCGGGAACCGCAAAAAAGTACTCAAATATTTTATGGAGCTTCCGATCATCGGCACACTCACTTACAATATCCTGCACAGCAGACCAATGATCCAGAAAAAACTTGCCCGGGAATATTTCCACAGACCTAAGGACATTAAGCAGAAATATGTGGATATCTGTCATGAATCCGCTCACAAATGTGGATCAGACACAAAATATTTGTATGCAAGCCTCATCTCAGACTACCTGAATTGTAATCTGATTCCATCCATAAAAAATTTAAACCACAGTATTTACTTCCTCATGGGAGATCATACGCCAGAAGCCGAAAACACCATTGAACAGTACCAGGTATTGAATCCTTCCGTTGAATATCATTTTATAAAAGGGTCAAAACTCCTGCCTCATCTGGAAAATCCCGATGAAGTCCTGAAAGCCTGCAAAATCTTTTTTTAACGGATCGGCTCTTTTGACGGCAGCCCTGCTTTGCGCGGATAGCGCTTCGGGGCTGCCTTTTGTTTTTTTATTTTAAGAATAGTCCTCTCCATGTCTGTACCCGGAAGTACAAATGACACAACATCTTCAATCTCTCCACCAAGGAGAAATACCGCATGCTTTCCTTCTCTCATTTCTTCTTCGATCCTGCCGGATTTATAAGGAAGAAACATTCCTGATACCTTTACATAGGGAAGACAATACTCCGAAAGCGTGCTCAAGTTGGCAACTGCCCTGGAAACAACCAGGTCAAACTGCTCACGGTATTCCTTCTGCCTGGCGTAGTCCTCCGCCCTTCCATGGACTGCCGTAATATCATGCAGTTCCAGAGCATCGATCACTTCCTGCAAAAATTTAACTCTCTTATTCAGAGAATCCAGAAGTACGATCTTTAATCCAGGAAATGCAATCTTTAAAGGAATTCCCGGAAATCCTGCTCCCGTCCCTACATCGAGAATTTTTTGTGAAGAAAATCCACACTCCGCCTTCACCAATGCCAGACTATCCACAAAATGCTTGAGGATCACATCCTCTCTCTCAGTGATCGCAGTAAGATTCATTACCTTATTTTTCTCTGTCAGTAATTCATAATATATTTCAAACTGAGCAAGCTGCCTGTCTGTCAATGCAATTCCTAACTCTTCTGCTTTTTCTCTTAAACTAATCATATACACTCCTAAGCCCCTTGATGAAGCTGTTCCAAATAAATGAGAAGAACCGAAATATCTGCCGGGGATACCCCGGAAATCCTGGACGCCTGTCCAATCGATGCAGGACGTATCTTAGACAGCTTCTGTATTGCTTCAATCCTTAAGTTTCCTATATCTTCATACTTTATTCCCTCAGGGATTTTCTTCTTCTCTAAGCGTTTAAACTGTTTCACCTGAGAAAGCTGGCGTTTGATATAACCTTCATATTTAATATTAATATTCACCTGTTCTCTCACATCCTCAGGATATTCGGGCCTGTCCGGATCAATGGGAGAAAGCATATCATAAGTGAGCTCCGGCCTCCTGATCAGTTCTGCCATAGTCGCAGAAGACTTTAACTCCGTGCTCTGACATTTTGAAAGCAGATCCTGAACCTTTCCTGAAGCCCCGACATTTACGCGGCTGAGCCGATTGATTTCTTTTTCTATCCGCGCTTCTTTCTCCAGCAGGTTTTGATATCTCTCTTCACTGATTAGCCCCATTTCATATCCTATTTTTGAAAGACGGAGATCCGCATTATCCTGTCTCAGCAAAAGCCTGTATTCTGCCCTGGAAGTCATCATACGGTACGGCTCACTCGTCTCCTTTGTCACAAGATCATCGATCAGAACACCAATATAAGCCTGGGAGCGGTCAAGGACCAGAGATTCCTTTCCCTGGATCATTCTCGCAGCATTTATGCCTGCGATCAGTCCCTGGGCAGCTGCCTCTTCATATCCGGAACTTCCGTTGAACTGTCCTGCTGAAAACAGCCCTCCTATTTTCCTAAATTCCAAAGAAGGCTTCAGCTGTGTTGCATTGATGCAGTCATATTCAATAGCATATGCATTTCTGATGATTTTAACATTTTCAAGCCCCGTCACGCTGCGGTACATGGCATACTGGACGTCTTCAGGCAGAGAACTTGACATTCCCCCCACATACATCTCATTCGTATATTCACCCTCAGGTTCAATAAAAACCTGATGCCGGTTTTTATCCGGAAATTTTACGATCTTATCTTCAATAGAGGGGCAATACCGGGGGCCTGTACCCTCAATGGCACCTGAAAATAATGGGGAACGCCCAATATTTTCACGGATGATCTCATGCGTCTCCTCGTTTGTGTAAGTCAGCCAGCAGGAAATCTGATCTCTCTGTATATCTTCTCTAGTATTTGTAAAACTGAACGGAACAATTTTATCATCCCCGAACTGTTCTTCCATCTTATTAAAATCAATGCTGTTCTTATCAATTCTGGCCGGAGTTCCAGTCTTAAACCGGCGCATTTCAATTCCAAGATCCTTCAGAGACTGTGTCAGATAATTGGCAGCCTGAAGACCGTTAGGCCCAGTCTCATTGCTCACATCTCCGTAAATACACCTGGCTTTCAGGTAAGTACCGGTTGTGAGGATCACTGCTTTCGCATGATAAACGGCACCCGAGTAAGTTTTTACTCCCGTGACTTTGCCGTTCTGTGTCAGAATCTGTGTCACTTCTCCCTGCCTGACCGTAAGATTTTTTGTATTTCCCATTGTCTGTGTCATAGCCATGGAATACATCTTTTTATCCGCCTGTGCCCTGAGGGAATGAACAGCTGGTCCCTTGGAACGGTTCAGCATTTTGGACTGAATATAAGTCTTATCTATATTCACACCCATTTCACCGCCAAGAGCATCGATCTCTTTTACCAGATGTCCCTTGGAGCTTCCTCCTATATTCGGATTACACGGCATCAGGGCTATGCTGTCCATGCTCACTGTAAAACAAATTGTTTTAAATCCAAGGCGCGCTGAGGCCAATGCCGCCTCACAGCCTGCGTGGCCCGCACCTACAACTACAATATCATAAAATTCTTCTAAATTTTTCATCTCTATTTACCCATACAAAATTCTGCAAATATTTCATTTACCAGATCCTCGCCCACAGACTCCCCAATAATATAGCCAAGTTCCTCATAGGCATCCATGAGATCAATCGAAAAGAAATCCTCCGGCATCCGGTCCTCGATGCTTTTCAGAACCAGATCAAGGCTGTCCTTTGCATTTGCCAGCGCTTTCTTATGTCTCATATTTGTAATGTATACTTCGTCGTTAAACGATACCCTTCCGTTAAAGAAAAGATCATTGATCCTCTCATAAAGATCTTCCAGTCCGTAAAGACTTTTCGCCGATACTGGAACGATATTTTGGAATCCTCTGTCAAGAAACTCACTTTCAGAAACTTTTGTTTCCAGATCTGATTTATTTAACAGTACAATTACCTGCTTTCCGTTAAGAAGCTTCATAATTTCCTCGTCTTCTTTTGTCAGCGGAACCGAAGTATCCACAACATAGAGGACGAGATCCGCTTTTATCACCGAATCTCTCGCTTTATCCACACCGATCTTCTCAACAACATCATCCGTATCCCGAATACCCGCCGTATCGATCACATTCAGCGGAATCCCGTTGATCTGAATCGACTCTTCCAGAGTATCCCTTGTAGTTCCTGCGATATCTGTGACAATAGCTCTTTCTTTACCCAGCAGGACATTTAATATCGAAGACTTCCCGGCATTGGGTTTTCCCACAATTGCCGTGTGAATACCTTCTTTCAATATACGCCCGTTGTCGGATGAATCAAGATACTTCTGAATGTCATCCCTGGCGTGCTCTACCTGTACTTTCAGCTGTTCAGAGAATCCGTCTACAGAATAATGCTCAGGGTCATCCAATGCGGATTCAATAAACGCCACACTATGAACAATCTCTTTTCTCAAAGAACGAATTTTTTCAGAAAGACTTCCTTTTAACTGCTTTAAGGATGTTTCCATGGCAAATTCATTTTTGGAGTGAATCAGATCCATTACGGCCTCTGCTCTGGAAAGATCAATCCTCCCGTTTAAAAATGCCCGTTTTGTAAATTCACCCGGTTCTGCCGGCCTCGCCCCGGCTTCAATGATACAAGACAGTATTTTTTTCATCACGACGACTCCGCCGTGACAGTTGATCTCCGCCACGTCTTCGGCAGTATAGGAATGAGGACCTTTCATAATCAGAAGAATACATTCATCAATATCCTTTCCGTCCTTCACTGCATGTCCGTAATGAGCCGTATAAGTGGCTGCCTTTTTTATATCTTTTTCTCTTTTCGGGCGGAATACTTCAGAAGCAATATCTATGGCTTCCGGCCCGCTGATTCTTATAATCCCAATCCCGCTGCTGGACAGCGGTGTAGCGATCGCTGCGATTGTATCTGTTCCCATTTCAATGTCCTCCGCAAGGCAAAAAAGGGCTGCCGCAAAAGGCAACCCAAATTCATTATTTTTTCAGCATGACAACCACTCTGCGGTAAGGATCTTTTCCCTGACTTTTTGTCACGATCTTAGGATCTCTCTGAAGTGCAGAATGGATAATCCGGCGTTCATTCGGATTCATAGGCTCCAGATGAACCGGTTTTTTTGTCTTCTTCACTTTATTTGCAATGCTGAGCGCAAGCTTTTCTAAAGTTTCCTGTCTGCGCTCCCTGTAATTCTCCGTATCAAGCTTTACTTTAATAAAAGCTTCGCTTTCTTTATTCACAAACAGGCTCGTGAGATATTGGAGTGCATCCAGTGTCTGTCCGTGCTTTCCGATCAGAGCGCCCATCTTTTCACCGGTAACATTAATATTCAGCACATTTCCGGTCGTATTATAATAAAGATTTAATTTAGGAACAAGTCCCATCGCCTTTAATACTTCATCCAGATATGCTTCTGTGTCGTCTATGATCTGATCAATATTATCCGGGCGTTTATAAACTTTTTCTTTCGGATTCTCACTGGCAGCCTTCTTGGGTTCCTGGACCTGTTTCTTTTTCTTTTCTGGAGCAGCCTGCACCTCCGCTGTTTTCTCAGGTTTATCTTCCATTACAGGCTCAGCCGGTTTTTCTTCTTCCGTCAATTCAATGATCACCGGCTTTTTAAAGAGTCCTAAAAATCCGTTGCTCCCTTTGTCAATCACTGCATACTGAATTTCTGTGCTCGGAATTCCCAGCTCCATGGCCGCATTCATAACCGCATCAGATTCCGTTTTGCCAGTAAAACGCGTTACTGCCATTTTATTTTCCCCCTTTATCCATCCGGTTCTTCACGATATTTGCCTTAGATGCAATTCCTCCCTGGGATTCTGTGTTATACTCTACATTTTTTGTGACTTTTTTCTTTGCAATGCTGCTGATCGTATTATCCTGGGATGATTCTGACGGTGTACTGCCGTTTGCAGCACCCATCATTTTTTCATACATTGAAGGACCCTTTTTCTTAGCTTTCTTCTTGGCTGCTTTCTCTCTGCTCTTCTCAATGATCTTCTGCATGTTTGTATGATTATAGTAATTATTGATCAAAATCTGCTGTACCCACTGGAAAACTGCACTTGCAGTCCAGTAAATACCAATTCCCACCGGAAGAGTGATACACATGAATAAAGACATAATAGGCATCATCAGCATCATATTCTTAGACATACCTGCCGCCGGATTATCTGAATCCATGTCTGCCATAGATGTACGTGCACTTAAATATTGAAAGAAAGCGGACAAAAGCGGGATAATAAGATAAATACTCAGTTTGAATCCCGGTGTATTCTGAATGTTAATTCCAAGAACAAATTCATACGCACTCTTAGGAATGTTAGGAATATAACCTTCCAGATTTCTGACTACATAATACAGAGCCATGATGATCGGAAACTGGATCAATGTAGTCGCACATCCTCCGGTAGGGCTTGTCCCATACTTGTCATAGACTTTCTGCATCTCTTCCTGCTGTTTCATCATAGATGCCTGATCTCTCTTACCACGGTATTTCTTCTGAATCTTCATCATTTCAGGCTGTGCCACCTGGTTGATCTTCATACTTCTCTGCTGCTTGATCGTCAGCGGAAAAATAATCAACTTTGAAATCAATGTAAACAAAATAATACACAATCCAAGATTCTCAATACCGACAGCTGATAATCCATTGTAAATCCACTTCATGATCTCGCCGAAAACCCATACAATCGGAGACAATAATCCACCGCTGCCTGCCTGGGCTGCTTGAGCCAAATACATCATTTCTTTTTACCTTTCACCTTTCTCACTTCCGGAACAGGATCATATCCTCCCTTTGCAAAAGGGTTACATCTCAATATTCGAAACACAGCCAGAAGGCTTCCCTTCAGCGCGCCGTGTTTTTCCAGTGCTTCAACTGCATACTCTGAACAGGTCGGAGTATAAATGCAAGTTCCTTTTCCTTTTAATTTAGACAAATGTGCTCTATAAAACTGTATCAAATAAATCAAAATCTTTTTCAATGTTTTTCATCTCTTTTTAAACGATGAAGCTTCATCAGATGGAGCAAAGCACTTTCCACCGTGTGAAAACCTTCATCCTTAACCGTATTTCTGGCAATAACTACAAGATCAAATCCCTGCTTAAACTCTGACTCACGAAGACGGTAACTCTCTCTCAGAAGCCTGGTCACCCGGTGTCTCACGACACTGTTTCCCACCTTCTTGCTGACAGAGATTCCAAAACGATTATAATTAAGCTGATTTTCCCTGCAGTATAAAACTAAATATCTGTTTGCTTTTGATTTACCGGTTTTATATACCTGCTGAAATTCCTTAGTTGTTCTTAATGAATGATAATGCTTCATATCTTTTCCTTCCCTATTATTTAGAGAAAAGAAAAGGTCACATCACTGCGACCTATGCTGACAATCTATTTCTTCCTTTTGCTCTTCTGCTCTTAATAACTTTTCTTCCGTTAGCAGTGCTCATTCTCTTTCTGAAACCATGAACTTTAGATCTCTGTCTTTTCTTTGGCTGAAATGTCATTTTCATGTCTAGAAACACCTCCTTAATCAAAAAATAGTAATTTTATATATGAAACCATATATTTTCTAAAAAACATCACTCCCATTATAGTCAAAATTACCTGCATAAGTCAAGAGAATTCTATGTTTTTTTGCGATAAAGTTATTCCATCCATAGATATTGTAGGACTCTAAAAAGTTATACACAATTTGTGGATAACATGTGGAAAACTATGTGAAATATTTGTTTATCATATGTTTATATGTGTCGAAACCCCTGATATTTCCTAGTGTTTATTTTGTGAATAAATTTATCCACAGTTTTTCACAGACAACATATATTGTATTATGATTGTACTTATTATATGAAAGAAACATTGAAAAAAAAATTCTTTTGTTATACACTAGTAATAGTGTATTTTTTTAAACTTATTTAGAAAGAGGTCCGTAAAAATCAATGAAGAAAAAAATCGAAGCGATCTGGGATGACGTTTTGTTAAAACTTGAACAGGAACACGATATTTCAAGTGCTGCCATCAACGCCTGGATTAAACCCCTCAATATTAAAGAAGTGAAAGACGATCAGATTGTTTTGTCATTGAACAGTAATTTTGATGCCAGAGGCATACATTTTATTGAAAGTAAGATGTATGACTTTTATATTTCTCTGGCCATTCAGGATATCACAGGTAAAAAATACGAAATTTCTTTTGTTCTGGAAGAAGCTAAGAAGAAAAAGGCTCCTGCATCCCGCACGGATACCCAGCTTCAGGATTCCAATAACTTAAATCCGAGATATACGTTCGACAGTTTCGTCGTCGGAACAAACAACCAGATGGCTCATGCCGCCTGCATTGCTGTGGCAGAAGCTCCGGCGGAAGCTTACAATCCGCTTTTTTTATACGGCGGCGCCGGATTGGGGAAAACCCATCTGATGCACTCAATCGCCCATTACATTATGGAAAATAACAGCAAACTCAAGGTCCTGTACGTGACCAGTGAAGATTTCACCAACGAAGTCATCAATGCGATCCATCACAACAAACAGGAAGAGCTCAGAAACAAATACAGGACCATCGACGTACTCCTGATCGATGATATTCAGTTTATAATAGGTAAAGACAGCACCCAGCAGGAGTTTTTCCATACATTTAATGCTTTGTATAATTCCAAAAGCCAGATTATCATATCTTCCGATAAGCCTCCGAAAGAAATCGAGACTTTGGAAGAACGTTTGAGGACCCGTTTTGGCTGCGGGCTGACGGCAGATATTCAGCCTCCTGATTATGAGACGAGAATCGCGATTTTAAGAAAACGCGCCGAACTGGATCACATTTATATCGACGATGCTATATTTGACTACATAGCCTCAAACATTAAATCGAATATTCGAGAACTGGAAGGAGCACTGAACAAAATCAGGGTATATTCCAAACTCGAAAAAAGACCGATTGATCTTGATTTAGCTAAAATTGCCCTAAAAGACCTTGTGGACAATGATACTGTTGTAAAAATTACACCAGATCTGATCATCACTACGGTGGCTGAACATTTTAACATCCAGCCGGCTGATATTATATCCAAAAAACGAAGCCATGATATCGCATATCCAAGGCAGATCTGTATGTACCTGTGCAAGAAACTTACGGATACTTCTTTTGTAAAAATAGGTGAGTATCTCGGAAAAAGAGACCACTCTACGGTCATTCATGGCTCAGAGAAGATTGAGAAGGATTTACAGAAAGATTCTTCTTTATCCACGACCCTTGACGTTATTATAAAAAAAATGAACCCCTCATAAGGCTTATACACAGAATCTTGTGGATAACCTGTGTCTTTTGTGTTGATAATGAAAACCTTAATTTCAGGCTTGTTGATAACCTTCGAGTTATGAAAGCTTTATCCGTGGCTTTTTAACAAGTTATTAACCCTAATTCAGCCTTAAATTAAGCCGTTTTTTAGGGTTATTCACAAATCCACAGCCCCTACGGCTTATACTGCGGATTTTTAATATATATTTAAGTATTTTTGAACCTGAAAGGAGTTATACACAATATGAAAATCGTTTGTAATAAAAGCGACCTGGTTTCCGGTGTCAGCATTGTATCCAAAGCTGTTTCCAATAAGACAACACTACCTATTCTTGAATGCATTCTTATGGAGGCAAGTGCCGGTACAATTACATTGACTGCAAATGACATGGAACTGGGCATCGAGACAAACATAGAAGGAAATATTTTAGAACAGGGAAAAATCGCTCTGGATGCCAAGTTATTTTTTGAGATCGTCAGAAAACTGCCGGATAATGATGTTACGATCGAAACAGATTCTGATTACAAAGCAACTATCACTTGTGAAAAAGCATGTTTTCATATTGTGGGACAGGAAGGATCAGAATTCCCATATCTTCCGGAGATTGAAAAAGAAAAAAGCATCACTTTGTCTCAGTTTACTCTGAAAGAAGTTATCAGGCAGACAATATTTTCCATTTCTGACAATGAAAATAATAAACTCATGACAGGTGAGCTGTTTGAGGCTGAAGACAAAAAATTAAATGTTGTATCGCTGGACGGACACAGAATTTCCATCAGAAACATTGAATTAAAAGAGAGTTATGATTCTTTTAAAGTTGTCGTTCCAGGAAAGACACTTCAGGAAATTACAAAAATTATTTCAGGTGATGCGGAAAAAGATGTTATAATTTACGTGACGAATAAGCATATCTTATTTGAATTTGATCAGACCAGAGTTGTTTCAAGACTTTTGGAAGGGGAATACTATAAGATAAGTCAGATGCTGTCCAGTGATTATGAGACGAAGATCACGATCAACAAAAAGGAATTTTTGGACTGTATTGACCGTGCCAGTCTTTTGATCAGAGAATCTGACAAGAAACCTATCGTTATCAATATCACTGATAATTCTCTGGAGCTGAGTATTTCATCTTTCTTCGGATCAATGGAGGAAAACATCCTGATTCAGAAAGAGGGAAGGGATATCCTGATTGGATTTAATCCAAAATTTTTGATGGATGTACTGCGTGTCATTGATGATGAGGAAATCAATATATACCTTGTCAATCCGAAGGCGCCCTGCTTTATCAAGGATGATTCGGAATCCTATATTTACTTAATACTTCCGGTAAATTTCAATCACTAGAAAGGAAATCTTGATGGAGCAGATTAAATTGAGTGAAGAGTATATAAAACTCGGCCAGGCATTGAAGGCTGCCGGTCTTGTAAGTTCAGGGGTGGAGGCAAAGATCGTCATTCAGGACGGACTGGTCAGTGTCGATGGAGAGATTGATACGAGAAGGGGAAAAAAGCTGTACGGCGGAGAAGTCATCGAATTTGACGGACAGGCTGTAAAAATTGTGAAATAATCGGGTGCCTTATGTATATTCAGTCTTTAGAGTTAAAAAACTATCGGAATTATGACCGTCTGATCATTGAGTTCTCCAGCGGCACCAATATCTTGTACGGTGATAATGCGCAGGGGAAGACGAATATCCTTGAGGCAGTTTATCTGGGGGCAACAACCAAGTCCCACCGCGGAAGCAAGGATAAGGAGATCATACGTTTCGGAGAAAATGAATCCCATATAAGGATTCATCTGATGAAACAGGACATTGGGCACCAGATTGACATGCATCTGAAAAAGAGCAGGACAAAGGGTGCGGCCATTGACCGGATTCCCATCAAGAGATCCAGCGATCTTCTTGGCTTTGTCCCTGTCATATTTTTTTCGCCGGAAGATCTGAGTATTATAAAAAACGGGCCTTCTGAGCGGAGAAAGTTTTTAGATATTGAGCTTTCACAGCTTGAAAAAATGTACCTTCATCAGCTTTCCAGCTATAACAGGGTGATGGCACAGAGGAATAACTTACTAAAGCAGCTGGCTTACCAGCGTGAACTTTTGGATACATTAGACAGTTGGGATCTCCAGCTTGTCAAGTATGGATCGGAGGTCATCCGGTACCGGCAGAAATTTATTGAGGATCTCAATGAGATCATCAGGGAGATCCATAAGAATCTGACGGGAAAAAAAGAAAAAATTGTTTTGAAATATGATTATAGTGTAAACTATGATGAATTTCTGACCGTTTTACAGAGAAAGAGAGAGATTGATTTAAAATATGCTTCCACAGGGGCAGGGCCTCACCGCGATGATATTGAATTTTTGGTAAATGGAATTGATATCCGCAAATTTGGGTCACAGGGGCAGCAGAGGACAGCAGCCCTTTCATTGAAACTTGCTCAGATTGAGTTAGTAAAAAGACAGACCGGAGAGACACCGATTCTGCTCCTGGATGATGTGCTGTCAGAACTGGACAGCAGCCGGAAGAATTATCTTTTGGACAGTATAAAAGACATTCAGACTTTGATCACATGCACAGGGCTGGAAGAATTTATTAACAGTCATCTGCAGATTGACAAAATGTTTCAGGTCAAATCAGGTAAAATTGTCAGAGAAAATTAGGAGGAACGTATGGGCACTGAGAAAAAAGGAGAATATGGTGCGGATCAGATTCAGATCCTGGAGGGACTGGAAGCTGTACGAAAAAGGCCCGGAATGTATATTGGAAGTACATCCGCCAAAGGGCTTCATCATTTGGTATATGAAATTGTGGACAATGCGGTCGATGAATCACTGGCAGGTTACTGTGATACGATTTATGTGACACTGAACAAAGATAATTCTGTTACGGTGCGTGACAACGGAAGAGGGATTCCGGTGGGGATGAATAAGAAAAAGGGCGTATCCAGCGTGGAAGTCGTATTTACAATTCTTCACGCAGGAGGAAAATTCGGAGGCGGAGGATATAAGGTTTCCGGAGGACTTCACGGTGTGGGATCATCCGTAGTAAATGCTCTGTCCAACTGGCTGGAAGTCAATGTTCATACAGATGGGAAAATATATAATCAGCGATATGAAAAGGGAAAAGTATGTTATCCTCTGAAGGTTGTGGGAGAGACTGAATTAAACGGAACCGAAGTAAGCTTCCTGCCCGATGATACAATCTTCGAAGAAACAATATTTGAATATAAAGTGTTGAGACAGCGTCTGCGTGAGACAGCATTTTTGACAAAAAACCTGAGAATTATTCTCAGAGATGACCGTCAGGAAGAACCTGTCGAAGAAGTATTCCACTATGAAGGCGGGATTAAGGAGTTTGTCACTTATTTAAACAGAGGAAAAGAAGCCCTCTATGATCAGGTAATCTACTGTGAGGGAGAAAAAGACGGGGTTTATGTAGAGGTTGCTATGCAGCACAATGACTCCTATAACGAAAACTCTTTAAGCTTTGTCAATAATATTATTACGCCGGAAGGGGGAACCCATCTGTCCGGCTTTAAAAACGCGCTGACAACAACCTTTAATGATTATGCAAGAAAGAATAAGCTGCTGAAGGAAAATGAGAGTAATCTTTCCGGAGAAGATATCCGTGAGGGACTTACATCCGTCATCAGCATTAAACTTGGCGAGCCTCAGTTTGAGGGACAGACAAAACAAAAGCTTGGAAACAGCGAAGCCAGAGGAGCAGTCAACAGCATTGTCAATGAGCAGCTTACCTATTTTCTGGAACAAAATCCGGCAGTTGCAAAGATTATATGTGAGAAAGCAGTTTTGGCGCAGAGAGCCAGAGATGCTGCCAGAAAAGCAAGAGATCTTACCAGAAGGAAGACTGCTTTGGATGGGTTCAGCCTGCCCGGAAAACTGGCGGACTGTTCTGACAAGAATCCTGAAAACTGTGAGATTTATATCGTCGAGGGTGATTCTGCGGGAGGTTCCGCAAAGACGGCCAGATCCCGTGCAACCCAGGCAATCCTTCCTCTGAGGGGAAAAATTCTTAACGTAGAGAAATCCAGACTCGATAAGATTCTGATGAATAAAGAAATTCAGGCAATGATCACAGCCTTCGGCACAGGCATTCATGACGATTTTGATATTGAGAAATTACGGTATCATAAAATTATTATTATGACAGATGCCGATGTGGACGGAGCCCATATTGCAACGCTTCTCCTTACGTTCTTTTACAGGTTCATGCCGGATCTGATCAAGGAGGGATACGTATATATGGCTCAGCCGCCGCTTTACCGTGTGGAGAGAAATAAAAAGTTTTGGTATGCTTACTCTGATCAGGAATTGAACAATATTGTCAATGAGATCGGAAGAG
>NZ_FR889195.1:172661-182247 GCF_000432215.1 Anaerostipes sp. CAG:276
GCTATAAAGGTCTGGGTGAGATGGATGCAGAACAGCTCTGGGATACTACTATGGACCCGGATAAAAGAGTGCTGCTGCGGGTAACCATCGATGAGGATTCCGCATCTGAGATTGACCTGACATTTACGACACTGATGGGTGATCAGGTGGAACCGAGGCGTGAATTTATTGAAGCCAATGCAAAATATGTCCAGAATCTGGACGTATAGGAAGGAATATAATATATGGACGAGAATACAATTTTTGATAAAGTTCATGACGTTGATCTGAAGCAGACAATGGAGAATTCCTACATCGATTATGCCATGAGCGTTATCGCTGCAAGGGCCCTTCCTGATGTAAGGGACGGGCTGAAGCCGGTTCAGAGGAGAATCCTCTATGCGATGATCGAACTGAACAACGGGCCGGATAAACCGCACCGTAAGTGTGCACGTATCGTCGGGGATGCTATGGGTAAATATCATCCTCACGGTGACAGTTCTATCTATGGGGCATTGGTTAATATGGCTCAGGAGTGGTCGACCCGTTATCCTCTGGTAGACGGCCACGGAAATTTTGGTTCTGTGGACGGAGACGGCGCCGCTGCCATGCGTTATACGGAGGCAAGGCTCAGCAAAATTTCCATGGAACTTTTGGCCGATATCGGTAAAGATACGGTCAACTTTATTCCGAACTTCGATGAGACGGAAAAAGAGCCCCAGGTGCTGCCGTCAAGGTTTCCGAATCTTTTAGTCAACGGTACACAGGGAATCGCGGTCGGAATGGCTACGAATATTCCGCCTCATAATCTCACGGAAGTGATCAATGCAGTTGTAAAAATTATCGATGATCAGGTGGAGAGAAACCAGGTTACAGATATTGAAGAGTTATTAGATATTGTAAAAGGACCGGATTTTCCGACTGGGGCGACGATTTTAGGAAAAGCGGGCATTAGTCAGGCATACCGTACAGGACGCGGAAAGATTAAAGTCCGTGCCGTCACGGATATTGAGCCGATGGCCAACGGAAAACAGAGAATTGTCGTAACCGAACTTCCTTATATGGTCAATAAAGCGAGACTCATTCAGAAGATTGCAGAGCTTGTAAAAGATAAAAAAGTAGACGGTATTACAGAAATACGGGATGAATCTGACCGTACCGGCATGAGAATCTGTATTGAGCTGCGCAGGGATGCCAATGCCAATGTCGTCCTTAACCGTCTGTTTAAGCATACCCAGATGCAGGATACGTTCGGAGTTATCATGCTCTCATTGGTAAACAATGAACCTAAGATCCTGAATCTGTTTGACATGCTCAATTATTATCTGGAACATCAGAAGGACGTTGTGACCAGAAGGACAAAATATGAGCTGAATAAGGCAGAAGAACGGGCTCATATTTTAGAAGGTCTGCTCATTGCCCAGGACAATATTGATGAAGTCATCAAGATTATTCGGGCAGCAGCAAATATCACGGAGGCGAAGACACAGCTCATGGAGCGTTTTGCCCTGACCGACGCACAGGCACAGGCAATCGTGGATATGAGGTTGCGTGCGCTGAACGGTTTGGAACGCGCCAAGCTTGAAAAAGAATATAATGAGCTGATGGCAAAGATCACAGAATTAAAGGCGATTCTTGCCGATGAAAAACTTCTTTTGGGAGTGATCAAAGATGAGCTGGTTCTGATCCGTGACAAATATGGGGATGAGAGAAGGACCTCTATCGGATTTGATGTAGACGATATTTCCATGGAAGATCTGATTCCAAGAGAAAATACGATCATCACTATGACAAAACTCGGATATATCAAGCGTATGACGGTGGATACCTTCAAAAGCCAGAACAGAGGCGGAAAAGGTATTAAAGGAATGCAGACCATTGATGAGGATTATATTGAGGAATTGTTTATGACAACTTCCCATCACTATATTATGTTTTTTACAAATATGGGAAGAGTGTATCGGATGAAAGCCTATGAGATTCCGGAGAGCAGCCGGACGGCCAGAGGTACGGCGATCGTGAATCTGATCCAGCTGCAGCCGGAGGAAAAGATAACGGCGGTCATCCCGATCAATGAATATAAAGAGGATCATTACCTGTTTATGGCTACCAAGAGCGGGGTTGTGAAAAAATCACCGATCATGGAGTATGCAAATATAAGAAAGACAGGACTTCTGGCGATTACGCTGAAAGAAAATGACGAATTGATCGAAGTGAAATTTACAGACAATGACCAGGATGTATTTCTTGTGACAAAGAACGGACAGTGCATCAGGTTCCATGAGACAGATGTCAGATCTATAGGACGAACAGCCATGGGTGTAAGAGGAATCAACTTAGATGGAGACGATGAAGTCATCGGCATGCAGCTGAATTCCCAGGGTGAAGCATTGCTGTTTGTGTCTGAAAATGGAATGGGAAAACGGACTGCCATGACTGAATTTACTCCTCAGCACAGAGGCGGAAAGGGTATCCGCTGCTACAAGATCACTGAGAAAACAGGAGATGTGGTCGGAGTCAAGGCTGTGGATGAAGAAAATGAAGTCATGATGATCACTACGGAAGGTGTTGTGATCCGGATGGGAGTCGATGGAATTTCTATGCTTGGACGGAATACATCGGGAGTCAAGCTCATGAATTTAGACGACAATGTGATTGTGGCAAGCCTGGCAAAAGTACGGGATGAAGAAGTGGAACAAGAGAGCGAAACTTCAGAAGAAGAAACAGAATAAAGATCAAAAGTCAGAGCATGGCATCAGCAGTCTGTGCTCTGACTTCTCGTATCACAGAATGATTTTTTGGAGGAAATATGAGAACGATCCATACAGATGAGATGATCCGCAGTATCAGGGACATGTGTATTGAAGCCAACCTGACCTTATCAGAAGATATGAAATGCAGGCTGAAAAATGCAAAAGAGACAGAAAAGACTCCGCTTGGAAAGCAGATTTTATCCCAGCTCAATGAAAATATGAAAATTGCCCAAGAAGAACAAATTCCGATTTGTCAGGATACGGGGATGGCTGTGGTATTTTTAAATATTGGCCAGGATCTGCATATTGAGGGCATGGACCTCCACGATGCGGTCAATGAGGGGGTCAGACAGGGATATAGAGAAGGTTATCTGAGGAAATCTGTCGTGAAAGATCCTCTGATAAGGGAAAATACGAAAGATAATACACCCGCGATTGTGCATATCGATATCGTTTCTGGGGATAAACTTGAAATTTTAGTAGCTCCCAAGGGATTCGGAAGTGAAAATATGAGCCGGGTATTTATGCTGAAACCGGCAGACGGAGCGGAAGGTGTCAGGAAATCTGTTTTAGAAGCCGTGAAGGATGCAGGACCGAATGCCTGTCCGCCGATGGTCGTCGGAGTGGGTCTTGGGGGCAGCTTTGAAAAAGCAGCTTTTCTGGCAAAAAAAGCGCTGACCAGAAACCTTGATCAGAGATCTGAGAAAGAACATATCCGTATCCTGGAAGAAGAACTCTTACAGGAGATCAATCAGCTGGGAATTGGTCCGGGGGGACTGGGAGGCAGCACCACTGCCCTTGGAGTAAATATTGAGACTTATCCGACACATATCGCAGGAATGCCTCTTGCCGTAAATATATGCTGTCATGTGAACCGACATGTACATCGGGTTTTATAAGGAGTTAGAGAGATGGATAAATATGTAACAGTGCCTGCCGGAGCCGGTGAACTGAAAAATCTGCGGGCAGGAGATTATGTTTACTTAACCGGAACCATTTATACTGCCAGAGACGCGGCTCATAAGAGGCTGTATGAAGCGGCAGAAGAAAAAAAGGAACTGCCGGTAAACTTAAAGAATCAGATTGTCTATTATCTCGGCCCCACACCAGCCAGGGAAGGCCAGGTAATCGGTTCGGCAGGACCTACGACCAGCAGCCGCATGGATAAATATACTCCGCGCATGCTTTCTCTTGGATTAAAGGGCATGATAGGAAAAGGCAAAAGGTCTGAGGACGTGATTAAATCTATGAAAGAAAATGGCGCAGTCTATTTTGCAGCAGTAGGGGGGGCAGGAGCACTTTTGTCAAAGTGTATCAAAAAATCTGAGGTCGTTGCGTATGAAGACTTGGGAACAGAGGCAATTCGGAAGCTTGAAGTTGAGAATCTTCCGGTAATCGTTGTGATTGACAGCCATGGGAATAATTTGTATGAGACGGCAGTAGTAGATTATAAAGCAAACTTTTTGGAATAATATTTAAAATATTGTCAACAATATACCTGTACTTCACAAAAACTTAAAGAAAATGAAAAGAAATGTTTATGTAATTTATGGTAGTATTATGTAGAATATTGAAGATGAATTTTCTTTATAAACTCAGCAATGAAAAACAAGAAGGAGCAGATAATATGTTAAGGTATATTTTTGACCCCGAATTTAATAAATATGGGAGAGTAATAGAAGATTTTGATTTCAGCCAGCTGAAACAGTATATGGACCGTATAAAGGCTTCAAAATATCTGGAAGAACAGCTGTCTGTCGAAGAGATGGAGAAACTGCCGGTGTGCCATAAAATTCAGTGCCAGCTGTTTCATGAACTTCCGGTGCAGATCGGATATATGAGCGGGCATAATCACAGAATTCATGGCGTAGAATATCACAAGTCGAAAGTCATACATATTGCAGCAACAGACTGTGTCATGTACCTGGGTCTGAGCCAGGATATCGAACCAAATCATGAGTATCATACATCCAGAATGGAAGCGTTTTTTGTCCCGAAGGGCACAGCCGTGGAGTTAAACTGCGGCGTACTTCACTGTGCTCCATGCAACGTAAACGGATATGGGTTTAAGCTTATCTGTATTGCACCAAAACATACAAGTGAACCATTTGGTACGAAAGTAAGAACGGAAAAGGATAAGATTTTGTTTGCAAGGAACAAGTGGCTGATTGCTCATAAAGATTCCGATATTGAAGGGGCATTTTACGGTCTCAAGGGTGATACGGAAGCAGTGTAATACAAGTCAGTACCAGTAACGGCACCAATTTAATTTGGTGCTGTTTTTTTATATTTTTATATAGATGATATTAAATACAAATTATTTATGTTAAATGATATTCCCTATAAAGTTTTATTCTCATATTTTCATCATCGACAGCAAGCCTGGCATCTTCAATTCTTCCATCCAGAAATAATTTCTGGATCAGAGAGGCAAGTATATGTTCACCTTCAGCCTTTCCTAATTCTTTGCTGAATTTCATCTGTGTAGCGTAATCGGATAGATTTTTCTGGCTGAAGAGGTATTCATCCATGCGTTCAGGATCGCGTTCCAGTTCTTTGACGGCTTCCTCGATATAGGGATCTTTCTCAATTATCATACGTTCCTCCTCTCTGTCGGCATTGATAAGGCATGCCCACTCATATAGGGATTTATGATTATGTTTTACTGCAGATTGGCTCAGTTTTTTTAATTCAATTACATGAATTTCCCATTGGTCGCTGTATAGGGTATATCGCTGATCTTCCCTATGTCTTCAATAATTGTGTATAAATCCAGAATAGACAATTTTTCTTCCGGAAGATCCTTAGGCAAATACCGGTTTTTTATACGAATGTTTCTGATCCTTTCAGGCTGAATGTGAAGGATACTGATCAAAAAGCATTTTATGACTTTAGGTTGCTTCATAACTTGAGTGAAAGCATAGTCATTTTTTAAGGATACAAAAATATTTTTCTTTATCTTTTGTTTTATCTCCTTTAGTTTATCATGAAAGAACAATTATTTTACAATATTATAATATAAATATTTTACAGAAATTATTTATTCTTTGTCTGATTCAATTATTTTAGTACCTGTAAAAAATAGTTTTAGCGGTCATATGCTGTTTTTGCAGAAAGGGAAAATATTATGAACAAAATAGGAATACAGTCATTTGGCGCAGCAGAACGAAACAGTGTACCATAAGCGTGATGATAGTCTTGTTTTTGTGGCTCTTTTGGTATGACAGTGGTAAAATAAAAGAGATATCATAATTACTTAAATCCATTGACCAGGAGGGACGTTTATGGAAAATATACCAGAAGTAGTTTTAGGAATTGCAGCGGTCAGCAGGGATTGTTTCCCTATGTCACTGTCCGAGAACAGGAGAAAACTTGCTGCAAAAGCCTATCGGGAGAAATACGGGGAAATCTTTGAATGTGAGACTTGTATTGAAAATGAACTGGACATGAAGAAAGCCCTTGAAGAGCTTAAAAAAGCAGGATGCAACGCATTGGTTGTTTATCTGGGGAATTTCGGACCTGAGACGGCTGAGACATTACTGGCCAAAGAATTCGACGGACCGGTGATGTTTGCGGCGGCAGCCGAAGAGACACAGGATAAGCTGACCGATGACCGGGGTGATGCTTACTGTGGTATGCTCAATGCCAGCTATAATTTAAAGCTTAGAAATGTAAAGGCTTATATTCCGGAATATCCGGTGGGGACTGCCGGGGAAGTAGCAGACATGATTCATGAATTTGTACCGGTGGCAAGGGCAGTGATCGGCGTGCGTAACTTAAAGATTATTTCTTTCGGTCCGAGACCACAGGATTTCCTAGCCTGCAACGCACCGATCAAGCAGCTTTATAATCTGGGAGCCGAGATTGAAGAAAATTCTGAACTGGATTTGTTTGAGTCTTTTAAGGCACATGAGGGTGATGAGAGGATTCCGGATGTTGTAAAGGACATGGAGAAGGAGCTGGGAGAGGGAAATAAAAAACCTCAGATACTGCCTAAACTTGCACAGTATGAGCTGACCCTCCTGGATTGGATCGATAAGCATAGAGGTTCCAGGAAGTATGTGGCCATTGCAGGGAAGTGCTGGCCTGCTTTTCAGACTCAGTTCGGCTTTGTTCCGTGCTATGTGAACAGCAGGCTGACAGCAAAGGGAATTCCGGTGTCCTGTGAGGTGGATATTTATGGAGCTTTGAGCGAATTTATCGGCACGGCAGTCAGCGGGGATATTGTGACTCTTCTGGATATTAACAACACAGTGCCTGATGACATGTATGAGACAGAAATCAAAGGTAATTATGAATACAGCCGCAGAGACGTGTTCATGGGATTCCACTGTGGAAATACGGCTTCAGAAAAGCTCTCTTTTTGCGAAATGAAAAATCAGCTGATCATGACGAGAACGCTGCCCGAGGAATCTACACAGGGAACACTGGAAGGTGATATCATACCTGGAGACATTACATTTTACCGGCTTCAGAGCACATCAGATGCAAAATTAAGAGCATATATCGCGCAGGGAGAAGTACTCCCGGTGAGGACAAGATCCTTTGGAGGGATTGGTGTTTTTGCCATACCGGAAATGGGAAGATTTTACCGTCATATACTGATAGAAAAGAACTTCCCGCATCACGGAGCAGTTGCGTTCGGACATTTTGGAAAACTTCTGTTTGAGGTATTTAAGTATCTGGGAGTGGAGCAGACGGAGCTCGATTTTAACCGGCCGAAGGGAATGCTGTATCCGTCTGAGAATCCATTTGCATAATGGTGGAAAGGAGCTGAAAGATGTATTACATAGGACTTGACTTGGGGACTTCTGCACTGAAGCTGTTGTTAATGAGCGGGCAGGGTGAGATTTGTAAGATTATTTCCAAAGAGTATCCAATTTCATTTCCAAAACCAGGGTGGTCAGAACAGAACCCTGTGGACTGGTGGAATGCTGCTGTGGATGGAATACGTGAATTGGTCCGGGATGTTGTGGATAAAAATCAGATCAAGGGCATCAGCTTCGGAGGACAGATGCACGGCCTGGTCGTTTTGGACAAAGATGATCATGTCATCCGTCCCGCAATTCTGTGGAATGACGGCAGGACGGCAGAAGAATGTAAGTATCTAAATGAAGTGGTGGGCACAGAAAAATTGTCTCAGTACACTGCCAATATTGCTTTTGCAGGTTTTACCGCGCCTAAGATCTTATGGATGCAGAAACACGAGCCTGAGAATTTCAGAAAAATTCATAAAATTATGCTGCCAAAAGATTATCTTGCCTATCGTCTTTCCGGTGTGTTTTGTACTGATGTCTCAGATGCATCAGGAATGCTTCTGTTTGATGTGGAACATAAATGCTGGTCGGAAGAAATGCTGAATATCTGCGGTATAAAGAGAGAACAAGTGGCGGATATTTACGAGAGTTATGAAGCAGTGGGCACAATAACGCCTGAAGCTGCAGGAGAATTGGGACTTCCCCAAAATGTAAAAATTATAGCAGGCGCAGGGGACAATGCGGCAGCGGCCATCGGAACAGGAACCGTGGGGGACGGCAGATGTAATGTTTCCCTGGGAACATCGGGGACTATTTTTATTTCAAGCAAAAACTTCGGAGTGGATGAAAAT
The DNA here is from genome assembly GCF_000432215.1 of Anaerostipes sp. CAG:276. NCBI lineage: Bacteria > Bacillati > Bacillota > Clostridia > Lachnospirales > Lachnospiraceae > Anaerostipes > Anaerostipes sp. CAG:276. The sequence continues at coordinate 181,002 of NZ_FR889195.1, forward strand.
AATGCTCTTCATTCTTTTGCACATGCGGACGGACATTTTCATTTGATGGGCTGTATGCTGAGTGCCGCATCCTGTAATAAATGGTGGATGGAAGATATTATTGAAACAAAAGAGTATGGAAAAGAGCAGGAATCTGTTCAGAATCTTGGAGAAAACCATGTGTTTTTCCTTCCATATTTGATGGGAGAACGCTCTCCGCATAATGATCCGGATGCCAGAGGGGCATTCATCGGTATGTCTATGGACACAAAGAGATCAGATATGACACTGGCAGTGTTGGAAGGTGTTGCTTTTGCAATGAGAGACTCACTGGAAGTGGCAAAATCCCTGGGAATTGATATCAAGAGAACAACGATCTGCGGAGGAGGAGCAAAGAGTCTGCTCTGGAGAAAAATCATGGCTAATGTCCTGAATCTTGAAGTTGATATTATAGAAAGCGAAGAAGGTCCGGGATATGGCGGCGCGATTCTTGCGGCAGTCGGATGCGGCGAGTACGATTCTGTGGAAGAGGCAGCAAAGAAATTGGTGAAAGTCGTGGATACAGTAAAGCCCGATTCAGAACTGGTCAAAAAGTACGAAAAACGATATAAGATTTTCAGACAGATTTATCCGAATCTGAAATTCCTTTATCCAATGCTCTGAATTATTTAAAGTAATATAGCAAATACACCTTTTCTCCGCTGTTTGTTCTTTACAGCAGCGGGGAAAAGCAGTTTACGGGAAGTCAGATATATCAAAACTCATATTCAGGAAATCTGGAAGTTGTGAGAAATACATGCTAATACTACTATATATAGTAGTAAAGAATTATATTCCAATTTTTAATAAATTATTTCATAAAATCTATTGACAAAGAGTTGGGAGTTTGATAATATATTCAAGCGTCACATGAAGACGCAGTATCATAACATAATTGTTTAGGCGCTTTTGGAGAAGTACTCAAGTGGCTGAAGAGGCGCCCCTGCTAAGGGTGTAGACCGTTTGCGCGGTGCGAGGGTTCAAATCCCTCCTTCTCCGTTTTTATAAATTCAAAAAAGAATTTGTAAAAAATGAAAAAAGTTGTTGACACAGAGAAATAAATATGATATTCTAATATAGCTGTCGCAAGAGAAACGACAAAAAACGACAGCAGAACTTTGATAATTGAACAATAAGACAACCTTGAAAATTCTAAGAGATTTTCAGTATCTTTTGAAAAAGATACACGAACGTTCTTTATATAAAGGACACAGTAAAACAAGGATAA
>NZ_FR889196.1:0-768 GCF_000432215.1 Anaerostipes sp. CAG:276
CGAATCATGGTTGGGCCTTGAAGGCAAGACAGTCATCGTAACCGGCGGGGCATCCGGAATCGGGAAAGCAGTTGCCCAGGAATTTTTAAATGTCGGGTGCAATGTGGTTGTTTCCGACATGGCGCCGGAAGCGCCGGAGTTTGACACTGCAGCCGGCAGGTTCCATTACGTGAAGACCGACGTGACCAGTGCAGAAGATGTGGATGCCATGGTAAAAGAAGTGGTGGACACATTCGGAACCGTAGATGTACTGGTGAACAACGCAGGGATCAATATCCCGAGACTCCTGGTGGACCCGAAAGAGCCGAAAGGACAGTACGAACTGGACGAAGCAGTCTGGGATAAAGTGTGCAGCGTCAACTTAAAGGGAGTGTTCTTCTGTGCACAGGCAGTGGGCAGAATCCTTGTGGAAAAAGGAGAAGGAGTCATCATCAATATGTCTTCAGAGAGCGGGCTGGAAGGCTCCGAGGGACAGAGCGTGTACGCGGCGACAAAGAACGCAGTGAATTCCCTGACCAGAAGCTGGGCAAAAGAATTAGGGAAACAGGGAGTGCGCGTAGTAGGCGTGGCACCGGGCATCATGGAAGCGACAGGATTAAGAACGTTAGCGTATGAATCAGCGCTGGCTTACACAAGAGGGATCACAGTGGATGATTTAAGAGCGGGTTACAGCAAGACATCCACAACACCGCTCGGAAGATCTGGAAAACTCTCCGAAGTGGCAGATATGTGTGTCTATCTGGCAAGCCAGAGATCTTCTTATGTACA
>NZ_FR889197.1:0-8217 GCF_000432215.1 Anaerostipes sp. CAG:276
CATGCCAGAGGCTCCGTAAGGGCAGCCGTATCCAGAGGCAGCTCCTCCGGAATCTTTATGGCATTTTTCGCGGGACAAACAAGGAATTCTGCAAATGCGCCGTTTATATCAGATCCAATGCCTTTTCTTTCTCTGCAGAGTCCCCAGTTTCCGGTCAGACAGTATTCACATCTCCCACAAGGTTTTACCATCGTATGACAGACAACTCTGTCACCAACTTCCACATGGTGAACGGCACTGCCCTTTTCCCACACAATCCCGCTGAACTCATGTCCCGGAATCACAGGAGGCCTCAGTTTGCTGTCAGGGACAGAACAATCCATGTGGAACATTTTGATATCTGATCCGCAGATCCCTGCATAGGACACCTTCACTTTTAACCAGTCGTCTCCCGGCAGCCGGGGTTCCGGAAGGTCCATAAGCACCATATCGTTTGGTTTTTCACTGATTCTTTTTAATGCTTTCATATTATTTTGCCAGCTCATACACTTTCCGGATATCTTCTTCGTGAAGTTCTACAAAATGTCCGGCGCACCGGTTTTTGCAGAGAAAGTCCATATCCTCCTCACAGACGCCAAGTTCATGAAGGGTCACAGGCATTCCAAGTGATTTAAAAAATTCTTTTGTTCTCCGGATTCCCTCTAAAGCCACTGCTTCCTGGTCAAAGGGGTCATTTGGTACTCTCCACACTTCTGTTGCAAAACGTACAAACCTCGGTATATCATGTTTATATACATACCGCATCCATGCAGGTGCGATGGTTGCAAGGCCCGCTCCATGAGCGGAATCATACAGCCCGCCGATCACGTCCTGTATCATGTGGCTGGCTAAATCGATCTCACGTCCCACGCCGCAGATCCCGTTGTGAGCAATGACCCCAGCCCACATAATTTCTGCCCTTGCTTCATAGTGGTCCGGTCTCTCCATCACTACCGGACCATATTTTATCATCGTCCGCAAGACACCCTCGCTCAGCTGATCCGTAAGTTCCGTCCCCTTTGTATTGGTAAAATAGCGTTCGATCACATGCATCATAATGTCTGTAATCCCGCACGCCGTCTGATATTTGGGCAGACTGAACGTCAGCTCCGGATTCTCTATAGCATAGGCAGGACGAAATACTTCGCTGTGCAGTCCTACTTTTATATTATGTTCCTCGTCTTTTAACAGACATGCCTCGGAGCCCTCGCTCCCGGATGCCGCAATCGTTACAATGGCCCCAATGGGGAGTGCCTTTTCAAACGGAATATTTTTTTGGAAGTGCTCCCAAAAATCATCCCCGCACAGCGCCCCTGCTGCAGTGGCTTTGGCCGTATCAATACAGCTTCCTCCGCCGATAGCAAGAACCGAGTCCACCTTTTCTTCTTTTGCTGTTTCTATACATTTCAAGGTATAATCAAGCCTGGGATTTGCCTTTACACCGCCTGCTTCTACAAATTCAATCTGTCCTTCTGCAAGCGTTTCTTTCACCCGGTCGAGAATACCTGACCTTAGTTCCGGACCGCTCATATGAAAAATCATGACCTTTCTTGAACCGATCCAGTCAAGCAGTTCTCCCAAATTATCCTCTGCATTTTTTCCAAAACAAAATTTCGTGGGACTGTAAAATGTAAAGTTATCCATTGCTTCTCCTTTCCTGATCTGTCCATTTTCTCTGAAGTTCGTTCTCCAGACTGCTGCAGGACATTGTTTTTGCATCTTTTAACAGTTTCTCATCCTGGACAGTCCCGATAATCTTATTCAGCATTCCCAGCTGATCATCATTAGATTTTAATGCCATATTAAACACAAATTCTGCCTCGGCCTGTCTGGAATCATCCTCCATTAAAGAGAAAGCAACCGGTTTTTTAAGTCTCAGTACACACACCGCAGGAGATATTACATGGACAGAGTCCGTATGGGGAATTGCCACTGGAACCGGTGTATCCAGTCCCGTGGGAAACTGTTTCTCCCTCTCAACACATCCCTCATAAAAACTTTCTTTTACGAGACCTTCCTCATAAAGCTTCTGGAATGTAAGCCTTAATGCCTCTTCTTTGTTTCGAGCCTCACCTTCTATAACAAAAACCTTTTTCATCATTTTCGTTCTTCACCCCTTTCCTTTTCCTAGAAGTGATAAGGGCCTGGACTTTTGATCCAAAGTCCAAACCCATCTGCTATGTTACTGTTTTATGCCGCTTACTTCTTTAAAAACAGAAGATGAAAAATCCATAAATTCTTCCGGCATTGTTTTTACTTTTCCTGCAGCCCTGATGCTTAAATACAATCTGCAGTTTCTTTCAATATTATCGCTGGCCAACAGTGCCTCATCCATATTTTTTCCCACACCGATGGCTCCGTGGTTTGACAGCAGTACGCCGCCTTTTTCTCCTATGGCTGCTCGTGCAAACTCTGCAAGTTCTGGGCTCCCCGGAGGGGCAAACCCGGCGATATCCACATCTCCGCCGAGTCCAAAGGCCGCTTCAATATCCACCGCCGGGATCATATTAATCCCTTCAACACTGGCTGCCGCAGTGGCATATGGTGAATGAGAGTGTACAATGGCTTTTACATCTTTTCTCTCCCGATAAATTCCCCGATGCATGGTAAATTCAATGGACGGTTTTTTATCCCCCTCTACAATATTTCCGTCCAGGTCTGCCACAACCAGATCCTTTTCTTCCATAATGTTATACGGATAGCTGGACGGCGTGATGACAAACAAATTCTCTCCTTCCACAATGGATGAGACATTTCCTGCTGTACCAAGTACATATCCATTACCGGAAATAATTTTGCAGGCACGCACAACTTCTGATTTTGCTTTGTTTAATGCTTCAGACATTTTTCACCTCCCAATAATCAGTCCCAATTGATGGCATTTTTAATTCCTTCCTGTCTTCCATGGGCTTCCACCGCCTCAATGAGCTGTTCCCATGGGTATTCACCCGTTACAAAAGTATCTACAGGAATTTCGCCATTGATGATCATATCAGCCGCCATCTGCACATGTCTTGGAGTTGTGTGATAGAATCCTGTCAATGTCACCCCATCGTAGTGAATTCTATGTGTGTCGACGGTAATGGTTGTACCTGCTTTGCATCCTCCAAACAGATTGACAAATCCTGCTTTGCGGACAATATTAATTGCATTTTCCCATGCAGCCGGCTGTCCGGAAGCATCAATCGCTGAGTCTGCACCTCGTCCGTCCGGTGTCAGTGCCCGGATTTCTTTCACCGGATCTTCCACACCGGTCAGGTCAAACACAATATCTGTCCCCAGAGATTTGCTGACTTCCAAACGTTTTGCACTAAAGTCTGCATGGATCACCTTTGCTCCCTTTTTCTTCATGAGCATGGCAATCATCAGTCCGATAGGGCCTGCCCCCAGGATAACCACATAGTCACCAAAATGTACCGGAGTCATATCTGCACCGTAGACAGCACAGGAAAATGGCTCTACCAATGCAGCTGCCTTATACGGAACCTGATCCGGGACATGGAACAGGTTTGTTTTCACAATCTGATCCGGCACTGCCACATACTGAGAATGTCCGCCTTTGATGCGCACCAGCGACTCACATTCCCCGTCATTCCGGCCGATCTTGCAGTAATAACAGCTTCCGCACGGCGCCGTATTATGGGTAACTACCCTGTCTCCCACTTTAAATCCTTCTACATCTTTTCCTACTTTTACAATTTCCCCCGCAACTTCATGGCCAAATGTAGCGCCCGGTTTTTCTCCCGGATATCCTCGCTTATATGTTTTTACATCGGTTCCGCATGTCAGGGTAACCTTTGTTTTGATCAATACCCCTTTATCATCGATCTCCGGTACCGGAACATCTACAAATCTTACATCTAAAGGTGCATACCATAATGCTGCTTTCATTGTTGCTGGAATTTCACTCATAACTTACCTCCTAATTTGAAATTAATATTTGAAATATTTATCTGCATGCAATAAATAAATACTACCTAGATCAACCCTGCAAACTTTGCAATGATCGCGATGATCACGTTGTAAATGGTATCGCAGACTGTACCAACCACCTGTGCTCCGCCGGACAGGTCCATAGTCCCGGCCGCCTTTACTACCAGTGTTGTAAGCCCTGCCATAAAGCTCATGGCAATCAGCTCATATACAGTAACCATAATTGCTGAGATCAGTGTCTTCAGTACATTACCTTTGGATGCCCATGAAGAAACGGTCGTCGTGTAAACCATGCCGCCTACAAGGCCAATGGGAAAGAAATTCACTCCCGGAACGATAAATCCCAATGCTATCGTAATCGGTATCATGATGACAGCTGTCTGGATAGCGCAGGTATCACCAAGCCCCAGTGCCACGTCCATACCGATATTAATGTCGTATTCGTCTCCAAGCTTTTTCTGCATAAATTCAGAGGCAGCCTGTCCGATAGGTCCCAATCCTTCCAACAAAACAGATACCATCTTTGGAAGCAATACAATGGCTGCTGCAATGGAAATGCTTATGGTCAAAGTATTTGCCGCAGACTGTTTTGTAATAATACAAAGGATGATACCGATCACAAAACTCATAACCGACGTATCTCCGAAAATTCCTAATCTCTTACTGAGGGTCTTTAGATCAAATTTCGTATCTTTGATTCCGGGAATTCTGTCCAGGACCCAGTTTGTCATTTTAGCGATCGGGTAAGCCGTTACCATAGCAAATTGGGTGGTAACGGCCGTTCCCTCCTGTCCGAAATAGTCCTGCCAGCTTTCTGCGGTGGCATCTGCCACCTTCAGCACGATGACCGAACAGACAAGAGCCGCAATCGTTCCCGCAATTCCCGCGGTAATAACGGAAGCTCCTCCGAGTCTCATCGGATAATAAACCATACACGCGGTGATTAAAAAATGCCAGTAATTCCACAAGTCCACGTTTAATGTTTTTGTAAAGCGGAATCTCACCAGAATAAAATTTAATATAAATCCCAGCGGAATCACCAGCATCGCAAAGGGTGTTGACCATCCTGCCGCTCCGAGCGCCGGCCATCCGCCGTCGATGACGGTAAATCCGCTCCCAAGATTCTGATAATATCCGGAGATGTTCCCCATCGCTCCGGTAAGGATTCCCAGTGCCGTGTTAATTCCAAGAAATCCAATCCCTACCATCAATCCGTTTCTGACTGCTTTCTTTACTCCTATCCTAAAGTAAAGACCCAGCACTGCTATGACAAACGGCAGCATGGCGGAAGCTCCTACATCCGAAATAAATTTTACTATCGTATTGATCAGTTCCATATAATCCTCCTTTGTTTTCCCACACTATCCATTAATCTTTTCATTCAGACCTGTAATGACATCTTTAATCTCTGCAATCTTTTTGTCTTTTTTTATTCCGGTCAGAAAAGCTGTAACATTGACTACCGGACACGAAATTTCTTCTCTATAGCAATTTGTCACAAACACAATATCCATCTCATCTGCTTTTTCAGATATTTCCGGAACCGTACCTTTTATGATTTTTACATCAATCCCAAGTTCCTGAAATATTTCATGGACTGCATTTGCCGCAACCGTCGAAGTCGCAATACCGCTTCCGCATGCTACCATCGCTCTGATCTCTCTTCCCATAACTTCACCTCCTTACATTTTGATACTTTTATTTCATTTTTTGTTTACTTATTGAGATTTATGATTCTTTTTTGTCGTTTTATTGATTCGTTTGATTCAATATTAATCCTGTTTTCCTCTTTTGTCAACCTTTTTATCTATAAAATTCATATTTTTGATTTATTTATTTCAATTTTGGATAAAATATTGACATCTTTGTGTCATTTCAGTATTATGGTAGAAAGAAATATGATGTCCCATTAGAGTTGTGTTCTGTACAGAAAGGAAAGACTATGGCCAAAAGAGAAAAAAGACTGAATGAATTGTTATCTTATATTAAAACTTATGAGTATGTTCCAATCCCCCAGCTGATGAGCGATTTTAATGTCTCAAAATCAACGATCATTCGTGATCTGTCCATTTTAGATGAACAGGGACTGATTGAGCGGATCCACGGCGGAGCCCGCGCGCTTTCCGATGACCGGATCACAAAATTTAATATTCGGGAAAAGCTCAATGAAAAAGAAAAAACTGCGATTGTGCGCCGTGCCGCAATGCAGGTCCATGACAATGACACGATCTATCTGGATACAGGTTCTACCTGTTTTCTCCTTTACAAGGAGATCACCGCAAAGAATGTCACGGTTTTCACCCCTAATCTGGCGATCATTCATTATGGCCCCCGTTCCAACGTGACACATATTTATGCCCTTGAAGGAGAGGTGTCCACCTCCAACTATTCACTGACCGGCAACCTGACACTTGAAAATATGAAAAGGATCTATCCGGAAAAAATTTTCTTTTCTGCTCTTGGTCTTCACAACCACCATAATCATGAGATTCAATGTGCAAATGAGATTCAGATGAGCACTATAAGGATCATTTGTGAGATGGAAGGGTTAAAGATTCTTATGCTGGATTCTTCAAAGATCGGTCTTCACAAAGCATTCCAGGGAAATCCGGTCCGTGACGTTGACCTGCTGATCACAGATTCCAATATTTTGGCTGAGGATGCCAAAAGTATTCAAAACAGTGCGAAAGAGATGATTGTTGCAGACTTGTGACATATCATGAAAAAGTAAAGCGGGCAGTAAAACAGCATTTTTTATTAAGACACGGAAACTCATACTAATTATAATGATGGAAGGAGGTGAAACTATGAAACAGCAAAAAGAGATTGTAGAAAAAGTCGTGAATTACATTGAGGATAATATCAAAAGAGAAATTAGTGTAGATATAATTGCCAAAAATGTCGGTTACTCAAAATTTTATCTGAATCGCATATTTTCTGAACGTACCGGAATTACCATTTATAAATACCTGCAAAGCCGCAGGCTTACCATTGCTGCGGAAAAACTGATAAAAACAAACGAGCCTATTACAGAAATTGCTTATGAAGCCGGATATGACTCTCAGCAGGCATTTTCACTTGCTTTTAAGCAGTTATATGTATACCCGCCCAAAATTTATAGAAATATGGAGGTTTTTGTGCCAAAGCAAAACAGAATCTCCTTGCATGGAAATTTCTATTATACACAAAATATTAGATTTATCCGCAGGGTTAAAGAAAAGGAACTGGCCGCATGAGTACAATTCCTTATGTCATTGAGAAAACGAACCAGGGAGAACGAAGCTATGATATTTTCTCACGTTTGCTGTCAGACAGAATTATTTTTCTGGTTGAAGAGGTAAGTGATATTTCTGCCAGTTTAATTGTAGCACAAATGCTCTTCCTGGAAGCCCAGGACCCAGGCAGAGATATTCAACTCTATATTAACAGTCCGGGAGGTTCCGTAACTGCCGGCTTTGCAATCTATGACACCATGAAATATATTCAATGTGATGTTGCCACGATATGCGTTGGTTTAGCTGCAAGTTTTGGAGCGTTTTTATTAGCCGGAGGCACACAGGGCAAGCGAATGGCGTTGCCCAATGCTGAAATTATGATACATCAGCCGGCTATACATGGCAATGGTATCCAGGGGCCGGCCAGCGATATAAAAATAATGTCTGATTATATGCAAAAGAACAAACAAAGATTAAACAGAATATTAGCTGAAAATACAGGGCGCAGCATCGAAGAAATTGAAAGAGATACTGACAGGGATCATTTTATGAGTGCCGAAGAAGCACTGAAATATGGTCTCATTGATTCTGTTATTTCCAAAAGGCAGAAAAAGCAGCACCTCTGATCTCTGTAAGAAAGACCGGACGCGGAGTGTTTTTATTTCATAGGGAAGGTCGTAGAACTTTCCTATGAAACAAAAAAGAGATTATTCAGAATTCTATATTACTGAATAATCTCTTTAAATTTTTCTTTACTTTAAAACTGTCTTCAGCTGGTTTACTGCTTTCCTGCTGGTCTTGCTTTTAAGGTCCTGATAGTCAAAGAATGCAAATCCGTCCACTTTGTACTTGCGGCCATACTGTACCTGTTTTTTCAGCACCTTCGTGTCACTCTTCCATTCTTTTCTCTCTGCCCGGTTCTGTCCCGCATTGTGTCCTGCCCGGTAGACTCCGATCCCAATATAGAGCTTCACTTTTTTCTTCCTTGCAGCCTTCACCCATCGTCTCGTCACTTTGTCAAATGCAGCCGTCGGATGTTTGAATCCCCAGTAGATCTGAGGACAGATATAATCCACATAAGCCGTGGAGT
>NZ_FR889197.1:8322-78107 GCF_000432215.1 Anaerostipes sp. CAG:276
GGTCACGTTCGGGTCCACACTTTTGATCGTCTTTTTCATCCTCTTGACCAGGTTATTTACCTGAGCCCTTCGGTATGTATAAATGCTTTTTTTCTTCTTTTTGTAGGAAGATTTGTTATATTCTTTGGCATCGAATGCTTTCTTGACATTCTTCTTTGAAAAACTCGGATAGAAATAGTCATCCATATGGATTCCATCCACATCGTACTTCTGGACAATCTCCTTTGCCCCGTTCACGATCAGGTTTTGTACGGCCTTTTTGGATGGATTGTAATAAAGACTTCCCCCGTAGGAAAGTACATTCCTCCTGGTAGATTTCTTTGCATTCCACTTTCTGGCCGGGTTGTTCTTTGACAGCTTTTTATAGCTGGTGCTGCCCTTGGTCACCCTGTAAGGATTCACCCATGCCTCAATCGCCATTCCTTTGGAGTGTGCCACAGATACCATGATCTTCAGCGGATCATATCCCGGGCTTCTGCCCTGTTTCCCTGAGATATATTTGGACCAGGGAAAGTACTTGGACTTATAAATAGCATCACCGAACGGCCTTACCTGCACGATTACACGGTTCATGCCAAGGCTCTTTCCCTTGTTTACAACTTTTGTAAAATACTTTTTAAAATTGGATGCGTTATTCTTTTTATAGGCGTCACGATATTCATCATAATCATAGAATGAAAACCAAAAAGCCTTATATTCTTCTGATGCTTTTGTTGTCTTTGCCTTCTGTTCTGTCTCTGTCACAGCGGTCTTTGGCTGTACCTTTGCGATCTGATTTCTTCTCTGGGCAGCCCGCACCACTGCCTCACTGCTTAAACTGACAAACATGGCACTGGCAACCAGCCACGCTGTCAGACGCAGGATCTTCACCCTTGATTCTTTCATACTCTTCGATCCTTCCCTTCCCACTATCTGATTCTGTCAATTTTCTGTCACTGCTGTCTCCATTGTATGAAGAATTTTCCAGCTTGTCAATGGAAGAATCCTATTGTCCGGCGAGCATCTGTAACTGCTCGTAGAAGTTTGGATATGACACGTCCACACACTCTGCATCCTCAATGACCGTTGTTCCCTGTGCATTGATCCCTGCGACAGAAAATGTCATGGCAATCCGGTGGTCATACTTGCAGTGAATAGCCGCTCCTCTCAGCGGATTTCCGCCGCGGATGATCATTCCGTCGTCGGTTGCCTCGGCGTCTGCTCCCATTTTTACCAGATTGTCTACAGTCAGATCAATTCTGTTGGATTCCTTCACTTTTAGTTCTGCCGCATTTTTAATCACGGTCTCGCCCTCTGCAAATGCCGCCATCAGCGCAATGACAGGGATCTCATCAATCAGTGTGGGAATCAGCTCTCCGCCGATCTCCGTGCCTTTCAGCCTGCTTGTTTTTACTGTAATATCTGCCGTCGGTTCTCCGTTATCGCCTTTTACATTGGACATCGTAAGATCTGCCCCCATAGCTTCACAGACTTTGATGATGCCGTTCCTGGTCGGGTTAATGCCGACCTGTTTCAAGGTAATACAGGAATCCGGAGTCACAAGTCCCGCGGCAATGAAAAACGCTGCAGATGAAATATCCCCCGGCACTGCAATGTCCGTGGCCGTCATCTCTTTTGGCGGCATCACGGATGCCGTTGTACCCTCCGACAATACCTGAACTCCGAAAGACTTAAGCATCAGTTCCGTATGGTTCCTGGACAGGGCAGGCTCTGTGACACTCGTTCTGCCGTCCGCATAGAGTCCCGCAAGAAGAACTGCGGATTTTACCTGTGCGGAGGCCACCGGCGATTCATAGCGGACTGCCTTCAATGGTTTTCCGGTTATTTTAAGCGGAGCACATCCGTCTCCATTGACACTCTCAATCTCCGCTCCCATCATGGAGAGCGGCTTCATGATGCGCCCCATGGGGCGTTTGTTTAAAGATGCATCGCCTGAAAGTGTAACTTCAAAATCCTGTCCGCTCAGAATCCCGGAGATCAGCCGGGTCGTCGTCCCGCTGTTTCCCACATCCAGCTGTTTCTCAGGTTTTTTAAGTCCACGGAGGCCGTTGCCGTGTACCGTAACCACTGTGCCTTCCTGTTCTATCCTGACTCCCATTGCCCGGAAACAGTCTATGGTAGCCAGGCAGTCCGCACCGGATAAAAAGTTTGTGATATGCGTTGTCCCCTTTGCCAGAGAGCCGAACATGACCGCCCTGTGGCTGATGGATTTATCTCCCGGTATGGATATCGTACCTTTTAGTCCTTTTACTTTCTTAAGTTTCATTTCTAGTTCCTTTCATATACACTGTAATTTTTATCCTGCAAAATCTCTCTGGCCCGTTTTGCTGAGACATCATCGTAAAGCATAATTTTTAAGACACCCTCTTCAAACTCCCGGTTGTGAATGATCCCGATATTTTTAATACTGATATTATTGAGTGCCAGCAGAGTCGTAGTCGTAGACAATGTTCCCGGCTCATCCGGAATATCTACAAATATCTCATAAGATTTTTCCATCAGTCCCACGGCACTGTCCGGAACGGTCTCCCGGTACTCTCCTGCCTCTTTAAAATACTCGTTCAGATAACTGTGGTCGTCTCTGTCCAGCGCATGGATCATTTCGGAAATGCTGTCTTTGATCTGCACTAAAAGCTCTTTTATATTTTCCTTATTGGAAAGACTGATCTGCTCCCAGACAACGGGAGAGGATGATGCAATCCTTGTGATATCCTTAAAGCCGCCGGCTGCCAGCTGTTTTAAGATGCCGTCTTCGGTGTCCATATTTTTCACCGTATGTACCAGTTCTGCCGCCATAATATGCGGGACATGACTGATCGCAGCGGTAAAAGCATCATGGCGTTTTGCGTCCAGAAGGATTGTCAGTGCACCCAGTTCTTCTATGAAAGATGTAAATTCTTTCACCTTTTCTGCATTTACTTTCTCTGTCGGCGTTATAAAATAATAGGCATTTTCAATCAAACGGTCAGAGCTATAAGAAAATCCGGCTTTTTCCGAACCTACCATAGGATGTCCACCGATAAAACAGGCCTCCATGTCCAGTTCTTTTACTTTTTTATGAATCCCGCCTTTTACGCTGCCTACATCGGTCACGATGCATCCCTCTTTCAGATTTGGCTTCAGCTGCTCTAAAAACTGGAGGTTATGCTGCACCGGCGCACATAGAAAAATGTAGCTGCATTCGGAAAAATCTCTGTTAAGTTCCGCCGCCGGACGGTCGAGAACCCCTTCCTCCACAGCCTTTTTCAGTGCTTCTTTGTCCGTATCATATCCGATCACCGTATAATTCGGGAATACACGGCGTACATTTTTGGCAATGGAACCGCCGATGAGTCCAAGCCCGATAAATCCGATTGTAAAATTCGTCTCTGTTGACATATAGATCGCTCTCCTTGTGTTGATTGATATGGTTCATTTTACCGTGGCGATAGGGAAAAGTCAACACACCGTCACTTTAAAGCACCAAAGTATAGAATTCCTTCATTGACCGCATCATAAAAATGATTTATGATAAGTATGTAGAAATGTCCGCAAAAAAGGAGAAACCCATGTTTGAAAAAGCCATTATCTTTGCAACGAAAGCCCATTCCGGCCAGAAGCGAAAGGGAACCGATATCCCGTTCATGATCCATCCACTGGAAGTCGCCTCGATCGTTGCCGGCATCACGCCGGATGAAGATATGATGTGCGCTGCGGTCCTCCACGATGTCATCGAAGACTGCAGAGATGTAACAGGAGAGGATATACGCCGGGAATTTGGGGATAAAGTAGCGGATTATGTTCTGATGGAAAGTGAAGATAAGAGCAGATCCTGGATTGAAAGAAAACGTCATACAGTGGATTTTTTAAAACACCGTGCAAAACGTCCTGCCAAAGTCATTGCCCTTGGGGACAAGCTAGCCAACGTCCGTTCTCTGGCCAGGGACTACAAGCTTCTGGGAGACGAGCTGTGGCAGCGCTTTAATATGAAAGATAAGAATATGCAGGGCTGGTATTACAAAAGCATGATCGAGTGTTTTAAAGAGTTTTCTGATTATCATGAATACAACGAGTACTGCTGTCTGGTTGAACAGGTGTTTAAAGACACCATTGATATTGATATAGAGGATGAAAAAACAGGCGTGAGATAAATATTTCACGCCTGTTTTCGCTCTCTGAGCCGAACCCCAAAGCAGCTGTGCTCCAGCTATCCCAAGGCTACATCCAGTACCATCATGATCAGGAATCCAACCATGACACCCAGGGTTCCGGTGTGAGAGTGTTCCCCAAGATGTGCCTCAGGGATGAGTTCTTCCACTACTACATAAATCATAGCTCCTGCGGCAAAAGACAAAAGCCACGGCATATAAGTTCCAAGTCCTTCTGCCGCCAGCACGGCCAGCACACCGAACACAAATTCCACCGCGCCGGACAGTGCCCCGAACACAAAAGCCTTTCCTTTGGATAAGCCTTCTCTCCTCAGCGGAAGAGAAATTGCCGCCCCTTCCGGAAAATTCTGAATCCCGATCCCGATGGCCAGGGCGACAGCACCGCTGAATCCCACGCCTCCGTGCCCGCTCGCCACGGCGAAAGCTACACCCACGGCCATTCCCTCCGGAATGTTGTGTAAGGTAACGGCGAGGACGAGCAGAGTCGTCCTTTTAAACGAGGAAGAAAGTCCCTCCGGATGTTTCTCCCCCAGATGCAGATGCGGCATCAGCCGGTCCATCAAAAGAAGGAAGACTCCTCCGAGGATAAAGCCTCCGGCAGCCGGTATCCAGCCGATCTGCCCATTGGCTTCTGCCTCTTCGATAGCAGGGATGAGAAGGGACCATACAGACGCTGCGATCATGACACCTGCGGCAAATCCCAAAAAGACCCTCTGCATATTTTCCTGCATGTCTTTCTTTAAGAAAAAAACAGTGGCTGCGCCGAGGGCTGTCATCAAAAATGTAAATCCCGTACCTCCGGCCGCCCACTTTAAAGCTTCCATATATCCCACTCCTTAATTGCTTTTTGTTAAAACTAAATAAGCCATATCTTAAATGATATGACTTATTATTTCATATTTCTATATTATATGCAATCTTATCGAAAACATAAAGACCTTTATTGAGTCAGTTTTTTCAGCAGCTCCTCTAATCCGGACAAATTTTGTATTACATAATGGGCACCGGCATTTTTAAAGGTTTCCTTTACTTTTCTGCACACAGTTTCCTTCTGTGAATCTGTCATATTTTCGTATTCCTCTTTGGTCAGTCCCATCTCTGAGCTTCCTTCCACCACACCCACAGAAATGACACCCGCATGCCGTGCTTCTTTGATATCGGAAACCGTATCTCCGATCTTCACCACATTTTTTACCGTGGAAACCTTCAAAGCTTCCAGATTTTTAAATATCATATATGGATAAGGCCGCCCGATTCCTTCTGTGGAATCCGGTGAAAACCATGCGTCAGGCTCATATCCCTGTTCCTTTGCACCTTTTGTCACGACTTCCATCATAGCATCCGTATATCCGGTCGTGGAGCCGATCTTAATGTTTTTCTCCCTGAGAAACTCCACCGTTTCCGGCACATACGGCTTGAGCGTTGTAAACCGGTCTAAAATGCTCATAAGTTTGGACTCAAATAAGTCATACATCTGAAGTACGTGATCCTCGGAAGGTTCCGTTCCATGTTCCTTCACCCACAGATCGTGAATCCGCGGCATGGAAAGCATCGTCCTGATGTGATCGATCTTCAGCATTCCCATAGGTTCTCTCACCTCATCCATGGTCGGTTCGATTCCAAAATGTTTAAATACTTCCACGAAAGCCTGCACCGGTGCAAAACACCCATAATCTACCGTTGTACCTGCCCAGTCAAAAATAACGGCTTCTATACATCTGCTCATTGTTTCTTCTCCTTTAAAAATTGCTCCATGATTTCTGAGAGTTTCTCAATATCCTCCGGGTATATTTCTCCAATGGTGCCGATGCGGAATGTCTCGGCTTCCGTCACCTTCCCCGGATAGATCGCATACCCGCGCTCTTTGATATAATGATACATCTCACTGAACGTAAAATCTGTATCTGCCGGATACAAAAACGTAGTGATGACCGGTCCCTGATGCGCGCCGTCAATATAAGGCTGCATACCCATAGACTGAAACCGTTCGATCAAAATGCGGTTGTTTTCCCGGTAGCGGGCCGCCCTTTTTGCAATTCCGCCTTCTGCTTCCAGTTCTTTAAGCGCTTTTGCAAAGGCAAGGACCGTATGAGTAGGGGAGGTAAATCTCCATTTTCCGTCCTTCTCCATCGTTTCCCACTGGTCATATAAGTCCAGGGACAGGCTTCTGGCGTTTCCTTTACTGTCTGACAGCTTCTTTTTATCGGCGATGATAAAAGAAAAGCCCGGAACACCCTGAATACATTTATTTGCGCTGCTTATGAGAAAATCAATGCCTAATTGTCCGACTTCAATGTCCACGCCTCCAAAACTGCTCATAGCATCGACGATTAACGTCTTATTGTATTCCTTCACCACAGAAGCAATGGCCTCAATATCATTGAGAATGCCGGAAGTCGTCTCACTGTGCACCATAGCCGCATGAGTGATTGCAGGATCTTCTCTCAGTATCTTTTCAACAACTGCTGCCTGGGGAACTTTTCTATAATCTTCCCGATAAATTTCATAAGGTATCCCCGCATGCTCTGCAATGTCCGCCATACGCTCCCCATATGCACCGTTAGCAATGATCAAAAGCTTTCCGTTTTCATTTATCACGCTGGTGATCACGGATTCTACACCAAAGGTCCCGCTGCCCTGCATGAGGACGGCCGTATAGTCGTCCTCTGACACGTGAGCAAGGGAAAGCAGCTGTTTCCTTATCGTCTGGGTGATGTTTTTATAATCTTCATCCCAGGTACAGTGATCAAAAAGCATCTCTTGTTTTACAGTGTCCGTGGTTGTAAGCGGACCGGGGGTTAATAACTTATAGTGGTTCATCTTTCTACCTTTCTCTTATTTTGCGCTTTCTGATAATTCCTGATGTTTTTCCAGAAGATCCAAAGTCAGTTTTTCTTTAAATACTTTTGGGTTTCCGGATTTGTTTTCACTCGATTCGTCCTCGCCGTTATAAATCGGAATCGGATACGTCTTAATCAAGTCTGTTCTTCCCTTTTTGATGATGCATTCTGCCATCTCAAGGGCAAGCTTTTTCTTGCCGCTGTCTTTTTTGTCCACTACGGAAACACACTCTGTCAGAGAAAAATTTCCTTCTTTCGGGTCTACATAATCAATCGGAAGACCGTCCTTTTTGTCTGCCACCGCCTGCTGTCTTAAACCAAATCCAATGGCCACTTCCCCTGCCCGGACCTTCTTGATCGGAGCGGAGCCTGAATCTTCGATGTGGTCTCCTGCATTCTGGTAAATGTCGTGGAGGATGCTTTTTGCTTCTTTCTCCCCATATTCAGACACAAGGCCCTGGATCAAAAGCCATGCGGTGGAAGATGCTTTGATATCCGTCACGGAAATAGATCCTTTATACACGGGCTTTGCCAGGTCTTTGATGGATTTCGGTTTCGGAAGTTTCTTCTCCTTCATTACTTCCGTGTTCAGGATCAATGTTCCTTCCTGTGCCGTGATTGGTGACTCATACTTCTGAAAATCAGATTCTTTCTTTAAGTTCCTGTCGAAACCAAGATCCGCAAACATCTTGTTTTTCTTCTGGGCACTCTCAATATAGAAGGTGCTCATCGTCACCATATCGGCCTCTATATTTTTGCCCTCTGCGATCAGCTTTCCTCCCAGTTCTGAGGTTCCAAACGTCTGAAGAATATATTTCCCTTTGTATCCGTTTCCGTCCAGCGCTTTTTTCATAGCCTCCACGGCTTCGTCATCTGCGTTGGAATAGATCACCACCTGCTCATCCTGTTTTTTCGCGGAACACCCGGAGGCAAGCACTCCGGTCGCTGCCAGAAGGGCAGCCATACACATCACTGATGCTCTTTTTAACCATGTCTTTCTCATAAACTTCTCTCCTTGTTTTTTCTAATATGTAATTTAAAGAATTGTCCAGCCGCTCCTCCCTCTGTGACTCCTGCAAGTTTGGTAAATGCAAACTTACCGATCACATTTGTCGCAAGAATTAAAAGAGAAAGCACAAACACTTCGTTAAATTTGTTATAATACTGCAGTTCTTTGATCTTCGTCGTGATGACCATTGTCCTGGCCCCAGCGATGAAGATGACCGCACTGATCGTCACCATGGCATTGATAAAGTAATAACTGAATACCTCGATGATCGTACTCAATGCGTTGGGCGTTACAATTCTCAAAATGGTTTTTGCCCAGCTGTCTCCCATAAGCATCGCTGTTGTCTCCCATGAGGCGTTCATTTTCCCCAGGGAACTCTTCATCATCAGATAAGGCGTGGAAAAAAAGTGGACCACGTTGCAGATGATAATCAGCAAAAATGTATTTTGAAGACTGGTGCCTGAAAATAGGAATAAAAATGCGAGGCCCAGCACCATTCCGGGTATCGTGTTCGTCACCAGGGCAATTCCTTCTATGATGTCTTTTGCCTTTTGACTGATCCTGCTTCTGGCTGTCACCAGGGCGCTTCCATATGCGGCTATGGTGCCGAGTGCTGCCGTGGCCGCTGCTACAAACAATGAATTTGTGTAGACATTGAAAAGGTTCGGGTCCTCAAAGACATTTCTGAAATTGTCCAGTGTAAAACTAAGCCTGTAGGGCCATTCTTCCACAAATGGAATTACAAAAATGACTGCAAATACAGATAAGACGCTGACGATCAGAAGAATACTGACCCCGCCGCATAAACCATCTCTGACTCTGTTCTTTTTCAGTTCGATCTTGGAAATCTTGTTATACCTAATCTGGTATTTCTCCAATATTTTTAAAACCGTAATGCTGACGACAGACGGCACAAGCATTACGACAGCCACTACCGCGCCGTTTTGGAAATTCGGTATGCTTCCGAGCATCTCGCTGTAAAGCAGAGATGCGATGGTCTTAAACTTTCCTCCCACTGCCGCCGGAATACCGAAATCCGTAAAACTCAAGAAAAAAGACTGAATCACGGATGCAGCCAGCGTTCCTAAAAGAGGACGAAGCACTGTCATTTTGAAATTTGCAAAGGCACTGTCACCCATCACTCTGGACACAACCATATACTTTTTATCTATGTAGCCCATCGTATTATTGATCAGCATGAATGAAATAGGCAGAGTATAAATGACGTAGCCCATCAAAAGACCTTTCATTCCGTAGATTTCAAACAGCTGCTTCCCGAACAGCCGGGTCAGAAGCCCCTGTTTTCCGAAAGAATAAATGATTGCAAAACCGTAGGTAATCGTCGGCAGAAACATGGGCAGCACAGCGGCTCCTTTGATAAATGTCTTGATCCAGTTCGGTGTGTTTGTATAGTGGATCGTATAAGCCAGGATAAATGCCAGCAGAGTCGTAACCGCCGCGCTCAGTCCCGCAACGCCGAAGCTGTTTCTCAAGATTTCCAAAAAATCTTTCCGTGCAAAAACAGACTGAAAATTTTGTAAGGTAAGCCCTCCTCCTTCTGTCGTAAACGACTTCATCAGAAGCTGTACCACCGGGACTGCTAAAAATGTAAGAAAGATCAGCGCGATCCCGGCAAATATGATTTTAATCTCTTTTTCTTTTCTATGTTTCATCTCATTTCTGCCGCCTTATGAAACAAGGCTTTCCTTTCCGGGCTGTATATTCAGCTGATTTTTAAACAGCGTGAAGATATTGTTCTTCTTGATCTCCAGCTGGTTCAGGATAAAATTCTTCACAAAATCATTCTGGGGCGCATTGACGATCTGTTCCGGCTCGCTGTACTGGGAAATCCGCCCTTCATTTACGATCAGCACCCGGTCAGAAAGTGTCAGAGCCTCTTCGGGATCATGAGTCACGATGACCGTAGTCAGATGAAATTCTTTCGCAATCGTCTTGATCCTGTTTTTTATGGATTCCTTAATCACTCCGTCCAGTGCGCTTAAAGGCTCATCTAAGAGAAGGATTTTGGGCTTCATGACCAAAGTCCTTGCCAGTGCCACTCTCTGCTTCTGTCCTCCTGAAAGCTGCTCAATCTTTTTCGGAAGATGATCCTTCAGTCCAAGCAGGCCGATCAGTTCGTCCACTTCCTCTTTTGACGAAATGTCCGGCTTATTTTTCAGCCCGTATGTAATGTTTTGATATACATTCAAGTTCGGGAACAGAGCATAATCCTGAAACACGATGTTGAATCCCCTCTTTTCCATTGGGGAATCCGTGATATCTTTTCCGTTAAACTCAATTTTTCCGCTGTCCGGTTCTGTAATTCCGAGGATCATATTTAATAGTGTTGTCTTTCCGCAGCCGGACGGCCCCAGGATGGAAACAATCTCTCCATCCGGAATCTCCAGAGATATTCCGTCCAGCACCGTAGTGCCGTCATAGGATTTCTTTATATTTTGTAATTTCAGCATAAACTTCCATTCCTTTCTCAATCGATATCATCTCTTTGAACAAGACCAAGTCTATCACCGAAAGTTTGAATTCATTTGAACATCATGTTAAATGTTGGTAAAAAAACAGAAGGAAGATCCCTTGATAAAGATCTTCCTTCTATGAAAAAGTATTGAATCATTAACCCAGTATTTCTCTCAGATCACTTTCCGGGTCTGAAACAGGATGTATCCGGTATTCCTTTACCAGCATATCCAGTACGCCCGGTGATAAAAATGCCGGCAGTTTCGGTCCAAGATAAATATCCTTCATGCCGAGATAAAGAAGAGTCAGCAAGATACACACCGCCTTTTGTTCATACCATGACAGTACCAGGGTCAGCGGCAGGTCGTTGATCCCGCAGGAAAAGGCTTCTGCCAGAGCCTGGGCTGTTTTGACGGCACTGTATGCGTCATTGCACTGTCCCATATCCATGATCCGGGGCAGTCCTCTGATCTCTCCCAGGTCCATATCATTGAACCGGTACTTTCCACAGGCCAGCGTCAGGATGATGCTGTCTTTCGGAGTCTGTTTTACGAATTCCGTGTAATAACTCCGCTCCTTGTGTGCCCCGTCGCAGCCTCCCACAAGGAAGAAATGACTGATCTCGCCCTTTTTCACCGCATCCACGACCGTATCTGCCACAGACAGTACTGTATTGTGCCCAAAGCCGGTCACCGTGCTGCTGCCGCCGTTGATTCCTGTAAATTCTCTGTCTTCTGCATACCCTCCCAGTTCCAGCGCTTTTTCGATCACCGGGGTGAAATCTTTGTCCTCACCGATGTGAACCATTCCCGGATAGGAGACGACTTCCGTCGTAAAGACTCTGTCTGCATAGGACGGTTTTACCGGCATCAGACAGTTGGTCGTAAACAGCACCGGAGCCGGGATATGGTCAAATTCTTTCTGCTGGTTCTGCCACGCAGTGCCGAAATTGCCTTTCAGATGCGGATACTTTTTAAGTTCCGGGTAAGCATGGGCCGGGAGCATTTCCCCGTGTGTATAAATATTAATCCCCTTGTCTTCCGTCTGCTCCAGCAAAAGTTTCAGATCGTAAAGATCATGTCCCGTTATGACAATGAACGGTCCTTTTTCCACCTTAAAAGGAACGGATACAGGCTCTGGGTTCCCAAATGTTTCTGTGTTTGCCTTATCGAGAAGTTCCATACACTGTAAATTCACTTCTCCAAGCTTCAGTGCAAGTGATAAAAGCCGTTCTTTGGGAAGATCGTAGCCTATGGATGCCATGCCTTCATAGAAGAACCGGTTTACCGTCTGATCCGAATAGCCCAGCACCATGGCGTGATAAGCATAGGCTGCCATTCCCCTCAATCCAAACAAGATCAGGGATTTTAAGGACCGTATGTCTTCCTTCTCCTCCCAGAGTTTTTTCATCACATAGTCATCGTTTCTTCCGCAGGGTGAGGAACATTCCCCGCAGGAAGGCACTAATTTTTCCTTCTCCCTGTGCACCAGGCCGATCTGCTGCCGGATCGTCTCCGGGTTAAAATTTACATTGGTTATTGTCGTAAACAAGCCAGACAGCATGGCCCTGTCCGTACTGTCCAAAGGCCGGCTCCCTTCTGTGGAACGGGCAAGGCTAATCAAAGCTCCGGTCAACCGGTCCTGGAGTTCTGAAGTCTCTGCATCTTTCCCGCAGACCCCTGCTGCTCCTGTACATCCGCTGCATCCTGCCGTCTGTTCACACTGAAAGCAAAACATCTTTTTATCCATCGCTCTATCCTCCTGAAATTTCTTATATTTGAGTTTGTTCCTTGAGTATACAGGAGTGAGCCTTAAAAATCTGTTGGATATTCAACACTTTGTCAATTAATTTTCTTTGTCTCCATAAACATCATGAAAAATACTGCCAGAAGAAGTGCAGAACAGATCAGAACGGCATTGTGAGAAAGCACATTTCCTGCCACCGTGCCTGCTGCCGCACCTACTATGAAAAACAAAATAATCCCAAAGTATTTCAGGCTCCTGTTCAGCAGTTCCCGGTCTTTCGTCTGGAAATATTTAAACAGGATTTCCATTCCGCTTCTTAAGTTTCCTGTGCACATGGTCGTCGCATAGGCATTTCCGTGTACCTTTCGAAAGGTCTCCACCTGCATGGCACAGACAAAAGAAATGATCACATTGGCGATCATATCCGCTTCTCCCGAAGGGATAAAGGCAACCAGGCAGATCATCGCCGCTTCGATCATGACAATGATCTGTCTCCAATGGATTTTTGGATGCTGTTTAAAATACTTCTTGATGAGTTCCACCACAATGACTCCGGCCGCAAAGGCCAGAATAGGGATGGCGTAATGGACACCCCCCTGCCACTTTCCTTTTTGCAGGCTGATGCCCAGCAGTACGATATTTCCGGTCTGGGCATTGGCAAACACTCCGCCTCTGAAAAGATAACTGTACGCATCCAGAAATCCCCCGACAACTGCCAAAACGGCACCCAGCTGAAAAGCCTCGGACATCTGGATTTTCTTATGCTGTTTCACTGAATCTGCCTCCCTTAACCGCAGTAAAATTCCTGAAGAGCCCTGATCATATATTCTGTGTCCCTGGCTCCTGCCGTCTCATAGGCAGAATGCATGGCAAGCTGGGCAAGGCCGATATCCACGGCTTTTAACGATACACTGCCCGTCAGAATATTTCCGAGAGTGGAGCCTCCCGGCAAGTCTGAGCGGTTGTGGAAGGTCTGATAAGGAACTCCGGCTTTTTCACAGATATGTTTCATCATCGCACCGGAGTATGCATCCGTCGTATATTTTTGATTGGCACTGTACTTGATCACAATTCCTTCATTCATATACGGCCGGTTCGTAAGATCTGCCTTTCCGGGCTGGTTTGGGTGTACCGCATGAGCATTGTCCGCAGAGATCATAAAGCTCTCCGCCACGGTCATCCGGTACTGCTCCCCGGTTCTCCCCAGCGCCTCATTTACCCGCCACAGAACATCTTCTAAAAATGTAGATCCGGCTCCCTGTTTTGTTCCGCTGCCGACCTCCTCATTGTCAAACGCACAAAAGACATTCATATACTCTCTGCCCTCACTGTTCACAAAAGCCTGCAAAGATGCGAATACACACTGAAGGTCATCGAGCCTCGGTGCCGACATAAACTCGCCGTTTGCTCCCCATACAGTTCCCGGCATCCGATTATACAGGTAAAGATCTGTACCGAGAATATCATTTTCATTTACACCCGCCTCGGATGCAGTTGTCCGCATAAATGTCTTTTCGGCTGTCTGGTCCCCCAAGACAGGAAGCATATGAATCTGAGGGTTCAGTGCGTCATCCTCTGCTCCTCTTTTCATATGGATCGCAAGCCTTGGGATCATCAAGAGATCTTTCTCTATATGAATCAGCTTTTCCGTAAGTTTTTCCCCATCTCTCACAATAATTTTTCCTGCCACAGAGAGCGGACGGTCAAGCCAGGAGTCCATGAGCATTCCCCCATATTTTTCGGTATTTAATTTTGTATAATGCTTTTCTGCCTGTAATTCCATATTCTCTTTGATCTTAAAAGCGGGTGAGTCCGTATGGGATGCGGTAATATGAAACCCTTTTAATTTTTTCTCCGGTATACAGAAAGCAGCCAACGAAGAACCGTTTCTGCTGGTAAAATACTTACCGCCCTTTTCTATCTTCCATGCCTCCTGCTCCCTCAGTTCCGTAAATCCATTTTCTGTCAATTCTCTCTTTATCTGTTCCACAGCGTGATAGCTGCACGGACTCTTTTCAATAAACTGAAACAACTGCCGGTTAATCTGATCTGACATGTTCTGCCTCCTTCTCAGCATCTCTTCTTTATAAAAACAACAAATAAGTTTACCAGGCAAAAAAATAATAAAATAATTGTAACAGGCAAACATTTTATAGCCTGAAACTCATTTCCTGCCCAAATCATAAAAACTATCAAAACAATGGATGCCGGAATTATATATCCAAATCCCTTCTTCATGTTTAATAGTTTTATCTGTATATATATACTTAGCATTAAAACAATAATCACAGCAATTGTATATAATCTATAACTGTCCATTTTACTATAACCTCCTGTCTCATCTGATCAAGTCAATGCATTTTTACTTCTAAATTAAGCCCTATTATATGCCAATCAACTTCAAATGTAAATTATCTGATTCCCCATACCCTTAATAGAACAAAAAAATAGCAGCCAGAAAGACACCTTTCCGCTGCATATTCTTTCGATATAAAATTCTTAGCAATCAGATTCCCGCCAGGTGCCTTAAGGATTCCTTCAGTGCTTCCTGTTCCTGCTGTCCCATATCTTTCAGGACGATTCTGTTGACCTCTTCCACTGTTTCGAGAATCGGTTCTTCCAAGTCATTCCCCTTATCCGTCAATATAATCTCTACAAAACGCCGGTCTTCTTTGCTGACTTTTCTCTTGATCAATCCTTTTTTCTCCATTCTCTCAAGAACACCTGAGATCGTAGAGTTTTCCAGCCTCAGTTCTTCTGCGATCTCCTTCGGACTGTTTTTCTTCTTCACCCAAAGACAATACATCACACCGTACTGTACCGGAGTCACGTCAAATTTAGAGAGCTGTGCGCTCATCTCCTGAAACACCGCGTGCTGGGCAGTGGTCAAAAGATAGTTGATACATTGATTCAATTCCATCCGTTCCTTTTCCCTCCTACACAAAACTACATGCAAACACTTCAAACTGTTTGCATACTATATATTTCATCATATCTGTTACAAAAACTTCTGTCAAGAAGACATACTATAATTTTAAGGCTTTTATCCTAAAGCAAAGTCATCCTTGTAAAGCATGAAAAGGGGATGCCATAATTGACATCCCTGAAAACTTAGGATTCATATTCCAAAAACAGACTATCTGAAAATCGCTCCGCTCACAACCAGCTTCTGGATTTCATTGGTTCCCTCGTAGATCTGAGTAATCTTGGCGTCTCTCATCATGCGCTCTACATGGTATCCCTTCATATAACCGTTTCCGCCCAGCATCTGCACCGCCTCTGTTGTCACATGCATTGCCGCCTCTGTACAGAGGTATTTTGCCTTTGCGGCCGGAATAGAATATCGTCTTCCTTCCTGTTTGTCGGCAGCAGCCTTATAAAGCATGAGTTTTGCGGCATCAATTTCCATTTCAAGTTCCGCCATCTTAAATGCAAGATACTGGTTCCTGTATAATGGTTTGCCGAACTGCTCTCTCGTCTTTAAGTATTCTTTTGCAATCTCAAATGCACCTTCTGCAATTCCAAGTCCCTGTGCGGCAACACCGATACGGCCTCCGTCCAGAGTCTTCATAGCCAGTTTAAATCCGTCTCCGGAAGGAACGATCATATTTTCTGCCGGCACCCGTACATTTTCCAGGATCATCTCTGAAACCTGTGCGGAACGGATTCCCATCTTGTCTTCCACTTTGCCCACTGAAAATCCGGGAGTTCCTTTCTTCACCACGAAACAGGACAGTCCCTTGGCTTTTTTCTCAGGTTCCGTCAGGGCATATACTGCCGTATAATCGGCTAAAGGTCCATTCGTATTGAAACACTTCATACCGTTTAATATGTACTCATCCCCGTCTTTTTCAGCAACGGTTACACATCCGCCCGCATCAGATCCCGCATTTGGTTCCGTGAGTCCGAAAGATCCGAAGTGCTGTCCGGACAATACCGGCGCCAGAAATTCATTCTTTTTCTCGACCGGAGCGTCAGAGTTCATGATGCTTCCTCCATATAAAGAAGTGGATACAGAATAAGAAATACCCACAGAAGCATCTACTTTAGAGATCTCCTCCACTGCCAATACATAAGACAGGTAATCGGCTCCCTGGCCTCCGACTTCTTTCGGATAAGGAAGTCCGATC
Organism: Anaerostipes sp. CAG:276; assembly: GCF_000432215.1. Lineage (NCBI taxonomy): Bacteria > Bacillati > Bacillota > Clostridia > Lachnospirales > Lachnospiraceae > Anaerostipes > Anaerostipes sp. CAG:276. The sequence continues at coordinate 24,671 of NZ_FR889197.1, forward strand.
AGTCCCAGTTCTCCCATCTTCTTATAGAGATCTACCGGAAATTCACTGTTGGCATCTCTCTCGAGCACTCCCGGCTGTAACTCTGTCTGAGCAAAGTTTCTTGCTGTCTCCTGAATGGCTGCCTGCTGTTCCGTTAATTCAAAATTCATAAATAATCACTCCTTTCACCAAACTTAACATAAATTTACCATTTTGTTTCCTTATATTTGCATACTAATATTTTGTAAGCTAAATATATCACCTCTTGTGCATATTGTCAATAAACTTTTATAATCTTTTATAGAATTATACAATTTAAATAAAATATATTGATAAACCATTGACAAACACGCAAATATAGTCCATATTAGAAGCATAAATAATATTTTGTATCCTAAATATTTGCACGCCAATATGTTAATTTTCTAACAAGAGCTGATTAAGTGTAATGTATATGTCATTTCAAGGAGGATTTAGAATGAACAATTTATTAATGGAAGTAGAAAACGAGATCGCAGTAGTTACAATCAACAGACCAAAATCTTTAAATGCCTTAAACAGTGAGACATTAGCAGAATTAGACCAGTGCTTTTCCGAGATCTCCCGCCGCAAGGACATCAGAGTCGTTATCCTTACAGGATCAGGAGAAAAATCATTTGTAGCCGGAGCCGATATTTCTGAAATGGTCAATGCCACTCCTGCGGAAGGAAGACAGATGGGTCTGCTGGCAAAGGAAGCATTCCTTAAATTAGAGACAATGCCTCAGGTAACGATCGCCGCTGTCAACGGATATGCTCTCGGAGGCGGATGTGAGATCTCCATGGCCTGTGATATCCGTGTAGCCGCAGAAAATGCAAGATTCGCACAGCCGGAAACAGGACTCGGAATCCTCCCGGGATTCGGAGGAACACAGCGTCTCTCCCGCTTAGTCGGAAAAGGACGTGCAAAAGAACTTATCTTTACCTGTGACCAGATCGACGCCGAAGAAGCTTACAGGATCGGACTTGCAAACAAGGTAGTTCCTCAGGCAGAACTGATTGATTACTGCAAAAAGATGGCAGCTAAGATCATGTCCAAAGGAAGCTATGCAATCTCTCTTGCAAAAGAAGCGATCAACACAGGCATGGACACCGATTTAAGCAGCGGACTTACATTAGAAGCAGATTTATTCGGACTCGCATTTTCTACGGAAGATAAAAAAGAAGGTATGACTGCATTTCTTGAAAAACGCAAAGCAGATTTAAAAGATTTCTAAAATAAATGAAGGAGAAAAACTATGGGAAAAGTTAAGATTATTACAGCAGATCAGGCCGCTGCCCTGGTAGAAGATAATACAACCGTCACTACCAGCGGATTTGTTGCCAGCGGAATGCCGGAAGCCCTTACAAAAGCTCTGGAAAAAAGATTTTTGGAAACCGGTTCTCCGAAAAACCTGACTTTATTTTACGCTGCTGCCCAGGGAAACCGTGACGGAAGCGGTGCGGATCATTTTGCCCACGAAGGAATGACCAAACGTGTCATCGGCGGACACTGGAACATGGTCCCGACGCTTGGACAGCTGGTCCTTGATAACAAAATTGAAGGATACAATCTGCCGCAGGGCACTCTGGCACAGCTCTACCGTGCCATCGCCGGTCACAAACCCGGCGTGATCACTCATGTGGGATTAAATACATTTGCCGACCCGCGCATTGAAGGCGGCAAATTAAATGACATTACGACCGAGGACATCGTAGATGTGGTAGAAATCTTAGGAGAAGATAAATTACTATATAAATCTTTTCCGCTGAACATCGGATTCATCCGGGGTACATATGCTGACGAGCACGGCAACGTGACACTTTCCCATGAATGCTGTACAACAGAAGTCACAACCATGGCTCAGGCAGTGAAGAACAGCGGCGGAAAAGTTGTGGTGCAGGTGGAAAAGGTCGTCGCAGACGGTACCTTAGATCCAAAATTAGTCAAGATCCCCGGAATCTATGTGGATGCAGTCGTGGAAGTGGAAAATATGCAAGACCACGAACAGTGTGTAGGATGTGACTATGACGGTGCAATGACCGGAGACTTCCGTATTCCTTTAAGCAGCCTTGAATATCCTCCTCTTTCCGCAAAAAAGATCATCGGCCGGAGAGCTGCCATGGAACTGACGGAAAATACCGTGGTCAACTTAGGAATCGGTATTCCTGAATATATCTCTATGGTTGCCAATGAGGAAGGCATCGGAGATTATATGACTCTGACCGTAGAGGCAGGGCCTGTCGGCGGCGTGCCTCAGGGAGGAGCCAAATTTGGAGGTTCCGTCAATCCCGAATGTATTTTAGACCAGCCGTACCAGTTTGATTTCTATGACGGAGGCGGAGTTGACTATGCATTCTTAGGCCTTGCACAGGCAGACAAAGACGGAAACATCAACGTCAGCAAGTTCGGTCCGAGGATTGCAGGCTGCGGCGGATTTGTAAACATTACTCAGAATGCAAAACGCTGCTACTTCTGCGGAACCTTTACTGCCGGCGGTTTAAAAACGTCTGTAAAAGATGGAAAGCTTATCATTGATCAGGAAGGAAAATCTAATAAGTTCCTGGACACGGTAGAACAGATTACGTTCAGCGGCGAGTACGCAAATAAAGTCGGCCAGCCGGTTCTCTATATCACAGAGCGCGCTGTCTTTGAACTGAGAAAAGACGGTGTCTATCTGACAGAAGTTGCCCCTGGCATCGATATCCAAACACAGATCATCGACCATATGGGATTCACTCCTAAAATGGACGGTACGCCAAAGCTTATGGATGAAAGAATTTTCAGAGATGAGCTGATGGGTCTGAAACACGATTAGCAATCCACAAATAAAGGAGGGTTTTTGTGAATTTACAAATCTTAGTCTTAGTCCTGGCGATTGTCCTGTTCGGAGTCTTAGCTTTTAAACAGATGAGTGCCCTGATCCTGGCTCCGCTTGTCACGATCTTCGTGGTTATCTGCTCCAGGCTTCCAATCCTGGACTCGCTGAAAAATGCATTTATGCCTGCAGCATCCGACTACGTGACAAAGTATTTTCTCGTATTCTTTGTCGGCGCACTGTTCGGCTCCGTTTATCAATATACCGGAGCCGCAGAATCCATAGCCAGAGCGATCGCAGGGCTCTGCCGCGGAAAATTCGTGGCACCGATCATCATGATCATCACCGGTCTTTTGACCTTTGGAGGAGTCAGTGGCTTCGTTGTATTTTTTGTTATCTATCCAATCGCATTAAACTTATTCAAGGAAGCGAATCTTACAAGAAGGCTCATCCCGGCCGCAATCTCTGCCGGATGCTGGACCTGGTCCATGAGCGGTCCCGGTTCTCCTTCTATTCAGAATGTCATTGCCATGGATAATCTTGGCACACCGGCAACAGCCGCATTTGTTCCATCTCTGATCACGACTGCGGCTATGTTTATCATGATTTTTGTCTGGCTGGAAATGCGGGCAAGAAAGTTTACGAAAAAGGGATATCGTTTTATCGATAAGTCCTTAAAATATCAGCTGAGTGAAGAAGAGATGGCCATCGATGAAGATAAAAATCTTCCCCACGTTGCTATCGCTGTCCTTCCGATTGTGCTCATTCTGGTGCTCTTCAACATCGTGAAGCTTCCTGTGGAGACATCTGTATTTGCAGGTGTAGCCCTGGCAACCATTCTGATGTTTAACAGGATCAAGGGCATCAACGAATGGATCAACGTATTTAACAAAGGTGCTTCTGACTCCGGCGTTGCTATCTTAAATACTGCAATCGTTGTAGGTTTTGGAGGCGTTGTACAGAAAACCCAGGGCTTTACCGACCTGGTTGCCGCTCTGAAAGACATGAGCATGCCTCCTCTGGTGTTTGTAATGATCACCGTGGCTGTCTGTGCAGGAGCCTGCGGCTCTGCTTCCGGCGGTATGGGGGTTGCCTTTAATGCTTTGAAGTCTACCTATATTAAAATGGGAATCCCGCTGCCTTATGTGCACAGGATTTCCGCCATCGCAGCCGGTACTTTAGATACACTTCCTCATCAGGGAGCGCAGATCACACTGCTCGGCATTTGTAAAATGACCCATAAAGAAGCTTACTGGGATATTGCGGTTACGCAGATTATCATACCATTTATATCCTGCGGAATCTTTATCGTCTTAGCTTCTTTTGGACTATAAACTTAACATTGAAGATCCGGTCCTCCGGGTCTTCTTTTTTACAACGGCAGTTTCAAAAATTCTTCCAATATCTTTTTTGCATCTCCCACAATGCCATAATCGCAGTATTTAAAAACAGCTGCATTCGGGTTACTGTTCACTGCGATCACTGTCCCGGCCCTGACTCCGGTCATGTGCTGAACCGCCCCGGAAATTCCAAATGCTATATAAATGTCCGGTTTCGTTATACACCCTGTCTGTCCGATCTGCTGCTCCGGAAGCATCCACCCTGCATCCACACACGGCCTTGTGCATCCGGCCTGTGCTCCGATCCTTTCGGCGAACTGTAAAAGCAGCCGAAATCCCTCCGGACCTTTCAGCCCTCTTCCCCCGGCCGCAATGATATGTGCATCTTCCAGGGAAATCTTCTTTTCTTCTTTTATAAGATCCAGTGTTCTTTTTCTCTCTGTTATCTCCTGCAGCCAGTCTGCCGAAAACGCAGTAAACTTTCCTTGTCTGCCGTCTGTCTCACAGGCCTTTTTAAATACTCCCGGCTTTGCCAGCGCCATCTGCACAGGAACCTCCGGCATCGAAACCACAGACATGCTCTTCCCGTCAAAAGCAGGCTTAGTTACCAGCAGTTTCCCTGTTTCCTTGTCAATCTCCAATCCGACAGCATCCGTCATCACTTCTGTTCCAAGCATGGCGGCCAGAGTCGGCAGCAGTGTCTTTCCGAACAACGTTGCCCCTCCCAGAATCATATCCGGTTTCTGCTCCTTAACAATCTCATACAGAATCCTGCTGTGAGTCTCCAGCTGCTTTTGTTTAAGACTTGGATGATCCGCCGCTATGATTCGGTCTGCGGGATACCTGAGAAGATCCTTACATGTTTTTTCGACATCATTTCCCACGATTGTCAAAATCAATTCTGCATCCAGAGAATCTGCCAGCTTCCTGCCTTCTCCCAGAAGCTCAACTGTCACGTGGGCCGCATGTTGATTCTGTATCTCTCCTATGATCAAAATTTTTGATGTTTTCTTCATACGGCCTCCTTTTCTTTGATCAGCTGCCAAAGCTTTTCCGCCAGCTCCTGCTCGTCTCTGCCGGTCAGCATCTGTCTGTTTTTCGGCGCCTCATCCGGTATATACTCCCGAACCTGTTTTATGATCTTTTTTGTTTTCCCCTGTTCACCTTTCAAAACAGGAATCACCGTACTCTCTGCATATGCGGACATAATGTCAGCAACATTCGGGTGTCTCAGCGCATTGTCTTCTCTTACCGAGAGAACCAGGGCAGGCAAAGAACTCTCTGTCCGCTCTGTTCCCTCTCCAGCCATACACCAATTAAATATTTTCTTGTCTGAAACTTTCATTTTTTTTGAATAGGCAATCAGAGGAATCTTCAGGAAAAATGCCGTCATGGCCGCCATATGGGCGGCATCCCCGTCAATGGCCTGACGGCCGCACAGGATAATGTCGAACATATCTTCTGCCTCTATCGCCCCGGCAAGCAGTTTTGCACTGTGGCTGATATCTCCTGTTTCCTTTTTAAGGACCAGAACCGCTCTGTCCGCTCCCCATGTCAAAGCCTCCCGCGCAGTCTTCTCTGCTTCCGGCGGCCCGATCACCATGGCTGTCACTGTGCCCCCCTCCTGATCTCTCAGATTCAGAGCTTCTTTCAAAACATTTTTATCACTGTCGCTGATCCCTTCCGCAGTCTGATATTTCACTTGTTCCTCTTTTGGCGGAACTTCTTTTAAATAAACCAATATGTTCAACCTTTTTTCACTCCCTTCCCAGCCTTAATCCGAAGTTTATTTCAAATAAAGTTGTTGACTCTGAAAAACTGCTGTGCTATGATACCCATGCAAATTAATTTGCATCCCATTAGTTCGTATGCTAATTAATTGTTACTGTTATATTACCACCATTATTTTTATCTGTCAACGATAGAAAGTGAGGATTCTGTTATGCCATTGATTCAAGTAGACTTACAAAAACAAGATGATAAAAAAAGACTGAAAAATATTTTGGATACCATTCACGAATGTGCGGTTGAAGCCTTTGAAATACCGGAGCGGGACCGCTATCAGATCGTCAGTCAGCACGATCCGGAAGAAATGATCCTCCTAGATACCGGCCTTGGATTTGAGCGCACAAAGGATCAAATCGTGGTCCGTGTCACAAGCAAACAGAGACCCCGGGAGAAAAAAGAAAAACTTTACTCCCTGCTCTGTGAAAGACTAAATGTAAACTGCGGGATTCCGCCAAAAGACCTGCTCGTCTCCATAACAGAAAACAGCGATGCCGACTGGAGTTTCGGATTCGGGAAAGCCCAGTTTCTGACCGGAGACCTCTAAATTACTCAGAGCCCAGACAGGCAGCCACTAAAAGAACATTGACTGCCTGTCTGCAAGTTTATTTCTTTGTTCTTCTCCAAAGTCCGCACGCCATCCCCGCTGCTGAAACTGTGCATAAAAACAGCAGAGATTCTTTTTCCCCGTCGTTCGTCTCCGCAACAGCTCTCTTTGTTTTTTTCTTGTCATCTACCTCTCTGTATTCCCACGTATTCCCACTCTCCCGGTCTGTTGTCTCCGTTTTTTCTGAAGCGGTTTCACTGTCAGCCGGATCTTCTTCCGGTGTGATCTCCCATTTTGCTCTTAATACCATATTTTGATGGACAGGCATGTTAAAATCCCATAGTACTTCTCTGCCATCATCATCTGTAACATACCATCCTTTAAATGTATAGCCTTCTCTTACAGGGTCCTTTGGCTCTACCGCTGTCTTTCCGCCTTCAATGATCTGGTCCCGCGTAGCATTTTCGCCGCCGTTGGGATCAAAACTTACCACATGGCTTCCGATCAATGTCACTTTGACTGAGGCACTGCCTCCCTCTATTACAAATGTGAAATCAAAAGTACCTGTCTTTCCTGCTGCCTTAGCCTCATTGATTATCTGAAGCTGCTTTTCGTCAACGCACAGTTCTGCATTGTCGCCATATTGATCTTTGCCCTTTGCCTCACATAAATCAATCATATCTTTTACGGCAAGCTGTTCTCCTCCTGTTTCCAAAACCACATCATTGGCGCCGATAAACGGATTGATATTTTCTTTGCCGTAATCTGCGCTGTCACTGCCTTTCTGACGCAGAAAAACGGTAATCTTCACATCTGTTCCCTCCGGCGTCCGGAACGTAAGCGGATATTCCCCAATCTCACCTGCTATTTTAGCATCATTGATACATTTGACTTCTTCCAAATCCGCAAATCCAATGTCTTCCGAAGCAATCTTCTGACCCGTGTTATCCTCTGCTTTTACCCTGGAAATCTCTTTTAGCTGTTCCTCTGTAAATGCCTCTCCTCCGGTTTTGCTTATGATATTTTTAGCCTTGATAATCTCCCCATTGTCAGGATTCTCTTCGGCTTCATCAAACGTACCGTTTAACGTTACCTTGACCGTAACAGAAACACCGTCCGGAGCCGAAAAAGTAAGATCAAAAATTCCGGATTTTCCATCTGCCTTCGTCTTGTTAATCTTCTGCACTTGTTCCTGATCAAGCTGAAAATCTTTCAGTTCTATATTATTTCCTTCCTGATCTTTCCCTTTTACCTGCCCATACTGTTTCAGCTGTTCTTCTGTAAACGGATCTCCTCCGCTGTCTTTTTCAAAATGGTTGGCTCCGATCAGCGAAATCGGATCATCTTCTTTATAATCCTGCGCATCCGTACCGTTGTTTCTCAATGAAACTGTGACTGTCACCTTTGTACCACTTTCCGTACGGAAAGTCAGAAAAAAATCCCCTGTCTTTCCTTCCTTCTTAGCCTGATTGACCGCACTAAGCTGGCTTTCGTCATCCAGAAGCAATTTCTGGTCATCTATAGTATTTCCGTTTTTGTCTTTTGCAGTGACTTTCGCCAGCGTCCTGATCTGTTCCCGGCTAAATTCCTTTCCGCCTGTCCTGCTGATGACATGATTTGCGCCAATCTGTTCTTTTGTTGCAGAATCAATACTGTTGCTGTCCCTGAACGGTCCAAAATATACTTGTGTGAAAAAGTTTCCCACAGAAAAAGAACTCTCCGCTGCAAACGGGGTGTTCTCTGTAAATATAAAGTCCGTCAGAGATGTCCCATCCTGTACGTATCCCTGATAACCGGTTTCCGGTGCAGCCGTAACCCCCGATACCTTTTCGTTTCCTGCCGCAGATCCGATCCCAGGCATGTTTGACTTGGAATCGCCGACGGCTGTCACGACCGTGTCTCCTCCGCTGATACGGATATTGCGTGTGATCATAGAATCATTGGCATCTCCTTTAGAAGCGCCGATTCCCGGGGCGTTTTCTCCTCCCCGGGCTTTGACAACCCCTCCGCTGATGTAAACTCCGTCGACTTTCGTCCCATATCCTGATCCGATCCCGGAACCATGGCTTGTTCCTATGGCTTCTACATTTCCTCCCTTGATATAAATATCTTTGGCATAACTTGATGCAACATAGTGTTCCGTCCAGCAGGCAGCACCGATCGCCGGGCAGTGTCCGCCTCCAAGAGCCGTAATATTGCCTCCTTCGATCGTAAAATCACAAAAACCGGACTCCTTCGGATTTGTGCGGTTCTTTATGCTGTTTCCCAAAGCTCCCACGTGATACCCCACGCCCTGTACCGTGATACTTCCGCAGTCTGCATCGCATTTATGCCCTTTTTGTCCGCTGTATTCACACCTCAGTGTAAGACTTCCGTCCATGCCGTCCTTTGTAAGCGCATTGCTCTGTTCTTTTGTACAGTACAGACGGTTTTTCCCAATCAGCGTGACCGTCACATCTGCGTGAGAAACATTCAGACTGTCCGTCGCAGCACAGGAGATATCAACATTTTCAAATGTAAGATCTGTCTTCACTTTTGGCTCAACGACAATATTATATGTTGTTGTCTTTCCGGTGATCCGGTATCCCTGAGGATTCAGGACACCGCTGTCCGCCGGGGTACTTCCTATCAACGCACCGGAGGCAGTGATCCGGATATTCCCCCTGCTTACATCCAGAACGACCTGCCCATCTTTTGCTTTCTTTATTGCATGCTTCCTCTGTTTTTCTGATTTCTCGTCAGATTTCAATTCGGATTCATCTTTAAGCGGTTCCTTCAGCTCCGGAATTTTCTCCGTGCTCGCTGCTATTTTTGTTTCTGTCTGTTCCGGTTCCCGGGTTAATTCCTGTACCTCAGTTCCGTAAATCCCCCCCCCCCGGATTTTCCAGGCATTTCCTGTTCTTCTGCTCTCAAAATTGTTCCGGCTCCGGTTCCCACAGCTAGAATCAGTGCGGCCGCCACGATCCGTCTCTCCCATGGTTTCTTCATTCTTTATCATCCTTTCCATTGCCTTTCAGCGCGCTCTTTCTGGCAATAAATAAATTTTGTCTTTATAAGAATGTTGTCTTAACAAAAGGGTTAGATCAAAAAATTTTTTATTAAAAAAGCATGGACCCAGGAGAAATAAAGGTCCATGCTTCTTATCATGCAGATAAATACATAACAATTCATTTTAAGCCAGGTATTGGAGGGTTTGGCTTTAAGTATATCTTTTGATTGTTTTCATTTTTTAGGAGTTTCAGTGGCATAAATCTGCATTCATCTATATTTAAGTACGTTAAACGCACGTACTTACTGCGTTAGGATTTACCACAGATTGCGGTAAATTTCTTTAACATCTTCTGCAGTAATCGCTTTTCTGGTATTGGACGGGCTTCCGCTGTCCATGGCATCGTTAGCCATTTTGTCAATCACATCGAAGAATTCTTCTTTATTGATTCCGTATTCTTCTAAAGACGGAGTCTCTAATTCATCACAGATATCGACAACTGCCTGAAGGAATTTTTCGCTTGCAGCCTGGTCAGAGTCTGTCTCTGCAGCCACATTGATGGCTCTTCCAAGCTCTCCAAAGCGGTCATATGCACCGTCTAATGCATAAACAAAACATTCTTTCAAGAGCATTGCGTTGGACAGTCCGTGGGCAACATGGAACATGGCGCCGATCGGACGGCTCATTCCGTGAACCAAAGTAACGGATGCATTGTTAAAGGCGATCCCTGCTTCCAGTGCTGCAATGGACATCTGCTCTCTTGCCTCGACATTTTTTCCGTCTTTAAATGCGATAGGAAGATATTGAAAGATTCTCTTGATGGCTGAAAGCGCAAATGTATCGGATAACGGCTGCGCCAGTTTGGATGTATAAGCCTCTGCTGCATGAGTGAGGGCATCAAGTCCTGTGGCAGCTGTGATTTTAGGCGGCGCAGTCATTGTAAACTGAGGATCAATGATGGCAAGGTCAGGCATTAAGACAGCACCTTTCAGCAGCATCTTGATATCATTTTTTGTATCGGTAATAATCGTAAACTGAGTTGCCTCAGAACCTGTTCCTGCTGTGGTTGGGATCGCTACAAGGCTTGGTGCCGCTTTTGTAATCACCTTTCCCATATAGTCTGAGATCTGACCGCCGTTGCTCACTAAAGCCCCGATGGCTTTCATGGAATCGATCGGGCTTCCTCCCCCGAGAGCTACGATAAAGTCACATCCTTCTTCTTTGTAAAGGTTAAGGCCGCCTTCGATCATAGTATCTGTCGGTTCCCCATTGATCTCGCTGTAGATCACATACTCAATCTTCTGGTTTTTTAATGCAGTTTCAACTTTTGCTGCATTTCCCAGCTCCACCATCACTTTATCTGTAACGATCAGTGCTTTTTTACCGAGCGTCCCTAATTTTTCTTCTGCCATATCAAGTGCACCTTCACCAGTGTAGATCTGGCCCGGCGCGATAAATTCTCTTGCCATGTTCTTATCCTCCTATGCTTTCTTATATTTTACAAATTAAAATTCTGCGTCATGAAGCCATACATAGCGTTCATCTTCATTTCTGTCTGTCTGCAGCCATGGATTTCCGTCGAGATGACGGATCATCCAGCAGGTGTACATCTGATATCCCGGTGCAGCTGCCTGGGGATGGAGTTCTCCTCCCGGTATCGCTGAGAAGCTTCCGTCTGTGCTCTTATATACCTGGTCTCCTACAAAGCTCGCACCGAATCCTTCCGGATGGTCAAACAGGAAGTAATAGGTCTCCGGCTGCGGATGTCTGTGAGGGAGATATCCTGACCAATTTCCGCGGTCATTTAATACTTCTCCAAGAACCATATTGGAGTACGGAGCTATGTCATGGTCAAAAATTGTATTGACACGGCGTTTTGCCACGTTTCCGAATTTACCTGCACAGGAATATCCCCACGGTGCATCTTCCGGTGCATACAGTTTGCTGTCAAATGTATTTTCATTCATGGTTGACTGAACTAGAATCTCGGAGTCTGCCTTTGCTTCCACAGTAACTTCTGCATCTTTGCAGATATGTACAGCCCACGGTCCTTCTGTAAATACGTCTTTTCTTGTCACTTCTTTTGAGGTCCCGTCAAATGAAAATACCACATCACCTTTTAATAATAGAACCGCAGTCTCTTCTTCTTTTTTGCAGAAGGTCTTCACATCTCCCGCACTCAGGCGGAAGACGCGGATGTCCATCAGCATTTCTTTATATTCATTGTCGTAAGTTGTTAAAATCTTTTCCCCATTTGCATCAAACTCAGGATAGCCGAATACTTTTCCCATTGTCATACCTCTTTTCTAATACTGTCTTGCTTTTGCGCGGCCCTCTAATACTCCCTCACATGCTTTCTGCACGCTTTCTTTCACAGAAGTAGTCGCAATGCCAACATTCCACCAGGATTTATAACCGTCTGTCATAGTCTTAGGAATTACTTTTAAGTCGATCAGTGTTGCTGTGTCCTGTTTCTTTGCATCGATCAGTGCCTCTTCCAATTCCTTGATCGTTCTTACACTGTATGTTTTCAGACCGTATCCTTCTCCGATTTTTGCATAGTCAACCGGGATCAGATTCCCTTTGATCTCGTTGTTTTCGTCACGGTATCTGAACTCTGTCGCAAGACTTCCCACACCATGATTCATCTGAAGATTGTTGATGCATCCAAATCCGCAGTTGTCAAAGACAAGGATATTGATCTTCTGTTTTTCCTGCACTGCTGTCATGATCTCGCTGTGCAGCATCTGGAAACTCGCATCCCCCACTACCACATAAGATTCGTTTTCCGGCTCTGCCATTCTTACACCGAGAGCGCCTGCAACTTCATAGCCCATGCAGGAATAACCATATTCAGCATGGTAGCCGCCGCGTTTGTCTGTGGTCCAGATCCTCTGCATACAGCTCGGAAGGCTTCCTCCTGCAGTGACAATATTTGCATCCTCGTCAATGACTTCACGGATCTTACAGAGAGCTGCTGTTTGTGTAATAAGCCCTCCGGTCAATTTTACAAACTCAGGAATTGTACGCGGATCTCTTGCCTTGATCTCAGGTTCGAAGTCCTCTCCAGTATATTCGATATTTGCAAGGCGGTCCATCTCTTTTTCCCATGCAGCCTTGGCATCCTGGATTTCTGTTGTATAAGAAGATTTATACCCTTCTTCCTTCAGTCTTTCTGAGAGCGCTTCCAATGTAGCTTTCGCATCACCCACTGCTTTCACTGCATCCATCTTGTATGCATGGTATTTATTGTTATTGATCGTTACCATCTTGACATCAGGATTTTTAAACTGGCCTTTGGAGCCTGTAGTAAAGTCAGAGAGTCTGGTTCCCACAGCAATGACTACATCCGCCTCATCAGCAATGGTGTTCGCTGCCAAGGTTCCTGTAACCCCGATTCCTCCCAAGCAGTATGGATCACTGGATTTGCATGCACTTTTTCCGGCCTGGCTTTCTCCGAACGGAATATTAAAATCTGCACAGAATTTCTCTACAGTTTCTCCTGCTTCTGAATATTTTACGCCTCCGCCTACGATCACCAATGGATGTTTCGCTTCTTTGATCACATTTACAATGTCCTCGATCTCTTCTTTCACTGCACACGGTCTTGTGATCCTGTGTACTCGTTTTTCAAACAGGTAGTCTGGGAAATCGTATGACTCTCCTTCTACATCCTGTGAAAGAGCGATGCAGACAGCTCCTGTCTCTGACGGATCAGTGAGGATACGCATTGCATTGATCATCGCTGTCATCAGCTGTTCCGGACGGATGATCCGATCCCAATATTTGCAGACCGGTTTGAACGCATCATTTGTTGTCGTTGAAAGACTGTCGCTTTTCTCCAACTGCTGAAGTACCGGGTCCGGCTGTCTTGTGGCGAATGTATCGGAAGGCAGCACCAAAAGCGGGATATTGTTAACGGTTGCTGTAGCTGCTGCTGTCACCATGTTTGCTGCCCCTGGCCCTACAGAAGACGCACATGGAATGATCTTTCTTCTATTGTTCTGCTTTGCATAAGCTGTTGCAACATGGCACATACCCTGTTCATTTCTTCCCTGGAGAACTTTTAAGCTTCCCGGGTTGCTGTCCAATGCTTCCCCTAATCCAACGGCGATCCCGTGTCCGAAGATGGTAAAAATACCTTCTACAAATTTTGTCTCTTTCCCGTCAAATTCCACATACTGATTGTCAAGGAATTTTACAAGAGCCTGCGCTACTGTCATTCTGGTTGTACTCATTTTCATATCCTCCTATACTCTCGCAATCATTTCGCCATATTTTTCTTTTGTTTCACGGATAAAGTCTTTTACTTCCTGTGGATTTGGAAGTTCCTCAGAACATGAATGGCTTCTTACCATCATAGCTGCCTCTGCACTTCCGAATTCCAGACACTCGATCATTTCCCATCCTTCAAACACTCCATATAAGAATCCGGATGCATACCCGTCTCCTCCGCCGAAACCTTTTAAAGCTTCTACAGGAAACGGCTTGATAGAGTAGTCATTTCCATCATTGGTATATGCTGTAGATCCTTTTTTGCCGTGTTTGATGACAACGATCTTTGCATTCTCATTGTTCCAGGCTTCTGCAGATTCTTTATCTGTTCTGCCCGGCTGGATCAATTTTTCAGTCAGATCAAATTCTTCCCTTGATCCCATGATGATATCTGCCTCTCTGGCTACCAGAGAGTAGTAGATTGAGATCTCATCAGAATTTTTCCAGTTATATTCTCTGTAGTCTATATCAAATATAATCTTTGTGTCATTTTTCTTGGCAAGCATCACAGCTTTAAGCACCGCTTCTCTGGATGGGCTTTCTGCCAGAGCAGTTCCAGAAACAAGGATAGCTTTTGTATTTTTTATGTATTCTTCGTCAATGTCATCTACAGATAACTGTAAGTCCGCAATACAGTTGCGGTACATCAGGATACTACTTTCTTCTCTGGAAAGGATTTCAGTAAAAGTAAGTCCTAGTTTCTCTCCATTTGTGCATCTTGTAATATGGGATATGTCAATTCCTTCTTTATCAAAGAAATCCACTACATAATCCCCAAACTGGTCATCAGAAACCTTGCCGATAAATCCGGCTTTCTTTCCGTGTCTCGTAATACCCACTGCGATGTTTGCCGGAGACCCTCCCACGTACTTTTTGAATGTGGTACATTCAGATAATGGATGGAAATAATCCACCGGGTTAAAATCGATGGCCACCCTTCCGATGAGCACTAAATCCATTGGTCTTGTCTGGTCAAATTCAACATACTTCATAACTTTCACCTCAGTTTAACTTTCCGCGCATATTGCGTGTTATTTGCGTGTTTTATTATTTTCCTTGCTTTTTTAAATGCGTTTTTATGTGCTTTTCTTTATGTGCTTATATTACCACGCACGCTATTTGTGTGCAAGCACTTTTTATAAAAAAGATCCTTTTTGCTACATTTCACAAATGTATACACACTTCTTGGGTATTATTGCACAATTTTATGACACGCATTAACACGCATAACAACAAAAAAAATCGGAATACACACTTATTGTCTAAGAATATATTCCAATTCATCGATTATTTTATATAAGCAAGATCTCTACATATAAATTGGCTGTTGGGGAATAAAATGTATGACATTTTCCACATGATTTCCGTTCAGCTCTTAGAATGCTTCACTCCAATCATGTAGAAAATGGACGTAATGTCTGTTGGAGAAGGGCCTCTGTCAAAAAAGGTGCCACTTTTCGAAAGTTATTTACCACTATTGGAGGAGCGCATTTCAAAAGCGCGACGGAAATAGTGGTGAATAACTCATACATTATACTTATTTTTTATTTTTATATCTGTATAGATATGGTCCGTCCCCGGCATCTCTCCCTTCCGGATCATGTTATACAGAAGATTCGGAGGCCGGTATCCCTGTTCGTAGCCTTCCTGATCAATCAGAAAGTCGTATCTGTCTTCTTTCAGAGCTTTCGCATTTTTGGGTGTAGCATCATACACTATCACATATGGGCGTGTCTGTGGTTTCAGCTTCTCAAAAGCCAGGCAGACTCCTGCCTGTCCGCCGGATGCAACAAAAACCCCTGAAAGATCCGGTGCGATCGCCATTGTATTTTCAATGATCTTCTGCACCTCCTTCGTCTCATCAAAACTGCTCTGTACGCCAAGCAGCTCCAAATCGGGATATGAATTCTTGATCTCCTGGACAAATCCTTCTACACGGAGACTGTTTACACTGTTCGTAAAAAATCCTGTGATCACAAGGACTTTTCCCTTTCCCCTCGTCAGCATCCCCATAAGGCCTGCTGCAGTGCGCCCGCTCTTTTTATTGTCCAGTCCCACAAAACATGCACGTTTCGTACCTACAATATCAGAATTAAACGTCACCACCGGAATTTCTTTCTCTTCCATGAGACGGTTCAGCCGTTCCCGGACAGCTTCTGACTGTACCGGCATGATCGCGAGACCGTCAATCCCTTCTGTCTCAAGCTCATCAATGGCTTCTATCTGAGCTGTTTCATCTACTGATTCTATATCCTTTAATAAAAGCTCCACACCCAGATACTCAAGCTCTTTCTCCGCATCCCGGATCCCTGCTTTGACAGGAATCATAAAAGAAGCTTCGGAAAGCTGGGTGATCACTCCTATCTTTATATTTTTAACCGATTCCTGCGTGTTCTTTTTGGACTTCCTATTAGAGTGGTAATCCAGCTCCTTGGCGATTGTCAAAATCCGTTCCGCCACTTCCGGCTTGATCCTGCCGCGGTTATTCAACGCCCGGTCTACCGTTCCCCTGGACACCCCGGCACGCTCTGCTATTTCTTTGATTGTTCCTGCCATGTGCTTTCCTCACTTTTTCTCATTTTTTGACACATTGCACGCATTTGTTTTAATTATAACCTCACCGCCTATAAAAGTAAAGGATAATCCCTGTTCCGCCATTGCAAATCATGCATAAATGGATTATACTCTGAGTATATTGAGTATAATAATCAAGTATAGAAAGGGGATTTATTATGAATCAAGCAGCAATGTTTCAGTTAAGCTACGGCCTGTTCGTTCTTTCCGCAAAAGACGGAGAAAAGGATAACGGCTGTATTGTAAATACCGTACAGCAGGTTACCACAACACCTAACCGTATTTCTGTGGCAGTTAATAAAGGCAATTTTAC
The DNA here is from genome assembly GCF_000432215.1 of Anaerostipes sp. CAG:276. Taxonomy (NCBI): domain Bacteria; kingdom Bacillati; phylum Bacillota; class Clostridia; order Lachnospirales; family Lachnospiraceae; genus Anaerostipes; species Anaerostipes sp. CAG:276. The sequence continues at coordinate 41,309 of NZ_FR889197.1, forward strand.
TCACGATATGATCCGGGATACCGGTTCCTTCAATGTATCCATTCTTTCTGAGGAAGTGCCTTTTGAAATATTTAAGCATTTTGGATTCCAAAGCGGGCGGGATGTAGATAAATTAGAAAATTTTACAGAGTATGCGCGTTCCTCCAACGGGATCATATATCTGAATAAGTATGCCAATGCTTTTCTCAGTGCTTCAGTGGCTGAAACTGTGGATTTGGGCACGCACACCATGTTTATCGCCGACGTTACTGGCGGAGAAGTTTTATCACAAGTTCCTTCTGTTACCTATGCCTATTACCATAAGCACATTAAACCGCAGCCTCAAGAAACAAAAAAGACAGGATGGCGGTGTAAGATCTGCGGTTATATTTATGAGGGAGAAGACCTCCCCGCTGATTTCATATGCCCTATATGCAAACATGGGGCTTCTGATTTCGAGCGCATCGTATGACATTTTCTGCATGATTTCGGTTCGGCTCTTAGAATGCTTCACTCCAATTATGAAGAAAATGGATATAATGTCTGACGGAATGATATTTCTTGAACAAAAGGGGTTTTCAGCGATTGTTAAGAAAGCTCATAGCTTCGTTTGTTAAAAAAGCAGCCAGATTTTTTCTGGCTGCTTTTGACTGTGCTTTATTTATATCTTAGTTCATATTTTCCATTCGAAAAACTGAAATTTATCTGCTGATTATGTTCTTTAACCCTGTTGTCTTTCTTTCACAGGGTCTTGGCCTTTTAGAATTAGCATGATGTTTTCTGCATTCATCACATTTGCCATGAAACTCACATTTTGTTTTTTTACAAGGGCACTTTTCGTTTATTGTCATTTTCTATCACCACAAATTCTAATTTATCGTTCTGCAACGATTGTGATCAAGAGTAAGTCATCATTTTCTGTATTAGACTGCTTTTGACTATACTTAAACAATATATGATTATGCATTGTTTGCATCTTAATTCATATTTTCGATTCGGCAAACCGGCGTTTATGGTTCCCATTTCAGATAAACCATATCTACTAACTGAACTCCGTCTTCAAACATAGGATGATCATAATGATCTGTAAAAAAGTTTTTTACTCTGTGTGATTCTTTAAAACCGCAGTTTTTATAAAAAGAAAGTGCCGAATAACAATCACCAGTTCCAACAAACAATGCATTGCAGTCAAAACAATAAGTAAACAGGAATTGTATCAGCTTTTTTCCATATCCTTTTCGCCAGTAATCAGGCAAAACCGCAATGTTTTTGAGTTCGTAGATACCATCATCTTCTTGTGTAATTACGCATTCAGCTTTCACACCATTATCATCCAAAATAAACATTTCGCCACGTTCAAGGTATTCGTCTATCATATTTTCCGATTCATCAGCCAGCAATAACAAGTCTATATAATTTTTCTTTTTGTCTGTAATTTTTCGTATATGCACTACATCCCTCCGTAAATTCTAATTTATCGGGTACAGCATTTACCCCAAAGCATAGCATATAAGAGTTATTGCACCTTTGGTTTTACAATATAAATTGTTCCCTCAATAGCATAACCCAGCTTTTCATAATAAGGGTTGTTACCGCTTAGAACATATATCTCTTTGCCAGAAAAATCATTGCATACCTGCTCCATCAGCAGTCTGCCAAATTCTTTGCCGCGATGAGATTTATCCACCAAGAGGTCATAAACGTAAACACCAAACCCATCGTCGTCTCGGCAGCGGATATAGCCGCAAAGCTGCTCCATTCCTCTCCCTCTCGCTCAAGAAGAGCAAAAAGCTGGCTTTTGTCTTCTGCATGAAAACGTCTAATCATAACTTGATTTTTTGACACTGTGTATTCCTCTCTATTTAGTTATTATCTGCTCCTGATCCGTCAATGGCTGCTTTTATATAAGAAATACTAATCATGTAGAAAATGTTATACTTATTACACTCGCTCAGCATTCATTTCCGCATTGATATGCCATTCTCCATTTTCTTTTACGGTAACATTCTGCCAATGAAAACTATGGTCCTCAATCCTGGTAAAAACCCACTTTCTTCTCTTATCATCAATGTATGTAAGAACTATCATATCGTCTTGTTTTCTTGCTTCAAGCCTTATTATTTTTCCAGTGTAACCATAAGCGACATCCCATGCGTGTGTCTCGGGATTATAAATACGAAGCGACGTTCCATATTCATAATCTGGCAGGATAATAACATCTTGAATTGCCATCCCTTCAAGAACCCACGAAAAGTGCCATTCCCCTTCAATTGCAAAAGGATTATTATTGTCAACATAATGAATTTTCCAGCTGCCGATCAGTTTCCCAAAATAATCATATTCTTCAGGCAGTGCTGTATTTTTTCTTTCGCTTATCAGTGCTTCTAAAAAATTCTGCATATTCTAACGCCTCCTCCAAAAATAAATAATATCTGTTACAAACTTTTCATATCTCTAATTTTTTTAATTCAGCACCAGTTTTTCAATGGCTTTGGCCACCCCATCACTGTTGTGGTCATCTGTTATATAGTCTGCGATCTCTTTCATCTCATCTGTGCCGTTCTCCATGACAACTCCGATCCCTGCCGCCTTAATCATTTCATAATCGTTTTCTGCATCTCCGCAGGCCATGATGTTTTCCTTTTTTAAATCCAGATGTTCCATCAGGTGAGCCAGCGCGTCTCCCTTATTACATGAATCAAGGGAAATCTCCAGATTATTTTTCAGAGAGGCCACAACCGTATATAATCCGCTTTCCGTCAATTCTCTTCTCGCTTTTGCCCGCTCTTCCTGATCTTCAAAAAACAGCGTCATCTTTTCTGAAGTTCCGCCTTCCTGTACGATATACTCTTTGAGATCTTCTACCGGCGTTCTGGATGCACGTATCATCTCCTCAGAATATTCTCCCAGGTGAAACGACTCAAGTCTGTCCAGTTCTTCCTTATAGCAGTACACTTCTCCGTCCTTAGCTATGCTCCGGAAAGCATGATACGGTCTCACATCTTTCAGAAGCTTAAGAATCTGGTCCGTCTCAAACTGATTTTTGTAGATTGATTTTTTTTGGTGCAGGTCATAGACTCTGGCTCCGTTGCTCAGAATACAGTATCTCATTCTCTCAAGATCCGTCAGCTCTTTCGGAAGCCCGTTCACTGACCTTCCGGTTGCAGGGACAATCTGAATCCCTCTGTCCATCGCGGTTTCTAAAACTTCTATTGTATGTTCTGTAATTTCCTTGCCGCTTGTCAAAAGTGTACCGTCCATATCCATGGCAATCAGTTTAATTTCTCGTTCTTTCATCCCGTCCCCCACTGTTCTTTTCAGCATGTTTTCCGTTTCATTATACCGCAGAATAAATAACAGCGAAAGACCTCCCCGCTGATTTTCTACTGCAGGGAGGTCTTTTCCTATATACAATCTAACAAACATATGAATTAGACAATTTTATTTTTCTTCTTTCAGCTCAATCTTTGCTTCTCTATCCAGCAGTTCTTTCATCACCTTCGGGTATTCTTTATCAAGATGATAGAAACACAGGATAAAAATCATAATAACTCCCAGCACCGCGATTCCATAAATAAAAAGATTGGATATGGTGCTCAGTGCCTGTGCGCTCTGGGATGATGCGTTTCCGCTGTATGTATTCGCCTCCATTATAAAGCCTATGAGAGCTGATCCTATTCCCTGGCCAAACTTCTGGCCCGAAGTGACAGCTGACTGTATGGCACCGGCGGTACGAAGTCCTGTTTTCCACTGTCCGTACTCAATACAGTCAGCAATCATTGTAAAAATCATCCCAAGGATCGGTGTCATACCAATCCCTCTCAGCAGCCCGCCGAAGGTAACAAGAGCAATGCTCGTAGGATTCAGCAGAAGGATCAGTGAGCCTCCGATGATAAACAGAGCGCCCAGCATACACCAGTTCTTCTTAGTAGTAAAATCCATGATCCTTCCAAGAAGCAGCGTAGCAATGATCGTAATTCCATAACATGCTGTATTTACATTTCCGATGATATTCGTGTCACCTACGATCCATTTACAGTAATAGGTAGCCATTGTCCCCGAAAACGTCTGGTACATTGCGAAAAACACGAAGAAAAGAAACAGCATAACAAAGTATTTATTCTTAAACAACGCAGGTATTGCTTTTCTCAGCGGGATTTTCTCGCCCGCCATATCATCTTTTACCACAACACGTTCCCTTACGGAAGCAAAGCAGAACAGCATCATGGCAGCTGCAAATATCGCATAAATGGCAGTCAGTATCACCCAGTTTCTCTGAGAGTCCATCCCTCCTCCCGGCATCATTCCGAGAATTCTCGTAAAGAGCAGGGTAACAAGGATATTTCCTATCGGGCTCATCGCCATGCGGACAATATTGATCTTCGCCCTCTCATCCTGACTTCTTGTCATATAAGTCATGGTTGTGGCAAACGGCAGCTGAAACAGGGTATACACTACTGTCAGCATCAGATTGTAGGTAATAAAGATATAGACAGCCTGGGCCATCGGTGCGATCTGTGGAACTGTTATCAGAAGAATCGCTGCAATGGCGTACGGAATGGACATCCTCAGCATCCAGACGCGGGCCCTCCCATATTTAGATCTGGTGCGGTCCACGATAAATCCTGCTGTAATATCCGACACTCCGTTGAATACCTGAGAGATGGCAATGATCATTCCTATGACAGACGGCGAAACATGGGCAACATCCGTATAAAACATAACCAGAAGACTGGTAGCGATCGTGAACACAATATTTGTAGAAATTTCCCCGCATCCGTATGCGAACTTTTCAAAACCCGTAACCCGGTCTTTCTGAGTCCATTTGTTATATCCGTTGAGATTCATTCCTTCACCTCTCTTATTTGCTGATCGTCTGATTTAAGGCATCAATTGAAGTGCTCAGCCCAGCTTCCACACTCATAGTAAGGTCTTCCATCTCAAGTGATACATGTCCGTCATATCCCATCATATGGCATACAGAGAAGAATTCCTTCCACCATTGAAGATCCTGCCCGCATCCCACGGCAACATAATTCCATGTACGGTTCTTTGTATCTGTCACCGGCTTATACTCGGCCAGTCCATTGACATCACACAGCCCCCGTTCAATCCTGGCATCCTTTCCATGTACGTGATAGATGCATCCTTCCAGCGCACGTACCGCAGCGATCGGATCTGCTCCCATCGCGATCAGATGAGAAGGATCCATGTTCATACCGATCATCGGATCGACGGCATCTCTTAATTTCAGAAGCGTCTCAGGATTGTAAACCAGCTGGCACGGAAATTCTTCGATTGCAATCTGTTTTACACCCTGTTCCTTACAGTGCTCCACAAACTTCTTCCACCAAGGAATCGCTACATCTTCCCACTGATAGCGGACAGTTTCTTCCATATAATCCGGCCATGACACTGTGGATGTGATCCAGTTCGGAGTTTTATCTCCGGGTGCGCCCGCAGGCAGTCCGGACATCATGACTAGCTTCTCAACTCCCAGTCTGCCGGCCAGTACTGCAGTATCATAAATAGACTTTGTATGTAACTCTCCCATTTTAGCTGGTGAAAGAGGATTTCCGGAACAATTGAGAGCAGCGATCTCCATTCCTCTTTTTTCAATCTCCGCTTTGTATGCAGCCAGTTTATCGTCATCCTCAAGAAGTTCCTGTGTCGGTACATGGCAGCATCCTCCCCAGCCTCCTGCTGTCATCTCCACAGCCTCAATTCCTAATTCTTTCACCTTATCCAGCATTTCAGTAAATGATAAATCTCCTAATACGTCTGTGCAAAGAGCTAATTTCATAATTTTTTTCCTTTCTTTTCTCTGTTATTTATTTTAACAGTTCCCGTTCAATGCGTTCCCTTGCCTCCGGTGCCTGCTTCTCCATCTTTTCCGGAAATCCGAACATGGATACGCATGCGATGTTGTCTCCTCCCGCTTTCGGTGCATCTTCTTTTAACTGCCGGTTTGCAAAGTCCATGTCTCTTAAGGTCTCAAAGATCCCCTCAAAGTCCACGTCTCCCTCTCCCATTGCCAAATGCTGGTGGATCGTCACATCGGCTTTTCCGCGGCCGTTTAACCATGGCGGGTTCGCGATATAACGGCAGTCCAGAGTCTGATTGAATGTATCCGCAAACAGCACATGGGTCAGTTCTTCTCCCGCATATTTTAACATGGATCTCACGTCACCTTTTCCCTCGTCATAGAAAAATCCGTGCGGAGAAGAGTATACATATCCAAGGTTCGGAGACCGGAAAGATTTCACCAAATCACAGGTCTCATTGTTTAACTCACAAAAGTCATACGGATGGGACTGGATCTCCACCCGGAGTCCTTCCCTCTCAATGATCGGCAGCAGTTCTTCCATGGACCGGTACCACATGCCGTTGCAGATCTCCTGCTGATTCGGATCTCCGGAGAGTTCTGTATTGATCACGGGCACACCCATATCCACAGCGATTTCGATCATCCGTTTCCAGTTGGCTACTGCCATCTTTCTCTGTTCTTCTGCAGGGCCGGACCAGCGGTACACTACGATAAAGGAGGAGATCTCCACTCTGGTCTCTTTGAGTGCTTTCCTGTATTCCGTCTCACATTCTTTGGAAAACAGGGGATGTTTATAGAATGGATTGATCCTCGGATGCGGGGATTGTTCGATGTATTTGTAGCCCCAGTCCGCTGCCTGGTGGACCATCCGGTTGATATCCATCTGTTTTGCCAGCACATCCACGTCAAATGCTATTTTCATTCTTGACCTCCTTATCTATAAAACTCTGGTTTTTCTTCCATTTCAATTTTTACAACAGTATGTTGATCCCTTGCTTTAGAAGCGGCCTTAGCTGTTACCTGTCCCACATATCCATCCCATGCAGTTGGGCCGTCCACCCTTCCTTCCTTCGTTGCATCGATCCATTCCTGGATTTCCACATTATAGGCATCTACAAATCTGGTGGACCAGTCACTGTGGATTGCATGACCCCGGACAGCATTGGCACACACCTCAATATTAGAAGGTTCCGGGAGATTTAAGATTGCATCTTCACAACACACTTCACATTTAATGTCATAACAGTGCCCTGTATTTACAAAGGCTTCCACATCAATCCTTACTCCTGATTTTGTAGTCAGGATCATAACCTGCGGATCCATCAGATTTGCATGGGTTCTCCTTGTGTTTTTTGCAAAAACCACTTCTGCCGTCTCATAATCTTCATCCAAAAGCCAGCGGATCACATCAATCTCGTGGATCATGGAATTTTCTACCGCCATTGGGGTGTCATAGCTTTCATCTACAGAAGGATTTCTGTGTGCACAGTGCAGAAGCAGCGGTTCGCCGTATGTACGATTCTTGATTGCCTCTTTTAATTGGCGGTATCCATGGTCGTATCTTCTCATGAATCCTACCTGGACCAGCTGTCTGCCCCCGGCGATCTCCTCCTCCACAATCCGTCGGCATGCTTCTGCCTCCGGAGCCAGCGGTTTTTCACAGAACACATAAATTCCGGCTTTGATTGCAGCTGTCACGTATTGCTCATGGTACGGATCTATGGTCGTGACGATCACTGCATCGATATCTCCGGAAACAATCATTTCTTCCCCATTTGCATAAAAATCACACCCAAATTTTTCTGCAACTGTTTTACCGAACTCTACATTTACGTCCGAACACGCGACAACCTTACCTCCCTGCAGCTGATTGTTAATCCTCTCAATGTGAGTCCTCCCGATAGCACCCACCCCAACGACTCCAATTCTTAATTCTTTGTTGTTCATAGTTCGTTCTCCTTCTTAACATTTATTTATTGACATATTTTTAAGAGCTCGTGCTCTTTATCTATAAATTCATTATAACAGTTTTTTTACAAAACACAATGAACAGATTTAACAATAATTTCATTTAAATATTATAGAAATTTACCAATAAAGTTTATTTCATTCCTACCTTCTTTTTATAATAATTGATTTATTTAAAATCTATGAGATATTTCTCTGATATTACAAAGAGCTCGTACTCTTTCTCCGCTGCTGTCGACTGCCGTCACTAAAAAAGAACTCCAAAACCCAATCTTATGGATTTCAGAGCTCTTTTTTATTCAATACATTCTTTTAATATAATCTTTATCTCGGTATACAAGTGCTTACGCGGCGGTTTTTTTTCGTAAACCAGGTAATCCATCATCACATTAAGGGCCCGTCCCCCCTGTTTTTTCAGCTCTGTGGCAATCGTCACATCCACTACCCTCTCTTTCACTAAATGAAGGACTTCCGGATAATCTTCATAGCATATCACCTTAATATCTTCTCTCTTCTCTTCTTTTAAGACTCTTCCTACTTCTTTTACACCCCCGCAGGTGATAAAAATCCCATCCAGTTTTTTCTCTCTGTCCAAAAGTTTTTTTGTCTCTTCTTTAATAATATCCGGGTCCTCATCCGTCCGTATGCTCTTTAACATGTGAATCTTTGGATATTCATCCTCTAACAGCCCCCGGAATCCTCCCTCTCTCTTGTCGAAAAAAAAGGACTGCCGTGTATCCCCATCACTTGTCAGCACCGCCACGTTTCCTTTTCCATTCAGGAATTCTCCCATCAGCCTTCCCGCAACTCTGCCTGCCCTGCTGCCATCCTGTCCGATGAAGCAGAATCTCTGGCTTCCTTTAATATCTGAATTCACCGTGACCACAGGAATCTTCATACTCATACAGTAGTTAATCGCATTGACAATTTCCTCAGAATTGATGGGACTCAAGATAATACCGTCAACCTTTTCCTCAATCATCTGGTGGATCAGTTTCAGCTGCCCTTTGATATCCGGATACAGAACGCTGTGATAATCCGTCTGTACATTAAAAGACTGATAGGAACCCAATTCCCGCTCAATCCCTTCTCGGACAATCTCTTCCGCATCCACTTTTAACAATATAATGCCGATCCGAATGGTTTTCTTCTGCATTTTGAGCGCCTGTCCAATCGGATTTGGCTTGTAGTCATATTCCTCTATAATCCTCTGAATTCTCTGCCGTACTTCTTCACTGACACCCTCGCGGTTATGTAATACTTTGTCAACCGTTGACCGATGCACCCCGGCCATCTCAGCAATTTGTTTAATTGTGATCTTCATGCCTGCTCCCTCAATTCTATTTGTCTGTTTATTTTAAGCATAGTATAACGCATTATAATAAAAAAATCTATTTTTCCAGACTGAATTCCAGGCACTCTAAAAACCTTATCACAACTTACTAGTTCCTTCTTTTCAATTTACTCATAATATACTATAATAAAAGCAATGACAGATACTATATCAGAAAGAGGAATATATATGCGTACAAAACGAATCGATGAAATAGAACAGTATATTATACAAGAAAAATCGGTATCTCTCGACACCTTATGCGATGTCTTTCAGGTATCTAAAAATACGATACGCAGAGATATCGATACACTTGCAAAGACAGGAAAAATCAAAAAAGTTTATGGAGGCGTCACTCTCAATGAAACACTTCCTTCCAAAAAGCTGCTTCCATTTGCAGAACGCCACGAAAAATATATGGAAGAAAAAAAGGCGATCTGCCGCCTTGCCGCAGATCATGTAAAAGACGGGGATATCATTTATATTGATACCGGAACAACCTGCCATAACCTGGTGGATTATATTTCTGAAAAGCGCTGTACGATCATAACAAACAGCCTTCAGGTATCCTTAAAGACCCTGCCGTATGAAAACCTTACCGTAATCTCTCTTCCCGGTTATTTAAAAAGAGAGACTCTTTCTTTCGTTGATGTAAAAATAGCAGACTATCTGAAAGCGTTTAATATCGGAAAAGCATTCATGGCATGCACAGGTCTTTCGATGGAAAACGGTCTGACCAATGCATCCGAAGAGGAGTACAGAGTAAAGGAGGCAGTCACTGCAAACAGTATGGAACGCTTTGTTCTCGCGGATCATTCTAAATTCGGCATCTTTTCTCTGATGACTTACTGCCCGCTGGAAAAGATCCATTACATTCTCACAGACCAGCCGGTTCCGGAAGAATACGAGGATTTCTGCAGTATGAATTCTATTACTGTTGAGACAATAGGATAACTTTCGCAAAATCATAATCTGTGATGTCATAAAATGCTCCGAAGGCTTCAGCCCCGGAGCATTTTGTATTACATTCATCTTTTATTTACTTCTTCTGCGCTTTTCAATATAGGACAGGATCATATCCGCGGCATCTTCTGCGGTTGTTTTTCCCATATTCAGAGCTAGATCATAATTTCTTACATCGCCCCATTCCTGTCCCGTATAATAATTGTAATAAGATTCCCTTGTCTTATCTTCTTTTCTCATCTCTTCAAGGGTAACTTCCCTTCCCTCAGCTTTCGCAAGACGTTTCAGCCTATATTCATCATCTGCATAAAGAAAAACAGAATATACATTCTCAAAGTCTTTCAGGATATAATCAGCACATCTCCCAAGAAAAACTCCGGACCCGTATCCGGCCAGCTTCTGTATGATTTTTCCCTGCTCTTTATACATTTTGTTGTACACAGGAATATGACCCGGGGTTCCCATCATGACACTGAGACCTTCCATATATTTCGAACTCTTCCTGTAGTTCAGCTCCTTCATAGATTCTTCATCAAAGGAATCAAATCCAATTTTATCCGCTGCCATATACAGAATTTCCCTGTTATAATACCAAACGTTCAATTTTTCTGCCAGAATTTCTGCTACTTCTGTGCCGCCGCTTCCATGCTGGCGTCCGATCGTGATCAATGTTTTTTCCATCTTTATTTCCTTCCTGATCTGCTGTTGGGTTATCTCATAAGATGCCCATCTTATTTATAATTTATGACTATTATAGTTTCTTTAACTACAGTTTTCGCTCTCATTATACTCAATTCATTCCCACAATGCTATAATAACTTTCATTTTCAGCGGATCAATCATAATTTGTTATAAGAGTGGTCTGTCTCTTGTAAAGATTTCACAAACCATCATTTTTCAAAGGATACAAACCCGCAGTCCGTAGGATGATCCAGAATCAGCCCATTCTTATGTTTCATAAGACAGCATCCGATGGTGAGATCCCCTCCGGCAGCGAGCATATTGAGGATTCCGAGCATGAAAAGCCTGTAATTAGGCACAGCCAGAGAGACAGCAAATATACCCAGACCCAGCACACAAAAAGGGAGATATAATCCCACCGCATAACTGCTGAATTTTAGAGGCTCCTTACAATGGCAGTATGGTGTCAGAGAACTCCACATGAAACCAAATGCAATACTATGCCATCCCTTTTTACAGCTCAGACTCCATCCTGCACCGTGCAGCATTTCATGAATGAAGATCGATACAAAGAACAGCCCAAGAAAAAGAACCAGATTTCTGCTGTCTATGGCAAAACCGTCCTTCCCCCAGCGAAGTGTGTAAATGATAAATGCTATAATACAGAACGGCCCTGCAGTCGCGAGTGCCATGACGTTTGCCTTCAGAATAGAGATAATCCCGGAAGATTCCTTGTACCCTGCTTCTTTCATTTCTTTTCTCGTCCTCTCATAGTTTTCGATGCGTTCCTGTTTCTTATCCTCTTTTTTCATACTTCTCTTCCGCCTTTCTTCATTATATACCCAAGTGCATACTACACTTCATTTCCTTTTTAATTTATCATATAACACCGGAAAAGTATTGTAAAATAACCGTAGAATTGCTGCACTTTACAAAAAAGCATCTCGAAGGCATACTGCTTTCAAGATGCTTTTTAAACTTATTTATTTTTCTTTTCTTCGTTTTTCGATGTATTCAAGGATTAAGTCTGCACAATCTTCCGGGCTGAGCTTTGTCATGTTGACAGCCAGATCATAATTCTGAACATCGCCCCACTTTTGTCCCGTATAATAGTCATAATAAGATTCTCTTGTCTTATCTTCCTTCTTCAGTTCAGATTTTGTGACTTCCCGGCCTTCTGCCTCAGACAGATGATTTAAACGGAATTCATCGTCTGCATAGAGATAAATTGTATAAACATTTTCCATATCTTTCAGTACATAATCTGCACATCTTCCAAGAAATACCCCGGATCCGTATCCTGCAAGCTTGCGGATGATCTTGGACTGTTCCTTGAACATCTGATTGTAGACCGGAATATGTCCCGGTGTTCCCATCATGACACTCAGTCCCTCCACATATCTGGAACTTTTTCTGTAATTCAGCTCTTCGAGGGATTTTTCATCTAAATCATCTACGCCAATCTTTTCCGCTGCCATGTGCAGGACGTCTCTGTTATAGTACCATACATCCAGCTTGTCCGCCAAAGCCTGTGCAACCTTTGTTCCATCACTTCCGTACTGACGGCTGATGGTGATCAATGTTTTTTCCATAGTTTCTCCTTTCCTACCTTAGTCTCAGAAATTTACTATAATATATTCATAATTAGCAACATTCTTCTAGTAATAACTCAGTACATTATAAATATATATCCTAATTATACTCAATTAGTTGCCAAAAGTCTATCTTTTTTCCAAATTCCTGATTTTGTATAGAGATAACCGATAGGGACAGAGACGGACGGTGCGATGAGACAAGCCAGATATACCCCATTCAGGCCGATCACATGATTGAAAATACCTGCCAAAACGATTCTCACGAGAATACAGTTAACAAAACTGCTCATAAATACATAAACCGTATGTCCTGCGCCTGTCATCAGCGAGTGATAGTTCAGGAACATAGCATAAAATATCTGGCCGATGATCTCAATCCTTAAATTCATTACCGCGGCAGAAATAACTGCCGGATCGTTTGTAAAGAGCGAAGCCAGCCATGGAGCACTGATCTCGATCACTAAAATCACGATCCCCGCCATGATCAGGCAGATCCTCATACCCTCTCTCATTGTTTCCCTCGCCCTCTCAAACTGTCCTGCTCCCAGGTTCTGCGCGATCATTGTAGCTGCCCCTCCGGACATGGATGTAATAAACAGCTGGCTGAATTCCTTGATCTTTATACTGATCCCATTGCCCGCAGAGACATCCACGCCATATTGATTGATAAAGTAGGTGACTGTGAGCCATGAAATTCCAGCAACCGTATTCTGCAGTACACAGGGGACACCCAGTTTCAGAATAGCCATCAGCTTTTCAATCCTTATTTTAAAATTTTTCAGATAAAATCCATAATAATCCTGATGTTTCCATGTATACACCAGAGCCGTCATAAAACTCACAGCCTGGGCACAAACCGTGGCATACGCCACTCCTCTGATCCCCATATGGAACACCGTCACAAAACATATGTCCAAAACAACGTTCAGAAGGATCGATGAGAGAATACATAAAAATGGTATCCTGGAATTTCCGGTTCCCCGCATGATGGAACTCAGCGCATTATATCCAAGGATAAAAATACATCCCCCTGCACAAATATGTAAGTATTCTAAAGATTCCCCCATTGCGGGAACACCGAGCATTCCAAGCAGTGTATCTGAGGTCAGATAAATGACAGCGCCGCTGGCAGCCCCAAACAGGAGAGAGATAGAAAAGAGTGTCCCCCCTGCCCGTTTTCTTTCTTTGTGGCTGCCGTTCCCAAAATACTGTCCGATCAGTATATTGCCTCCCAGAGTCAGTCCCACAGCTACCTGGGTCAGAAGGTTCATAATCTGACTGGAATTGTTGATGGCAGAAACACTTCTTTTTCCGATAAACTGACCTGCGATCACCAGATCCGCAATACTGTACAGAGCCTGAAGAACACTGGTCAGCACCAGCGGAAGGGCATAGACCGCCAATTTTTTTCTTACACTTCCTGTTGTCAGATTCCCCTGATTTTCCCTCATGTCCTATCTCTTCTTTCTATTTCTTATAACTCACCTCTGGATTCCCGTTCTTCCAGTTCTTCCATGATTCCGGCATATTGTTTATCCAGTTTATAGAAAAACAGAACAACTGCTGCAACTCCCCATATGACAACCGGAGCCCAGATGTAAGTATTGGAGATGGCGCTCACCGCGCTTGCCGGCTGCTGTACTGCCGCTCCCGTGCTGTCTGAAGAAATATAGCCCACTGCCGCCAGGACAGCACCTACGGCCGCACTGGAAAGTCCTGCTCCTACCTTGGATCCCACAGAAGCGGCACTAAAGATCATACCCTCCTGTCGGATGTGCGTCTTCCACTGCCCATACTCCACCGCATCCGCGATAAACGAGAAGATAACTCCGAACAGCGGTGCTTCTCCCAATCCCTTGACTGCTGCAGTCGCCACAGCCAGACCATAGCTCTGCGGATTAAACAAGAACAGAAGCTGTCCGGCCATGACGATCAGTGATCCTGCCAGCGCCAGGTTTCTTTTTCCAAATCTCGGAATCAGTGCCGGAAGAATCAGGATCCCGGCGATCTTTTTTCTTATTCCTGTCTTTTACTCTCTATGTATGTTATTTTCTGACCGGTTCTCCCACCATCAGCTTTCTGATCACTCCCAAGAGACTTTCATATCCTCCCAGGAACTGATTGATCGTCTTTACGAAAGCTCCATAGTGTACAAATTCTTCCGGTTTTAAACCGTCTTCTTCATATGCCATGATAAAATCCGGAATCTTGTTCAATTCATTTAAATATTTTTCCGGTACCGGACGGCTCATGCGCTCTTTTACCTCTACATCACATCCATTGATCTTCTCCTGCCATGGCTGTGTTATCGTCAGAACCACATCTCCTCCGATAAACTCAGACCAGTGGAAATAGTTTCTGTACGCTGCCGCCAGAAGTCTTGTCTTATATCCGCGTTCCTGATAAATCTCATATGCATTCTTAAAGACTGCCACGCCTGCATACTCCAATGCACATGGGTCCAGACAAAGATTATCCCGCTTCACAGCTTCTTTCACCCAGTCATCGGTACGTCCTACCATGATGGTACACACAGGTGTCATATTTTCGTTGGAAAGCCCTGCTTCTTCTCTCCTCTTTAATCCGCGCTCTACTGCCTCTGCCACAGCTACAGCCTGTGCTACGGTGAAAGATACGGTTGCGTTAATGCTGATCCCTGCAAAAGTAGCTTCTTCAAATGCCTTAATGCCTGCGGCTGAAGTCGGCATCTTCACCATAATATTTGGCGCCAGTTCTCCAAAACCAATCGCCTGCTTTGCCATCTCCTCTGCGTTTCGGTACAGTTTGGCATTGGTCTGGATAGAAATTTTTCCTTTTGCGTGATTTGTCTTTTCATATACCGGCTCCAAGAGTTTCGCACCGCGCACTGCCATCTGTTCGATCAGGCGCCATGCAATTTCCTCCTCTGTTGCCTCCGGCATTTCATTGATCCATTTTACAAGAGTGTCTTCCCAGAGATCCATCTCCTGATTCAATACATTTCCTACAATCACAGGGTTCGTCGTAGCTCCCGCTGCTCCGCGCTCAATGGCGTATTCCAGCTCTTTTACCGCACAAGAATCATTCCAGTATTCGGTCTGGGGAAATTTTTCACTAGTTTCAAACAGTTTTCCTTTTGCGTCTGACATAAAGAAGACTCCTTTCATGAGAAAGTTGTTGGTTATATTATGAATATATATTAGTATATTATGATAATATTTTCAATATTTATTTTATATTATGACCAAAATATTCTCATGTTTTACCAGACAGACTTTCTTTTTTCTCTATAATCACAAGAATTCCATAAGATTTGTTTAGAAATCGTTTAGAAATGTTTATTTTCTATCCATTGTTTCCGCCTGCTTTTCTGATATACTTAAGACATAGTTTTTCATATATATTTTTAATCCTCTCTTTTCATTAAATATAAGAACCCCGCAGGCAGCTGCGGGGTTCTTGTTATATTATGACGTAATAGACCGGACATGAAATGACATGTCCGGTCTTAAAACAAATTTATTTAAAATAATTGACTCCTGACAGGAATATCTTTTGATTCTTATTTCCTACGATATTGCTGGATACGAACTGTCCCATACGCTCTGAGTGTCCCATCTTTCCTAACACCCTTCCGTCCGGGCTTGTGATACCCTCGATGGCATAGTAGGAACCATTTGGATTAAAGTCCTCATTCATTGTAGGATCTCCATTTAAGTCCACATACTGGGTTGCCACCTGGCCGTTTTCAAACAGCTTTTTGATCACATCTTCATTGGCCACAAAACGTCCTTCGCCGTGTGAAACAGGGATACTGAAAATGTCTCCCGCATTCACTTCATGGAACCACGGTGACAGATTTGATGTCACTTTCGTATAGGCTACTTTTGAAATATGCCGTCCGATCCGGTTCATCGTAAGCGTCGGAGACTGTTCTGTCTGTTCCACGATTTTTCCTTCCGGCACCAGTCCAAGTTTAATTAACGCCTGGAATCCGTTGCAGATTCCCAGTACGAGACCATCCCGATTATTCAGCAGGTCCATGACAGACTCTTTAAGCTTTTCATTTCGGAAGGCTGTTGCAAAGAATTTGGCGGAACCTTCCGGCTCATCACCCGCACTGAAGCCTCCAGGGAACATAATCATTTGTGACTCTTTGATTGCTTTTTCAAACTCATCTACGGAGTCACGGATTCCCTGTGCATCCAGATTCTTAAACACCTTGGTGATCACCTCTGCCCCTGCTTCTTCAAACGCTCTTGCAGAATCGTATTCGCAGTTTGTACCCGGAAATACCGGAATAAATACTTTTGGTTTCGCTGTCTTATTCTTGGCAAAATACGCCTTGCCTTTGGTGTAATTTCTTGTCTCTACTACATCCTGGCTTCCTTCTGAACGGGTTGGGAAGACCTCTTCTAAAGGCTTGGTCCACGCATCCACAGCCTCTTTCAGCGGAACCACTTCATTTCCTAATACAAGTTCCGGAGTTGTGGTGATCTCACCGAGAAGAAGGCTTGGAATCGCAAGTTTTCTGATATCCCTCGTATCCATTTCTACTACGAAAGATCCGTAATGGTTCTCAACAAGATCTTTGATTTCAACTTCCTGGTCAAAAATAACTCCAAGTCCATTTCCAAAAGCCATCTTGGCAACCGCTTCGATAGTTCCTCCGAATCCGATGGCATAGCAGGATTTGATTGCACCTTCTTCTATAAGCCTGTGGATTCGTTTGTAAACCTTTTTCGCCTCTCTGTAAACCGGAAGGTTATAGACATCCCTCGGAATACAGATCCGCACGAGACGGTTGCCGGCACGTTTCAGTTCCGGAGTAAGCACATGTTTTCCGTCTGCCACATCTACGGCAAAGGATACGAGCGTCGGAGGCACATCAATGTCGTTGAAGGTTCCTGACATACTGTCCTTTCCTCCGATTGATGCAAGTCCGAATCCAATCTGTGCATGGTATGCACCGAGCAGTGCTGCGAATGGCTGTCCCCATCGCTCAGGATCTTCGCCAAGCCGTTTGAAATACTCCTGGAAGGTCAGACGGATCTTCTTGTAATCACCGCCGGCTGCCACGATTTTTGCAATGGAATGAGTGATCGCATAAACTGCTCCGTGGAACGGACTCCATTTGGACAAGTATGGATCAAAACCGTAACTCATCATGGTCACAGTATCTGTTTTTCCGTGAAGCACCGGAAGCTTGGCTACCATCGTCTGAACCGGTGTCATCTGATATTTTCCGCCGTAAGGCAGAGTGACGCTGCCTGCACCAATGGTGCTGTCAAACATCTCCACAAGTCCTTTCTTGGAGCATACATTCAGATTTTTCAGTGTATCAATACATGCTTCCGTAAAGCTCTTTGGAATCTCCTGATCAAAGAAGCTGCTGACACGGTGCGGAACTTCCACATATACATCATTTTCCTGATGAGCCCCATTGGTATCCAAAAATGCACGGGAGAGATTCACGATCTCTTTTCCTCTCCAGGAGAGTACTAATCTCGGCTCCTCGGTTACAACGGCAACTGCTACCGCTTCCAGGTTTTCTTCCTCGGAAAAGGCTAAGAACTGGTCCACATCTTTTGGATCCAGGACAACCGCCATACGTTCCTGGGATTCAGAAATGGCAAGTTCTGTTCCGTCAAGTCCAGCATACTTTTTCGGTACCTTATCGAGATCGATCGTAAGTCCGTCTGCCAGTTCTCCGATCGCCACAGAAACTCCGCCTGCACCGAAATCATTGCACTTTTTGATCAGCCGGCTGACTTCTTCCCTTCGAAACAGCCTCTGGATCTTTCTCTCTGTCGGAGGATTACCTTTCTGTACTTCCGCGCCGCAGGTCTCGATGGACTCTTCCGTGTGGACCTTGGAAGATCCCGTAGCACCTCCGCAGCCGTCACGTCCGGTTCTTCCGCCGAGCAGAACGATGATATCTCCGGGATCTGAAGTTTCCCTTACGACGTTTTTTCTGGGCGCTGCGCCCATGACAGCCCCGATCTCCATACGTTTTGCCACATAATCCGGATGATAAATCTCATCTACAAATCCCGTGGCTAATCCGATCTGGTTGCCGTAAGAACTATATCCATGGGCAGCTCCGGTCACGATTTTTCTCTGCGGAAGTTTTCCTTTTAATGTATCTTTTAACGGGACTGTAGGATCACTGGCCCCTGTCACACGCATAGCCTGGTATACGTAAGAGCGTCCTGAGAGCGGATCTCTGATAGCTCCTCCGAGGCAGGTAGCCGCTCCACCAAACGGTTCGATCTCTGTAGGATGGTTATGTGTCTCATTCTTAAAACTTACGAGCCACTCCTCCTCTTCCCCGTCTATGGAAACAGGCACCACGATGCTGCATGCGTTGATCTCCTCGCTCTCTTCCATGTCATTTAAAGCACCTTCTCTTTTCAGACGGCGCATAGCCATCAGCGCAAGGTCCATCAGGCATACAAATTTGTCTTTCCTGCCCTGGAAAATGCTCTTATGATCCAGCATGTACTGCTCATAGGTCGCCTCCAAAGGCGCACGGTAGAACCCTTCCTGGAACTTGATATTTTTAAGTTCCGTTGAAAAAGTCGTGTGACGGCAGTGATCAGACCAATAGGTGTCCAGAACGCGGATCTCGGTCATGGACGGGTCTCTCTGCTCCTCTTCTTTAAAGTACTTCTGGATGTGCAGGAAATCCTTGAATGTCATAGCCAGGTTGAGGGAATCATAGAGTTCCTTAAACGGCTGTTCGCCCATACCCCTGAATCCTTCCACAATCTTTACATCCTCCGGCTCCTCAAACTCCATCACAAGAGTATCCGGTTTTTCTTCAGAGGACTCTCTGGAATCCACCGGATTGATGCAGTAATCTTTGATCTGTCCCATCTCATCCTCAGACAGTGTTCCCTTTACTACATATGTAGTGGCACTTCGGATGACCGGTTCCTCACTTTCATTTAACAGCTTCAGACACTGCTGGGCAGAGTCTGCCCTCTGGTCAAACTGCCCCGGGAGGAATTCTACGCTGAAAACCGTTTCCCCTTCTTCCACAGGAAACGCTTCCTCATAAACTTCATCCACAGGAGGCTCACTGAACACGGTGCCCAGCGCCTTTTGATAGCTTTCCTCAGAAACATTTTCTACATCATAGCGGATCAGTACGCGGATATTTTCCACATCCAGTCCCAGGTACTGCCTCACTTCCTCCAGCAGTTCCTTTGCTTTGATGGCATAGTCCTGTTTCTTTTCCACATAAACTCTCTTTACTTGTCCCATATGGTCCTCCTCTATTCGTGCAGCTTCTTTATGATTTGAAACGCAGAAGCATTCTCCAAGATCATTGGATCCTTCTTCGCGTAAAAAACGATTCCATCTACGGTGGAATGCACCTCAGAAATAATATCTCCCTCGTAAGGGTCCAGAATCTCCCCTAAGAGCTGTCCCCGGTGCACTTCCTCTCCGACATTGACAAGACGCCGGAAAAATCCCGATGCCTCCGTCTTGACTTCCGCCATGTCCTCTTCTTCTATAATACTTGCAATATAGCCGTTATGGCAATTATATTTTAAAATTCCCATTCTGGTTAAAAACCGCAAAACAGCAGATACAGCCTGTTTCGCCGAAAACTCATTGATATGTCCTGTATCACCGGAATAGACTGAAAATGCATCGGTCCCGTTGATCTGCCAGTTATAATTCAGCGTCTTCACATCAAAACTTCTCTGCTTGCTTGTAATCACATAGGGCAGTCCGAATAAGTTTGCCAGACTTGCACTTTCCTTTCCGGTCGGCTGCATCCGGACATGGGGTATAAAATCTCCTTTCCGGTAAAAGGAAGGAAACTGAATTCCATAACGGTAGCCCTTTACTTTCGCAAATATACTGGCCGCAAGACGGCTGGTCGGCTCTCCCTGCGGATTCCCCGGAAACTCCCGGTTGATGTCACTGTTGTCCGATACCCAATACCGCATCCCTACATTCATTGATGAATTATTCAGTGAAGGAATGACCAGAATCTCATGATTTCCCACAATCGAGCCGGATGCTTCCAGCTCCTTCAGTCTCTTTACCAGCAGAGAGCAGATAAAAAGCTGCTGAAATTCATTTCCTCTCATGGAACCGACAATGCAGGCAGACGGTTCTGAGTCTTCGCCTGTACTTCCGAACCGGAATCCCTCTATTTTAAATTCTTCCCTGAGGTAGGAATCTGTCGTATATAATGTCTCTTTGATCATATCAGGTCACCTCCCACGACTCTGGCGATCAGTGATCCCTCTGTGACACCCGGATGCTCTCGGACAGTCATCAGAATACCGTCCACCGGAGCAATGATTTCTTCCTCCACGGCTCCTAAAATCGGACTTGTGACACTGCCGATGATCTCACCCTTTTTCACATGATCTTTCACCTTTTTGTGGGTCACAAACAAACCATTCGTCTCACAATTCAGATAATGAATCCCGTCATCATGGACGACCGGGGCTCTCTTCGGTTCTGCAGACGGGCCCTTCCAGATGCCCAGTTCCTTCATGACAGCAAACACTCCCTCTATGATCTGTCGGCAGAAGTCATATTTGATCCTGAATGCGGCCCCTGATTCTGTGACCATACAGGGCACTCCCCGCTCATTCAGGGCATAGGAAAGGCTTCCCTCATTCACTGTCGTGGACGGATGTATCCAGATCAGATCGGTATTCATATATCCTGCAAGGCGGAGCAGATGTTCATCTGCATCGCTGTTTAGCCTCACCTGGGGGATCTCCTGAAGAAAAATATTGCTGGAGTGGATGTCAATGACACAGTCTGCACTCTCCATATCCCCCAGCAGCTTAGCCGCCGTATATTCCCCGAGTTCCCCCTTTAAATCTCCCGGAAAAACCGCGCTGTAATCCTCCTGTGTGACCGGGATGCTCCGGCTCCTGGCGTCCAGCCCCAGAGGGTTGACTGACGGATATACGTCCACGATTCCTGACAGGGAATCATAGTCCTCTTTGATCCGCTTTATGATCTCACCGCATATATACTGCCCTCCGAGCTCATCTCCATATAGGCCTGAAACAAGGCAGATTCTCTTTTCTCTTCCCGTCATCACGTCCGGATACAGGGAATTCTTCTTAATCCTTAATGTCTCCCGCACCGGGAGTTTTACTGATACTACTGTCTCAATCATCCTGTTATCTCTTTCCTGTCCTATACGTCAATCCGCTGAACCACTCTGAAAAAAACAGCTTGAGAAGAATCGGCGCCAAAAGGGTTGTCACCAACACCATAATGACCATAGGCGCAAACATCTCTTCCCTGAGCAGCCCTACATGAATCCCTTTTTGTGCAACGATCAGGGCTACCTCTCCCCTGCAGACCATACCGGCTCCAATCTTTAAGGACTCCTTATAGGAATACCTGCAGGCTTTGGCCCCGATGCCGCAGCCGATGATCTTTGTCAGGACAGCGGCAATACTGATAAGCACAGTAAAAATAATCATCGTCTGCGTCATTCCCGCCACTTCGACTTTGAGTCCGATGCTTGCAAAGAAGATCGGCGTGATCAGCATGTATGAGATGCACTCCACTTTCCGGTGAATATAGTAAGTTTCCGGTATTCTGCACAGGATGATTCCTGCCAGATATGCCCCGGTGATATCTGCAATTCCGAATAACTCAGCCAAAAATGCCAGAAACAGGCAGAATGCCAGCGCTAATACAGGTACCCGCCTTCTGTGTACCTGTTCGTTATTTACTTTCATCATGGACATCCTACGGAAAAACTTGTACACAAAAATTCCACCGGCACCTGAGAGCACAAAAAACAGTGCCATCTTCCCGATGATCATAAGCACTCCTGTGACTTCCACTGTACCGGCCCTTCCAATGCTTGTCATAATAGAGAGCAGGATAATACCCAGGATATCATCAATGATCGCCGCGCCTAAGATCGCAGTTCCGACTCTTCCCTTAAGCTTTCCCATATCCTGAAGGGTTTCGACCGTTATACTCACAGAGGTAGCAGTCAAAATGACCCCTACAAAAATATTTTCCATTAAATTTTTTTCAAACATATAAGAAATGACTGCTCCAACCGCCAGGGGCACAACAACTCCGCAGAGAGCAATCACCATGGCTGCTTTTCCGCTCCGTTTCAGCTCCCTGATGTCGGTCTCCAGCCCTGCCTGAAACATCAGGACAATCACGCCGATCTCCGCCAGACTAAGGATCGTGTCAGACGGTTCGATCACGTTCAGCATCACCGGTCCCAGTATAATTCCCGCAATCAGTGCACCGACTACCGGAGGCATGTTTACTTTTCGCGAAAACAGGCTGAAAGACTTTGTCAAAGCCAGTATCACCGCTATATCCAATAAATATCTGTATTCTTCCATAATCATAGCCTCCGCTGTTACAATCTTTTTGTCCCCTTGCTTTTTCCTTTATTATTTAGTATATTAAGAACAGCCCAAAAATGCAAATAAAATTAAAAGAATTTCTGTGCTCACAGAGCCGGATTCTAAGAAAAGAGGTAGTCTTATGAGTGAAGATATCAACGTAGAAGCTGACGTATTTGAAGAAGAAAATCCAATCATCCATCTGGAAATGGAGGATGGTGTCCAGCTCGACTGCGCCGTAATCTGTATCTTCGGCATCGAAGAACAGGATTATATCGCCCTGGTTCCCGTAAAAGACCTTGAGAACGATGAGGAAGAAAGCGAACTGCTTCTTTACCGCTATGAAGAATTGCCGGATGATGAAGTTCAGCTGGACAATATCGAGGACGACGAGGAATATGAGATGGTTTCCGCTGCTTTTGATGCTATTTTAGACGACGAGGATGACGAAGAAGAATAAATCATTTCTCATCCCCTGACAGGTTTCGATCATTTGAAATAAACAATATAAAAACCTTCGGAAACGGCCTTTTCTCTGCCGCAGCCGAAGTTTTTTTCCTATTTGGTTCATACACTTCTTAACTCTGCAGATCCAAAAGCCGTTTCTTCTTCTGTTCATCGATGCGCTGGACGAGCAGGCTCGGCTTTGCAAAATAGTATCCCTGGATATAATCTGCCCCCAGCTTCACTACCGTCTGCATTTCCTCATATGCCTCCACACCTTCCGCAATAATCCTGATGTCCCTTTCGTGGGCATAGTATATGATATTTTTAACAATCTGCTGTTTGTTGCGGTCCAGATGGATATCCCTGATAATCTTCATGTCAATCTTGAGATATTGGGCTGTCACGCTCAGCAGCAGGTGCTCACTGTTGTATCCGCTGCCATAATCATCGATAGCAATGCCGCCTCCCCACCGATGCATCCTCTCTTCTTTTTTAGCCTGCATCATCCGGTTGCCGCGCTCTTCCTCCGTAATCTCCTGAACAATCAGATCAAGGTATTCTCCGTACTGAAGTTCAAACCGTTCAACGTCTTTTTCATCCAGATCCTGATTTGGAATGGAATTGATAAAAACTCTGGTTCCCCTTTTTACGGCTTTGCTCTGCACCAAATCCACAAAAGATTCCATAGATTTAAACCAAGTCAGGCGTTCGATCTCATACAGTTTGGATTCCTGTTTCGCCAGAGACAAAATCTCGTAGACTGTAGGAATCGAATCCAGTCTGGAACGCATCAATGCTTCGTATGCAAATGTCTCGCCGGTCTTCACATCGATGATCGGCTGGAAGTAATATTCGATCAGCTCTTCTTCGATCAGATGATTCAGTTCTTCTTTATTCTGCAGCAAATATGCATCCTGAAAATAACTTTCTCTGTCGAATTCCCCATATCTGCCTTTTCCTCTTTTCTTTACCTTGTACATGGCAAAGTCTGCATACTTAATGAGTTTCGTATAGTCATCGGTGTTGTCCGGATACCATGCGATCCCTCCCGACATCCTGAGCCGGAATTTCTGCTTATTTGGAAGTTCCAGATATTCTTCATCCATTTTTGACCAGCAGTGATTTATTTTCTTTCGTATTGCATCCTTTGAATCATATCCGTAGAAGAAGACGAAAAATTCATCACCGGACATCCTGGCCACTACCGACTCTTTGGGAGTATATTTTTTGAGTCCTGCTGCAGTTTTCTGGATATATTTATCTCCAAAGTCATGTCCGTAAGAGTCATTTAAAAATTTGAGATTATCCAGATCAATCATCATCAGAGCTGCAGTGCCCAGAACATCTTTTCCTTTCTGAAACAGCTGCTCCAGCCTGGCATTAAACGCTCTCCTGTTCAGTATATTCGTGAGCAGGTCATAATCCCTCTCATACTCCATCTTCTTGAGTTCCAGAGTCTCCTTGGTGATATCTTCTGCCAAACCGACGATTTTGTCTTCTTCATACCGTATGCTCAGGCGTACCCAGAACAGATCTTCCTTATCCGGTATCTCGAAAATATAAATATGATCCTGTTCATTTTTCCTGCTCACATACCGCCGAAACATCTCCATGTTTTCTGTGAATTCTTCAATCGACATGTTCTTCCGGATTTTTTCACTGCGAAATACCCTAAAAAAGTCTTCTGTCATAAAAAGCTGGTTTTCATTCCAGTCAATCTCAAATCCGCCGATTTTTATGCTGGCCATCCGCAGGATCTGTGCAAACTTCCTGGACGCCTGAAAGACATCTGAGCTCAGCTTTTCAAAAGACCCTCCCAATTCATCCAGTTCTTTTACCCCGGTTCTTCTCAGCGCAATGGGTTCGCTCGGATTGCTGTTTTTGACATCCGATGCCAGGCTGATGACCGGCCGCGTGATCAGAATACTGATCACCAGCACTCCTATGATGCTGGCAATAAACAGTGCTGTCACTACAATCACAAGTGTCTTGTTAAATTTGTTGGAAAATGAGAACAGCTGATCCGTGGGAACAACACCGATCAGCGCCCATTTCTGATCTGCAAACGGTGTATTCGTGTTATAAAGATTGATATAGTGGACATTGCTGCAAAGCAGATCTGCATCAGATCCTCCGATGGTGAAAGCATTGTCATAGTCTTTTGATGCAACCAGATTGATTGTTTTGCTCTGCTTCATATACATATTGTAAGCAGGCCCGCTAACCATGACATTTTGAAGCTGATTTCCTTTTCCTCCGTCCTGTACGCCGAGTATGTAAGCACTGTTCTTATTCTCGCTGAGTTCATTGAATGAGATCAGTTTCTTTAAATAATCAGTAGACAGCTCAATGCCCAGGACCCCGTACACTGTCCCGTCGCTCAGCCTGAGCGGGACAGAATAGGAAATCACTTCTTTTGGATTGTTGGCCAGAGTATAAGTCTTGCTCCAGTATGCCAGATCCGCTGTTTTGAGCTCCGGGTATTTCTCTGCGGCCATGTACGGCTCATACAAAAAAGAATAGTAATCGACAGAGGAATCTTTGAAATCAAATCCCGAATTCCACCCGGTATCCATCCCGATCTTCCACTTCTTTACCAGGGCAGAAGGCATCCGTTCCGCGAGAAGGTCTGTGTTGTTCTCAGACGGTGCAGCCACCGGATCATAATCCCTGATATAAATCCCGGGCTTATTTTGATACCCGCGGCTTTCTTCCTCTTTTGAAAGATCTTTGGTATTAAGAACCACAAATGCCCCTGTCACCATGTTTTGACGAATCAGCGAGATCAATTCTTCCATGCTCTCGTCCAGAAGACCGGTATAAACCGAACTGTCACTGTCAATCCTTGAAAACTTTTTTGCATCGTCCGTCTTCAGTTTCTCTGCCGACTGGTTGATCCCGTTTAAGGCAGAATCCAGATTGGACCATCGCTTCACCATCTCATCTTCCAGATAATTCTTTCGGTTGATAACTCGCTCATTAATGATATCCACAGAATTCTGGTTCAGACGGTTCATGACCCCGCCTCCGAACAGAAGTCCCGCAAGGACTGCTACCTGGAGGATGACCAGCAGAAGAAGAGGTACCAATATTCTTTTTAAAATTGAATTTTGCCTTATCTGTCTCATACCCCGGATCTTAACCTCATCAGCCTTCCAATGTTTTTAATTCCTTTAATGTTTTTTCATACCACTGTTCAAAATTCTGATCTGTGTTATATTTTTTCACCGCAGCTTCATAGGACATGCCGCCCTTTATGGCTTTCTCCACAGCTTTTCTGTCCTGATCGGCTTTGTCAGACAGACATGTTTCTAAAATATTTCTGATCTGGCTTCCGTTCTTTGCGGCTTTCGGAGTGTACATTTTGTTATTATTGACTGTTTTGACCGCTGTCATAACTGTGTCTTTAATATCCTCATTTTTCTCATCCTTCATTGCCTTTTCAACAGCTTTTTCGGTATTGGCTTCTTTTTTTACCGGCAGGTAGCTGGAGGTAGCCGCAAATTCAAAGTTACGTTTTGCCTCGGTAAACCATTTTAAAAATTGAACAGATGCATAAATTTCTTTATCGGAAGATTTTGTGACGACCATTCCTGCGCCCTGCTGAACCGCATAATCTTCTTCATCCGCAAACTTCGGAACTTCATAGGATCTTACCTTGATCGGATAACTTTTCTTGTCATTGACCGTCACCGCCTTCGGATAATATGCCGCCCCGGAACTGGAGCCTGTAAACGCGATGAGGCTGCCCATCTTCATATCATCGCTTCTGTATCTTCCGCTCGCAGTAAAATAACCTTTGATATATGGAGTATAGTAATTATCCCAGAGTTTTCTCACTACTTTCTTATCAAAATTGATTTTACACTTTCCTTTTTCAATCTTTAAGAGGTCCACTCCCTGCTGTTTAGCTCCAACGAAAAAATAGTTTGCCATCGCATCTCTTCCATAAAATGCTTTCCCGTCATTCGGAGTTTTGGTAGCCTTGTCCGTCCACTTATAATACTTTTCCGCAGTCTTTACGAGTCCTTCGATTGTACTCAGGTCGGAAGTTTTTGCTCCGGTAGCTTTTGAAAACTTCTCCCAGTCCGTCTGGTTTACCGCAAGTACTTCCGTAGCCTTTGCCACAGGAAATATTTTTAACTCTCCGGCCTTGGAAAGTTCTCCTTCCTCGATGTAGTTATCCACATACTCTCCGATCTCGTCTTTTGTGAGATATTCGTTCAGATCGGCTACGAGTCCAAGCTTGTTTACCTGATATGCCGTATCCGCATAAGCGGCAAAAATATTCGGCATCTCACTGGCTCCAGCCTTTTTATTTGCTGAATTCAGCACGGTCTTCTCAAGATCATAGACATTGCCCTGTGCATAAGTCTCGACATAGATCCCTTCATCTTTTCCATCGGAATTATTAAACTGGCTCACCAGGCTTTCAAATGCTTCCTGCTGTGCGCCGTTGTAATAATGCCAGACAGAGATGACCGTCGGATTATCCTTATCCAGCTCTACTGTCTTTGCTTCTTCTTTTTTTCCGCACCCTGCAAGCAGCGAAACTGCCATAAAGCAGGTGAGCATACAAACTAATAATTTTTTCATAAGACTTCCCCCTGATAAACCTGTCTTTAGCATCTTCTACTAGAATACCATATTTATCCGTAAACATCAAAAAAACAACAGCCGGACTTTATATCCGGCTGCTTTGCTCATCCCATTTTTTTAATACCTGAAGAAATCTGGCTACAGGAAATCCTACTACATTGTAATAGTCTCCTTCAATTCCCCGTATGAAGCGGGCCGCTCTGCCCTGAATCCCATACGCTCCGGCCTTATCCATCGGTTCTCCCGTCTCGATATAGCATCTGATCTCATCTTCTGAGACCGGATAGAAAAAAACGGATGTCTCTTCATAAAAAACATGCTTCTTTTCCCCGCAGATGCACGCAACACCTGTATACACCTGATGTCTGCTTCCGCTGAGCATGCGAAGCATCCGGGCAGCATCATCCTTATCCACAGGCTTTCCGAGTATACTGCCTTCCATGGCGACTACGGTATCAGCGCCTATAACCATACAGTCTCCGTCAGCACGGCCCGCTACATCTTCCGCTTTTTGAAGAGCCAGCTCCATCACCGCGTCTTTCGGCTCCTGTTTTGTGATCACTTCCTCTTTCGTGCTCGGAATCACCGTGAAATCGATTCCTACCTGCTTCAGTATCTCCCTGCGCCTGGGAGACGCGGATGCCAGTATCAGTGTTTTCATTTCTTCCTCCTCTTTCTGCCTAAAACCAACGATACAAGCCGCTTCCTGTTTCTTCTCTGAGGGCTTTTAAACTGATTATAATGCAGCAGAGCCTGCTTGTCGACTGCTAAGCTTCTTTTATCATATCGAGGAAATACCGGTGGACAGTATCGTCGTCATCCAGTTCGGGATGAAAAGCCGTCACCAGCTGATTGTCCTGTCTGGCAGCTGTAATCTTCCCTCCTGTTGACGCCAAAACCATGACTTTGTTTCCCGCTTCTTCAATATAAGGTGCGCGGATAAATGTCATAGGAATTTTTCCTTCTTCTCCAAACGATTCTTCTGTCCAAAAGCTTCCCAGCTGGCGGCCGTAGGCATTTCTCCTGGCCGTGATATCCATTGTCGCAAGATAAGCGCTCTCCCCTTTTATTCTTTGAGCCATCAGGATCAGGCCCGCACAGGTTCCAAAAGCCGGAAGCCCGTTTAGGATCATAGTTCTTAACTTCCCGGCCATCTCAAGATCCCGCAGAAGCTTTCCTATGACCGTACTTTCTCCGCCCGGAAGAATCACCCCGTCCATCTGACGGTCCAAATCTTTTTTCCCGCGGATTTCAAAGCTTTGGGCTCCTAAGTTTTCTACCTTCCTGCGGTGTTCTGCAAATGCTCCCTGAAGAGCAAGCACCCCGACCCTCATCACTGTCCTCTTTCTGCCATCAAGAGCTGAATCTCGTCTTCATTGATCCCCACCATGGCTCCTCCCAGGTCTGTGGACAATTCAGCAAGTATCTTCGGATCGCGGAAATTTGTAACAGCCTTTACAATGGACCGTGCACGCTTTTTTGGATCACCCGATTTAAAGATACCGGAGCCAACGAAAACTCCTTCCGCCCCAAGCTGCATCATCAGAGCCGCATCCGCCGGAGTCGCCACTCCGCCAGCTGCGAAATTAACTACGGGAAGCCTGCCGTCTTCGTGGACTTTCAGCACCAGTTCATAAGGTACACCGAGTTTTTTTGCCTCGTCAAACAGCTCATCTTCCGCCATAGATGCAATCCGTCTGATATCCCGGTTCAGCATCCTCATATGCCTCACGGCCTGAACAACATCTCCAGTGCCTGGCTCTCCTTTAGTCCGTATCATAGCGGCTCCTTCGCTGATCCTCCGAAGTGCCTCGCCGAGATCTTTTGCCCCGCAGACAAACGGAACTTTAAATTTTGTTTTATCGATGTGGTAAACATCGTCGGCGGGCGAGAGCACTTCGCTCTCATCTATGTAATCGATCTCAACCGCCTCCAGTATCTGTGCCTCCGCGAAATGCCCGATTCTTACCTTCGCCATCACCGGGATGGATACTGCCTCCTGGATTTCTCTGATCATTTTCGGATCACTCATTCTGGACACGCCTCCGGCTGCGCGGATGTCTGCCGGAATCCTTTCCAATGCCATGACTGCACAGGCCCCGGCCTCCTCTGCCGTTTTTGCCTGCTCGGGAGTCGTCACATCCATAATGACTCCCCCTTTTAACATCTGTGCCAACTGTTTATTTAACTGGTAACGCTCATTTTCCATGACTGTGTCCTCCATAATATGTTAGTCTTTGTTTTATGCCGGCATTAAAAACTTAAAACTTATTATACAGCGTATTGGTATTATCAAAATATCCAGTTTTTATATATTTAACAGTGCCAGTTTGTTATAAGTGTTAGAAACGTCAATTATTCCAGTGCTCCTTTTACTTTCTTTTTGCGCCCGCAGAGCCTGGCTTCCGCATTGTTTGCCTGATTTGCGTATGCATGTCTTCTCCCTTTTAAGAGAATCTTTCGCCCTTCTTCATTTCTTGTATAGACTAATTTGTAATTTCCTATGCTTTTTCTCATAGCTTGTGCAAAGGCCCCGGCATCTTGTCTGGTCTTCGCAAAGATGCCCGGAACACTGAAATAACTCTGCATCTTGTTCCAGCTCCTTTTTTCATACAGGAGGTATCTCTGATTATCAATCTCTCCCAAAAACTCGTCTACACATGCAGAAAATAGATCCTTTTCCCTCACTGTCCCTCCCCTCAGATAAACAAAATAAAATAATCCCTTTTCTTCTGTCACAACTTTGGTATCAGAAGAGATTTGACCCTTTTGAATCAATGCTGATCTGATCCCTGTCCCAATCGCATTTAACCGTTTCAGAGGTGTCAGAAGCCTGACAATTCCTGTGCCGCAGCGGATCGTCAGCAGTACAAATAAACTCGTAGCTGCTGCCGAGAACAAAAGCGGAACCAGCCCCTCTGTGCTGAACGTTCCAGTGTATAGAATAAGATTGCATGTTTGAATAATCACCGCAAGCAGCTCAAAACCGATCAGATTAAAAAAACCAGCCCCCGGCTTCAAAACTGATTTGTCCATCACACATTCGTCGGTAATTTCCATTTTATCGAAGACAACGGCGGCCCGTTCCCACTTCTTTTGCAGACCTTCTCTGTCTTTGGCTCTTTTTTTCATCTCTTCATTGATTCTTTTCACTTCTTTTTCTGTATAGTGATTTTCGGCGAGATCAAGTCGATCCATGCCGTTTTCAATGATATCTTCTGTATAACTGATGCCTAAAATTCCTTTCATCCTCCTGGACAGCATGGCAAAATCATCGGACAATTCTGCCTCCCCCGTTCCCATCAGCCGGCTGACTCTGGTCTGTCTGTCGGTAGTATCAAGGCACACCAGATGCCAGATGTTACTTGTCTTTTCCGGATTTCCTGGCATAATCCTGACAGCCCTCCCTCTCATCTGGTTGCTCAGTACAAAGGAACCGACAAAGCTTGCCAGAATCAAAGAGTTAATACAAGGAGAATCCCATCCCTCTCCTAAAAGTGACTTTGTCCCGATCAAAATCTGTACATAGCCGGCTTCAAAAGCCTCGGTTGCAATCCGGACCATATTCTGTTTTTTCCCGCGGACAGTAACTTTTGCATATCCCAAAGCCGTCCCTGATCTGTTCTTCATCTCCTCAAGCTGCAACTTGCTGCTGTCTCCCAGAATTCTCTTTGCCGTATCCGTTAAAAACTCTGATGCTTCAGACGGCAGAATCATCAGTTCTCCGCATACAACTCCGAGTCTTATCTCTGCTTCCAATTCTCTGCGCAGCATCTCGAACAGCGGTACTGCCCCTATTTTATCAGCTGGACGGTCTGGATCTCCTACAGCCTTCTCATATTCTCTCCTGATATAATCCGTCAGGATCAAAAGATTCAGCCCTTTTCCCATAGATTCATATTCAGCCGCTGCAATTTCCCTGATGCTTTTCAGCTTTCCCCTGCTGTTAGCCAGTAGTTTTTCTATAGATTCATTGGCACACAGCGATACTCTTCTGCGCTCTATACATTTTCTGCGCTTTAAACTCTGGATTAAACCGCTGATGTAACCGGCATCTGCATCATAGCTGCCAGTGTCATCGAACAAAATTCCCTGAAGCAGCTGTTCCAGCCTTGAGATATCAAACTCCGGCAGACGCTTTATTCCTAATACCTTAAGCCATTTTTTTGGATAAGGAATTCCCTTAGCCTCCAGAAATGTCAGAACCGAGACAAGATACGCAGGTTTTTCCAGCAGTTCATCTGCAGACTGATCCGGATCCATAATCCCCTTTCGCGAGGCAGCAACAGCCGCAAAACTTTCATCTGCAGTCATTTCCTGAAACACCTTGCGGACTTCCCCGCGAAATGCATCTATCTGGGCTTTTTCATCCTCTGTCGGGTAATTAAAATACACATAATCCTGATGCGGGCACAGGCTGTGGTCCTGCACCAGCTCCGGCACAATGATCTCCTCATCAATCTCCCCGCAAAGTCCAATATACCGCTCCCACTGAGCCGATGTAGAATCATAAGGCGGTGTAGCCGTCAGGGAAACGACACAAACATTTTCCATCTTCATCATGAATTTTTCTAATGATTTCCACCACTCGCTGCGGAGATGATGACACTCATCAAGACAGATGGTCCCGATTTCTGCTGCTTTGACAGCATTTATAAGATTAAATACTTTAGAGTCCTCCTGTTCCGCTTCAAAAACGGACTTCGGCCCGCTAATTTGTTCCATTCCGAAATGTAGTGCCTGATATGTGACAGACGTTATCAGAGCCGGTGCGTGTATGTCATCTGAAAGCAGACTTTGATCGTCTTTTTGGATAAAAGCCTCTTTTACACGTTCCAGCCATTGCTGCCGGATTACTGCAGAAGGGGACAGGATGAGACACGGTCTGCCCAGACGCCGGATCAGCTCAATTCCAAGGGTGGTCTTGCCAGAACCAGGCGGTGCTACAATATGTATTTTCCCGTCCTTCAAATAAGTATCTGCACGGTCTAAAATCCTTTCTTGATAAGGGCGCCATGCTCCTTTGAATTTTAAAATATGATCATAAGAATTCATTTTTCACCTTTCTGAAACATCCGGCCGTGTCTCACAACATCTGTCTGTTTTTTACCGTCAGGTTTATTGTACCCAGTAATTTATGCTTTGACAACAATTCGTCCGTCCACAAAAAAAGATATCTTCAATATTTATGCGAAGATATCTTTTTACAGCTCTTTATTCTTTATCTGATTTTAATTTGTTAAAATAGGCTTTTGTCTCTGCGATCACAACCGGACTCAATGCCGCCAGAGCAATCAGGTTCGGAAGCGCCATCAGGGCATTAAAGATATCTGCGATCTTCCATACTGCTTCCACCGTCATAAACGGTCCGATAAACACAGCCAGAATATACAGGTACCGGTATCCCATCACGATCTTCATTCTGCCGTTTGTAAGGTATTCCAGGCACCGTTCCCCGTAATAATTCCACCCGAGAATTGTAGTAAATGCAAAAAACACCAGACAGAGCATCAGGATAAAGGACGGAACGACCGGCGGAAACGGCATTCCCATCTGGAACGCTTTTGTAGTAACTTCCACACCCTCAAGCCCTACATTCCATGTACCGGAGATGACAATGCTGAGCCCGGTCATGGTACAGATCACAATGGTGTCGATAAAGGTACCGGTCATGGAAACAAGACCCTGGCGCACCGGCTCTTTTGTCTGGGCAGCAGCAGCCGCGATCGGCGCACTTCCAAGACCCGCCTCATTGGAAAAGATCCCTCTGGCGATTCCCGACTGCATGGCAGCCAGCATCGTTCCGAGAGCGCCTCCGGCCATTGCCTTGACTCCGAATGCGCTTTTTACCACGAGTGCGATCGCCGCAGGCACTTCCTGTATGTTAAAAATAATGATACTCAGCGCAGCAAGAACGTAAGCCACCGCCATAAACGGGACGACCACCTGGGAAACAGCCGCAATTCTCTTGATTCCCCCGAGAACTACCGCCGCAACGCAGACCGTGATGATCACGCTGGCAACAAGCACCATATAGGAATAATCTTTTCCAAACAAGGAGATCATATGAGCGTTGTTCGGATCAAAAAAGTTCTTGACTGCCCCGGAAATCCCGTTCACCTGTGTAAATGTTCCGATTCCGAACAGACCGACGCCCGCTCCGAAAAAAGCAAAAATCTTAGCCAGCGGCCTCCATTTCCGCCCCATACCATTTTCTATGTAATAGAACGGCCCGCCGAGCACGTGTCCCTTCTCATCGATGGTCCGGTACTTGATCGCCAAAAGGCCTTCCGCATATTTGGTGGCCATACCGAAAAATGCCGCCAGGATCATCCAGAACAAAGCTCCCGGTCCCCCGGCACAAAGCGCCGTCGCTACTCCAACGATATTTCCGGTACCGATCGTTGCAGAAAGGGCCGTACAGAGAGCACCAAAACTGGTGACTTCCCCGGAGCCTCCCTCCTCATTTTTCACCATATATTTTAACGCCCTGGGAAGATGTCTGATCTGCAGAAGCCCCAAACGCACAGTGAGATAAATTCCCACAGATAAAATAAGGACGATCAGCGGTATCCCCCAAACTACATCGTCAAGCCAGATAATAAAATTGTTCAATTGTGTCAGCATGTTTCCTTCTCCTCTTTGGTTTCCTGTATTCTTTTTATTAAAAATTCATGGAGAACTCTTTGTATGGAATAAAAAAAGCCAAACCCAAAGTTTGACTAAGAAAGAGTAAGCAAATATACAGTACACCGAAAACGTGCCCCATGTTTATGTCTGCTCTGTCCTTTTGCCTGAGAGATAAACAGCCTGCGCTGCCGTACACCTTCGGCGCTCTTTCTTTGAGACTCTCCAGAGTGTATATAGTATCTATACATACGTTAAGATATTAACACACCTTGTTTTGCAAGGCAAGAAAATCTTACCTTGAATCCGTAAAAAAAATCCATTACCATTAGAAATAAAGAAAACCAGAAAGGAAACTCGCCGATGGAACACATGATACATGAAATTAAACCAGTTTTTAACGACAAATCCAGAATCCTGATCCTGGGAAGCTTCCCCTCTGTAAAATCCAGAGAAGGACAGTTTTTCTACCATCATCCTCAAAACCGCTTCTGGAAGGTGCTGGCTGCTTCCCTCTCCCAGTCTGTTCCCGCCACCGTAGAGGAGAAAACCATCTTTCTCCTGTCCAATCACATAGCGGTCTGGGACGTAATCGCATCCTGCGATATCCAGGGTTCCAGCGACAGTTCGATCCGAAACGTGACCCCCAACGACCTGACCAATCTGCTCTCCCTTGCACCGATCCGCAGCATTTACACCAACGGGGGAACTTCCCACAAATTATTCTGTAAACATATCGAACCTTCTCTGGGAAGATCCGCCGTCAAACTTCCATCTACGAGTCCGGCCAATGCGGCATGGACACTGGAACGTCTCGTGGGCGTCTGGGGCCCCGCCATCCGGAAAGGTTTATTTCCCGGAAAACCGGACAGTGATCTGACAGACTTCTGATTTCGTCCCCACCCTCAGAGGAGGCCCCCACACTCCTGCGCCTGAGGTGACGACAGAATTCATGTTTCCGATCTTCTTATAACCACAAGAGTTTTCCCACATCATGCCGGTCACAAGATTTCCCGGAAATATCTGCCCGTCGTGGGTATGTCCGGACAGGTCCAGATCGGCGCCAGCCTCCGACAGCTGTTTCAGCTCCTTCGGCTCATGATCCATGACGATAACCGGTTTTGTCAGGTCACAATCTTTTAAGAGATCTTCTGCATTTCTGCGCTGTTCTCCCATCTTCCCGGCCTTGGACGGATCTTTCCTGCCCGCCAGATAAAACGATCCGCCGATCAGGATTGTTTTGTCATCCAAAAGTCTGATTCCCGACCGGGACAGAAATTCTTCCATCTGTCTGTCATTGTCAGGGGCCTTTTTTGTGCCAAACGTAAAGCCTCCGAGTATTTTTTCGCCTATATCGTGATTTCCCCAGCACGCATATGTACCGTAAGTACTCTGTATTTTCCTAAGCTCCTTCTCTATTTTTTCCGGATCTTTTACCGCCCTGAATTCATTGTCAAAAATGTCTCCTGCAATACAGACCAGATCAGGCTTCCCCCGATTGATCTGTTTTACCATCTTTTTCACCTGAGAAAGTCCGCTGTTATAACCTAGATGCAGATCTGCAGCTAAGGCGACTTTAAGCTCCTTTCTGCCTGCACAGGCTTTATCCACCGTCACTGCATAGTCCATAGTATCAATCTGTCTGGCATGGATACTGCCGTAAACCGTAAAAATCATGACCGCCGCCAGAATCATCACTCCTGCCGCCGCCAATATACTCTGGTCTTTCCTTGGGATAAAAAGTCCGATCAGATCACCAGCCGCTGCCAGAAAAAGTGCACAGAAAAAAATACCGATCCAGTAATTGCTCAGTATTTTAAAAATCCTCTGAATCCGTGACTGGGGCAGTACAAAAGCGATCAAAAGGGAAAAACCCGTAATCCAGTATAGAATTCTGTAACAGAAACGAATCTTTTCCGGATGGATCATATGAATACATACGGTAAGCCAGCTCAAGCTTCTCCGATATAAATAATAATTCAGCACCAGATAAAACGGCGCCAATATCACTGCCAGCATACCTTTCCCTCAACTTTCTGCAATCTCTTTTACTGCCTCCACTGCCTGTTCTGTCTGTTCTCCTGTATTAAAGCTGGAAAAACTGAACCGGACCATTCCCTGTTCCTTTGTCCCGAACGCTTCGTGCATCAAAGGCGCACAGTGTCCTCCGGATCTTGTACAAATCCCGTATTTTTCTGTCAGCAGATAACTTACTTCTCCGGAAACCATCTCTTTTATATTCAGACTCACAATCGGTGCCCTCTCCTCTTTTGAAAAGTCACCGTACAGAGTGACTCCCGGTATCTCACGGACCCCTTCATAAAACATGCCGGCCAGATGCTGTTCCTTCTGCCGGAGCTTTTCCATTCCCTGTGACCTGATATAATCGATGCCGGCTCCCAGCCCGGCGATGCCGTGGCCGTTTAAC
>NZ_FR889197.1:78146-129896 GCF_000432215.1 Anaerostipes sp. CAG:276
CGCTCCGGCATCTGCTCCGGCTGTCCTCTGTCAAAGGTTTTGATTCCGCTGCCCCCGGTTTTTAAAGGGGATATGAGAAGTCCCTTCCGTACCGCCATGCCTCCGGTCCCCTGGGGTCCAAGCAGACTTTTATGCCCCGTAAAACAAAAGACGTCCACATGATCTTTAAAAAGATCAACAGGAAAAACACCCGCGGTCTGTGCCCCGTCCACGATCATCAGGATTCCTCTCTCATGGGCCAGTCTCCCGATCTCCCGGATGTCCGTCAGATTTCCGGTCAGATTCGACGCATGGGTACAGACAACGGCTCTAGTGTTATTCTGAAACAAGGACTCTATATCCTGGGCACTCACATTCCCCAGCGCATCACATCCCGCAGCGGAGAGTTCCACTCCCTGCTGTTCCAGACGGTACAGGGGCCGCAGAACGCTGTTGTGTTCCAGCACGGTCGTCACCACATGATCACCGGGCCGGAGCAGTCCGCCGAGGACAGTGTTCAGGCTCTCCGTCACATTGGATGTAAATGCGATCTGAGAAGGCCCGCATCCAAACATAGTTCCAAGCTTTTCCCTCACTTCGTATATTGTTCTGGAAGCATCCAAAGACGCACCGTGCATCCCTCTGGAACTGTTTCCCATATGCCGGATGGCCTCCGCCACCGCAAGGGCCACGGATTCCGGGCGGTAATAGCTGGTCGCCGCACTGTCAAAATAAATCATAAATACCTCCCGGCTGTCATCACGGCTTAACGATATTCGATGCCTGCATCATCGTCTCTGCAATCATATACATATTTGTCACCTCTCCCACGGCGAGCTGTTCTTCCAGGCCGTAGTGATTCAGACAGGTCCCGCAGGTGAGAATCTCCGTTCCGCCGTCCTCCAGAGTTTTTAGATCTTTTAACGCATCGGACCCCTCACAGGAAAGCTTCGCCCCATTATTAAACAAAAGAATCCTGTCCGGTTTTTGGTCCAGCTGGGTCAGCGCAAAGACAAACCCTTTCATGAGCATCTTCCCGAGCACCTGGTCTCCCTCTCCCATCTTATCCGAAGAAAGCACGACAACCGTATCTCCTGCCTTTCCCTCAACAGACATCGGTTTCTCCTCCTGCTGTTCCTTCGGCTGCACTGTCTTTTCAGAGCCCGCTGTCATTCTTACTTCGTACAGGTTTTCCTCTGTCTCTCTGGACACAAACCCATATTGCTTCTGCACTGCCAGCTTTGACAGGTTCTGGACTGCAATGTCATTGTCTACGATCACCGTGACTGTTCCGCCCTCCGGTGTTTCTTCCAAAGCCTTCTTTGCCAGGATCGCCGGCATCGGGCACTGTTTTCCGACCGCGTTAATTCTTTTTTCCATCGTTCTTCC
The DNA here is from genome assembly GCF_000432215.1 of Anaerostipes sp. CAG:276. Taxonomy (NCBI): domain Bacteria; kingdom Bacillati; phylum Bacillota; class Clostridia; order Lachnospirales; family Lachnospiraceae; genus Anaerostipes; species Anaerostipes sp. CAG:276. The sequence continues at coordinate 79,515 of NZ_FR889197.1, forward strand.
TTTCCCTTAGTAAACAAGAATCTTCTTCTCTCTCCGTTTTGTAATCCTGCCCACAGCAGCACACGGCAGGCCGAGCTTTTTTAACTTTTCCAGCGCACTCTGTGCATCTTCCGGACGAATACCTGCCAGGAGCCCTCCCGAAGTCTGGGGATCAAACAGGATTTCCTCCATCCAGAACGGAACATCTGAAAACTCTACATCACTTCCGACCGAATTTCTGTTTCTCTGTCCCGCCGCGGTCAGATAAAATTCATCTGCATACCGCTCCGCATCCTCTATATATGGGATTTGGGAAGAGTCGATTTGGGCCGAATACTGCTGCTCTCCGATCATTTCAGACAGGTGTTTTAAAAAGCCGAAGCCCGTTACATCTGTACAGCCGTGGACCTCATATCCCGAAAGGACTTCTGCCGCATATTTATTCAATGTCGTCATAGAGTTCACCGCCTGTTCATAGGCCGCAGCGGAAGCCTCCTTCATCTGGTTTGCCGCCAGCACGATTCCGGCCCCCAGAGGTTTTGTCAGCAGAAGGACATCTCCTTCCCTGACGCCATTATTTGCGAGAATCTTTTCCGGATGAATGGTCCCCATGACCGACAGGCCGTATTTCACATCCACATCCGCGATAGAATGTCCGCCGGCCAGCGTTCCTCCTGCCTCAGTCACTTTAGAATTCCCGCCCAGCAGGATTTCTCCCAGTATGTTTAAATCCATCTTTTCCGGAAAGCACACAATATTCAGGGCCGTCTTCACCGTACCTCCCATCGCATAAATGTCACTCAGTGCATTGGCGGCCGCGATCTGACCGAATATATAAGGGTCCTCCACCATAGGCGGAAAGAAATCCAGGGTCTGAACCACTGCCAGATCATCGCTGAGTCTGTAGACCGCCGCATCATCCGCATGATCAAATCCGATCAGCAGATTCTCATCTTTCTTCTTTGGGATTTTACTCAAGACGTGCTCCAGCATCCCCGGCCCGAGCTTTGCCGTACATCCTCCGCTTTTGCAGAACACGATTTTTTCTTCACTCATAAAACCCTCCTTATAACAGAATCCGGTAAATTCCTTCTGTTCCGATGGACTGCCCGCTCAGAACTTCTTTCACCGCAGCTTCCGCTTCCGGCTCTGCGCACCATGCCATGCCGCAGCCCGCCGTAATAGAAGGAGGAACCGCGATCAGCCTTCCTCCCACACCCCGCTGTCTGCAGTACTTCTCCATCGCCATGGCATTGGTAGTGTTAGGAAACGCAACTACCAGCATTAATTTCTTTTCCCTCATAGGACAAACTCTTCTCCGGCCTTTGTGATCTCTCTGACGATGCCCTGATAAGCCTGTCCGTCATCACAGTTCAGATAATGTCTGGATATTTTATATTCTCCGAATGCGTGCATCGGAAAAACCGCTTTTGGCTGAATCTCTTCTATAAAATAATTGATTCCTTTACAATATTTATCCTCCTGCCTCGGATCAAGGAGAAGAAATGCAAGATCGATCTCTCTTCCTTTCAGGCGGGCTACTTCCTCTTTATAGAACCTGACCATAAATTCATTGTCATCTTCCGGCTCTCCGTTCCAGTACCACCAGTTTAAATCCCCTGCATGATAGATCGTCCTTCCCTCGGCAGTCACCAGGAATGCAACGCCTTCATCATTGGATTTCAGCGTCTCCACCTGGACAGAGCCGATCATTTTATTTTCATGTTCTCTGATCTTTATGATATTTTCGGAAGCCTTAACTGCTATATCATCCGATAAGATATACTTTACGTTCGGGTACTTTTTTTCCAGTTCAAAAATCTTTTGGCAGAAGTGATCCGGATGACTGTGAGAAGAAAAAACATAAATTTCTTTCTCTCTTGGCATCTCCGGGAATTCCCCTTTGTAATAATCAAATATCAGTACCGTCTTCTCAAACTCCACACAAAAACCGCTGTGTTCAATAAATGTAACTTTCATTGCCTATTTACCTCCTGTCTCTAAAATCTTTTCTTTCAGACTCGGATCAAATGACCCGTTTTTGAGCATCTCGATCTCATATTTATACGGAGGATAAGAATTTTTGGTCCCTTCCTCCTTAATATACGGAGTCTCCAAAATCTTCGGCACCTGTGTGAAATCTTCATGGTGCACGATGTGATTCAGTGTATCGAAACCAATCTCTCCGAAGCCAATATTTTCATGTCTGTCTTTCGCCGCACCCCGGGGATTTTTGCTGTCATTAATGTGGAACACTGCAATCTGCTCTTTTCCTACGGCCTTATCAAAGGAATCCATGACTCCCTCAAAATCACCGACAATATCAAGCCCGCTGTCGCTGGTGTGGCAGGTATCGAAGCATACTCTTAATTTGTCATTATATTTAACGCCGTCGTAGATACGCTTGAGTTCGTCAAAATTCCTTCCGACTTCACTGCCCTTTCCGGCCATGGTCTCCAGAGCCACAAAAACCGGTGTATCTTTTGTGAGAACTTCATTCAGCCCTTCAACGATACGTTCAATTCCTGCGTCCTCTCCGGCGCCCACATGAGCTCCGGGATGAAGTACCAGGGTTCTGCTTCCCATGGCACTGGTCCGCTCGATTTCAAGTGCTAAAAACTCCACTGCCAGTTCAAATGTCTCCGGCTTCACCGTATTTCCGAGATTGATGATGTACGGTGCATGGACGACAAATGATTCAATTCCTGACTCCTCCATCAGAGCTTTTGCTTCCTCAATCCTAAGCTCGCTTATATCCTTTCTCCTTGTATTCTGCGGCGCACCTGTGTACACCATAAATGTATTGGCTCCATAGGACAATGCTTCTTTGACTGATCCAAGAAACATCTCCTTTCCCTTCATTCCTACATGTGATCCTATTAACATCTATTTTCATTCCTTTTCTATTGTATTTATAAAGCATCTCTTATTATAAATGAAACCCTCTGAAATGTAAAAGGTCTCATGTTCAGAAAAAAATACAAATTTTTATTTGCATTTCCATAAAATCCATGATATTATAACTGTGTTGTGCAGTCGTGGCGGAATTGGCATACGCGCTAGACTAAGGATCTAGTCCGGGCTAACTGGGTGAGGGTTCAAGTCCCTCCGACTGCATTCTTTTTATGCAAAAGACTGCTGTACCATTGATTTATCATCATCGGTACAGCAGTCTTTTCTCTATATATACCCGTCTTAAATTTCGCTGTTCCAGGCATGAGCTAAAATATCTTTCAATACCAGGCCTGCATCTGTGTCGTTATATCCATAGTCTCTTTTCAAACTTTCCAGCATTCGTTTCATTTCACCTGCATATTTTTCCACTTCAACTTCTTCCTGATACGAAGTCAGTATCGGGTATTTCTTAGCCCACACTTTTGTCCAGTCAACCTTCTGCTGAATCTCTTCGTTTGTATTTTCAATCGCCTGCTCGATTTCTTTTAATTCAATATCAAATTCGATCAGTTCATCCAGCGACACATGATACAGCACTGCGAGATTTTTGGACTGGCGTATATCAGGAAGAGTTTCCCCCGTCTCCCACTTTGAGATTGTCTGCCTGCTCACCCCTAATTTGCCCGCCACATCTTCCTGTGATAAGTTGCTTTTCTTTCTTGCATTGAATAGACTGTTTCCTAAATTCATGACTCTTATACCTCCTTCCCATTTAGTATAAGACGGTAAGAAAACGAATACTACCAAAGATACTGTTCAATTCTGCACTTTTTCTTAACAGTCAAAGAAAAAACCCTGCCGGTACTTACCGTGCAAAGTTTTTTCTCTTTTTATTCTATAATTGAAATCCGGCTTCCCGCTTTCAGCTCTGGCATTTGATCCTGTTCCACACAGATGCTTCCCGGAAGACATTCCCTGTCCCCATGAAAGAAAACTGTCAAGTGCCCCAGTTTTCCAAGGTTTTCAGCCGCAATGCTGCCCACCTCTGTAATCTTATACTCTTTTTCGTCAATGACCAGTCTGCTGCCCGGTTTTATTTCACCCATGACAGGATTCACTTCGACAAAATAGCAGAAGTCTTTCAGGCTTACAAGCGCAGGCTCACCAAATGTAATAAAAAAACCTTTTTTAGCAAACGCCTCCACATCACTTCCTACCGCTTTCACCGTTGTATGGTAGATCATCATTTATCACCCTTTCTTTAAAGAAGCTCCCGCTCAATGCGCTCTCTTGCTTCCGGCGCCTGTTTCTCCATCTTTTCCGGAAAACCGAACATAGATACACATGCGATGTTGTCTCCTCCGACTTTCGGTGCATGTTCTTTCAGCTGTTTATTGGCAAAATCCATTTCTCTCAGAGTCTCAAAAATCCCTTCAAAATCCACGTCTCCCTCGCCCATAGCCAAATGCTGGTGAATCGTCACATCGGCCTTTCCGCGGCCGTTTAACCATGGCGGGTTGGCGATATAGCGGCAGTCCAGAGTCTGGTTGAACGTATCCGCAAACAGCACATGGGTCAGTTCTTCTCCCGCATATTTTAACATAGATCTCACATCACCTTTCCCCTCGTCATAGAAAAATCCGTGGGGAGAAGAGTATACATATCCAAGGTTCGGAGACCGGAAGGATTTCACCAGATCACAGGTCTCATCGTTCAGCTCACAGAAATCATACGGATGAGACTGAATCTCTACGCGGAGTCCTTCCCGTTCGATGATCGGGAGCAGTTCTTCCATTGACCGAAACCACATGCCGCTGCAGATTTCCTGCTGATTGGGATCACCGGAGAGTTCTGTGTTGATCACAGGCACGCCCATGTCCACGGCGATCTCAATCATCCGTTTCCAGTTGGCTACTGCCATCTTCCGCTGTTCTTCTGTCGGTCCGGACCAGCGGTATACCACGATAAAAGAGGAGATCTCCACTCCGGTTTCCCGGAGTGCTTTTCTGTATTCCGTCTCACATTCTTTGGAAAACAGAGGATGTTTATAAAATGGATTGATCCTCGGATGCGGAGATTGTTCGATGTATTTATAACCCCAGTCCGCCACCTGGTGGACCATCCGGTTAATGTCCATCTGCTTTGCCAGCACATCCACGTCAAATGCTATTTTCATAGAGCAATTCTCCTTTCAAACAACCTATAAACCTGTTTTTTCTACAATATATTTTCGTGCCTTCAATGCATATTCTAAAGGATTGGCAGCGGCAGGGTCCTGCTCTGCCTCTACTACGACATATCCTTCGTATCCGCTCTTTTCGATGATGTCAAAGATCGGTTCAAAGTCCACATCCCCGTCTCCGGGAACTGTGAATGTTCCTTTTCTGACTCCTTTTAAAAAGCTCCAGCCTTCTTTTTTCGACTGGTTTACCACATCGGTGCGGAGATCCTTTAAATGGATATGTCTGATTCTGTCAATGTACTTTTTAAGAACTTTCACCGGGTCGATTCCTGCAAAAGAACAGTGTCCGCTGTCAAACAGCAGGTAAACAAGCTCCGGATCAACTTCTGCCATAAAACGGTCGATCTCTTCTTCCGTCTGTACGACAGTTCCCATATGATGGTGGAAAGTCAGAGTCATTCCCTTGTCTTTTGCAATTTTCCCGAGTTTATTCAGTCCTTCTGTGAGAAGCTTCCACTCCTCATCGTTCATCACATATTTTCCTTCAAAGACCGGCTGGTCCTTTCCCTGCGTACTGTAACTCTGCTCGGACACACCGATGACTTTCGCCCCCATAGCTTTCAGGAAATCGGTCTGTTCAATAAACTCTTTTTCTGTCTCTTCATATGGCTTTGAGATCAGGAAACTTGAAAACCAGCAGTTGCAGATTTCAATTTCTCTTAATTCCAGGGCTTTTTTCAATATTTTCGCATCTTTCGGATATTTCCCGCCGATCTCAGATCCTGTAAATCCCGCCAAAGCCATTTCACTGACACACTGTTCAAAGGTATTTTCTTTGCCCAGATCCGGCATATCGTCATTGGTCCACCCGATCGGTGCAATCCCCAATTTTACTTTCTTTTTATCCAACATATCGATCATTACCTCTTTCTATATTACTCAAAGTTTTCCTGACAATTCTCTGACGGTCAGCTCCGCTATCATTTCTTTGTATGTCTTATCCAGTTTATAGCACAGGGCAATCAGCAGCATTACGATCCACACCACAATCGGCACATACAGATATGTTGCCTTTATGACTGCGATGGCTGCCGGCGCCTGCCCAGCCGCTGTCTGGGCCATTCCGTTGTATCCTACATAGGAAAGTGCGGCTCCAAGTGCGGCATTGGTAATCCCTGCTCCAAATTTCTGTCCAAAACTCATGGAAGAGAACATAAGACCCTCGATCCGTTTTCCGGTCTTCCACTGTCCATACTCGATCGCATCACTTGGCAGTGAATACTGAACTCCGTAAAATGGTGACATCCCGATACCACGAATGATGGAAGAAAAAATCGCCAGAGGTACACTCGTAATATTAAACAAAAAGATGATCTGTCCCGCAATCCCGAGGAAACATCCTGCTGCGATCATATTTCTTTTCCCATACTTTGGTATCAGTTTTGGAAGAAGGAGGATTACAAAAATCATAGGGACTTTCTCAGCCATGGATAACGGCATGACCAGATTGACATCATTCAACACATACTGGCAGTAATAGGTAAGGTCAATTCCAAGGATGATCTGATAAATTGTATAAAACAGCATCAGTCCCAGGGAAATTAAAAAGTATCGGTTCTTAGCCATCAGCTTTAAAGCTGTGAACACCGGGAGTTTTTCCTCGGATTTTTCAGAGACTTTTACACGCTCTTTACAGCAGCGGAATGTGTTTAACAGGATAAGGACAGAGATGACAGAAAACACTGCTGTAACAATAATCCAGGCAAGCTGCGTATTATCAATTTTCACTGCTACCCAGTTAATGATCGGGAGGGTCAGCGCTGTGACAACCATACTTGCTGTGATGGATAAAGACATACGGATGTTGCTGATTGTCTCCCTTTCATGTTTATCCCTGCTCATCAGAGAGCCAAGCGTATGGAACGGCTGGCTGATCCCGGTATACATGATGGTGTTAAGTAAGTTATATGTAATAAATACATAAGCGATCTGCACGGTTTTTGTCCCCTGCGGTACTGTCATCAGCAGGACCGCGGCAATTGCATAAGGAATCACAAGCCTTAAGATCCACACTCTGGCTTTCCCATATTTGGAATGTGTCCGGTCAATGATGGTTCCCATAATCACATCGGAAACTCCGTCAAAGGCTCTGGACGCCAGCATGATCATACCAACGATTCCTGCCGAGAGTCCTATGACATTTGTATAGAAGTAAACCAGCAAAGTATTTGCCAAAGTATATACGACTGTCAGCGCCGGATCACCTATGCAGTAAGCGAGTTTTTCTGATAACCTGACTTTGGCGAACTCACCTTCTATCTCTTCAAAATTCTCTTCTGCATTGATCTTCCTCTTTGTTGTTTGTTCACTCATAGACATCTTTGTCCCCCTTGTGCTTTACGCAAAGTATTTTGCTACGAAATCCCTCGTCACTTCAGCAGATTTTTTCACGTTCTCGTCATGGGACATTTCATAATATTCCGGACGGAATTCTTCAATTGTACACACTCCGTCAAATCCGATTTTCTTTAAAGCGGCTGCGATTCCCGCATGATCTACCACTCCCTCTCCCGGCCACAGACGTTTGTCATCACCGCAGGAACCAAGGGGCAGATCTTCACAGTCATTTAAGTGGTAAGCAAATATCTTCTTTCCGTCTGCCGCTTCTAAATCTTCTAATTTAGAACACATCTCATGGAAATGGAAGGTATCAACTGTCACACCTACATTATCTCGTCCTGTCGCTTTTACTACATCATAGGCAGTTCCAAACTGATTGATCGAACAGTTCGGAGCACCGCAGAATTCCAATGAAATCTTAATGTCTTCTCCAACTTTATCGGATAAATAGCGCAGACGTTCTGCAGCTTCTTCTTTGATCTCTGTAATGCTCTTATCTTTTACATCAAAAGACGGCACTGTGATCAGCATTTTCATACCAATGGCTTTACATACTTCAATGATGAAATCAGTCTCCTCATCGATCTCCTTCACTCCTGCTTCATCTCTTTGATTGAAGAAAATCAGAGTGTTGTAAGCCCATGGTTTTAAATGATGATTTTTAAACCAGTCAGCCAGCTCTTGAAGTGTATGTTCTTTCAAATAATCTTTTACACAGTCAAATCTGATCTCTATGTAATCAAACCCATATTTTTCACAGGCTTCCAGGTCAGCCATCAGGGACTGTCCTTTACATTCCAGTGCAGTTGCTTCATTAAATCCAATCTTCATTATTATATCCTCCTGAGTTTTTGCTTTATTTATAAAATTCCGGTTTTTCTGCTGTCACAATCGGTTCAATCTGTCCGCTCTCCTGTGCTTTCACCAATGCATCCGCTGTTACAGCTGCCAGGTATCCGTCCCATGCAGTCGGTCCGTTGATGATTCCTTCTTCCGCACAGTCAACCCAGTTCTGGACTTCTGTGTCATAAGCGTCCTCAAATCTTACAAAGCAGTCTGTATCAATCGTTGTGGATACTGATGCATTCTTTCTGATGCTCGGATAAGAAGGCTCGGCCATCTTGATTGCGCCATCTTCGCATACGACTTCACAGTTGATATCATATCCGAATTTGCAGTTTACAAAGACTTCCACATCAATGCAGATACCCTTCTTTGTGCGGAGCAGCATGATCTGAGGATCTTTTAATTCTGAGTGGGAATATTTTGTCACTTTCGGCATGATCACCTGCGCACTCTCATATTCATCATCTACTAACCAGTGCAGTGTATCAATCTCATGAATTGCTGTGTCATGGACCGCCATCGGTGTATTGTAGTTTGTTCCGACTTCAGGGTTTCTGTGCGTACAGTGAAGGATCAATGGCTCACCGTATTCTCCGGACTGAAGTGCCTCTTTTACTTGAACATATCCTTTATCATACCTTCTCATAAATCCAAGCTGGATCAAATGCTTTCCTGAAGCGGATTCTGCATCCACAATCTTTTTACAGTCCTCTGCAGTTGTTGCCAATGGCTTTTCACAGAAAACTCTTTTTCCCGCTTCAATTGCCTGTAATAAAGAATCTGTATGTGCAAAACCAGGGGATACAATAAATACAGCCTCCACATCAGGATCATTGATTAAATCTTTTCCATCCGTATATACTTTGGCTCCCCCTGCCAATGCAGCCGCTTCTTTTGCCCCTTCTTCGAAGACATCAGACACTGCCACTACATTTGCTCCCTGGATTTTGTTCGTGAGACGTTTAATATGATCTTTTCCCATTCCGCCGCATCCGATTACACCTACATTTAACATTACTCTACCTCCATATGTTTGTTATTGACTTGTTGTTTCATTTTGATTGTGAACTTATGATAACATTGCGTGCGCGTGCACGCAATCAACAATATGCACAATTATTCTAATTATTTTTTAGGTACATTCACTTGTATTATCCCTTTTGCACAAAAAAATACAATATCATCCTTTGATATTGTATTTTTATTTATACACTTTATATAAATAGTCCTTTTGAATTAACAATGTATTGATAATATTTTTATCATATTTTTATGAGATTAAAGATTACATCTTGTTTTGATCACAATATCCGTATACCAAAACTCACCCTGTCTTGTTGGATTGCCGCAGAGTGTATGAAACAATTCCATGACCGACTCATATCCCTGGACATAGGAATTCTGTCTCAGAATAAAATTAATGACCCCCTCTTTAAGATTTTTCCGGTTTTCCCCCTCGTAGTCATGGGCAATAACCTTGATTTTCTGCTCCAGCCTGTATTTTTTTAATGTATCACATACTCCGCTTTCCCCCTGTGCCGTGAGATAGACACCTGCCAGATTCGGTGTCTCTTCCAGCTGCTCTTCCAAAAGCTTCCCCGCAACCCAGTCGTCATCATAAGCATATCTTGGCTCCAGCACCTTTATCCCTGGATAATGATGTTCCAGTTCGTCCGCGAATCCCCTCGTACGCTCCATAGTCGCCACATTTTCCTGGGAGCCTGACAGGATCATAACCTGTCCGTCCCCGGGGATAATTTCGCCCATGAGTCCTCCCGCAACCCTGCCGCTGGCGTAAGAATCCTGTCCGATAAAGCAGAGCCTTTTTGTATCTTCCAGATCGGAGTTGATCGTAATAACTGAAATCCCATCTTTTTCCACGAACTCATTAATGGTCTTTTTCAATAATTCATCATCTGTCGGAACAAGTGCGATTCCTTTTACCCCGGCTTCCCTGAAATCCTTCATTATCCTGAGCAGTTTCTTTACATCCCCGCCGTGGATACGTTCCACAAAAACCTGTCCTCCAAAGCGTTCTACTTCCTCCTTCGCAGATTCCGTGCCTTCCAGCACAGCCTTCATAAACGGGGTCTCTGCATATTGAATGATAACTCCGATCTGAAGTGCGTGATTGGCGGTGGAAAGTGCCTTCGCCGCCATATTGGGCTGATATCCAAGTTCCTTTGCGATCTCTTTAATCTTCTCTGCTACTTCCGGACGAATTCTCCCCCGGTTATTTAATGCCCGGTCAACCGTACCTCTGGATACCCCGGCCAGGTCTGCAATCTGCTGAATCGTAACTGCCATACTCTTTCTCCTCCTGCGTTCTCGCGCACGCATTGTTGATACTATTATATCATACTCTGCTGAATATTCAATAATCTCTGGTTTTCTCCCGCCATGGAATCAGATTTCTTTATAAAAAAGAAGAAGTGTCCCGGTAAGTTGAGCCGGTACGCTTCTCCTTTTTAACAAAATATAATTTGGAATACCCTTACTTGCAGTTAAAGATTTCAATATGGCGTTTTACGTTGTCATAGACACCCTTTACCATAGCTTCATTCATATCAAAATAATTATGTTTTCCTTCTGTCTCTATGTATTTTTCTGCTTCTTTCGTCAGACTGTTAAAGCTTGCTGTTGCAATGTTGACCTTGCAGATTCCAAGAGAAATAGCTTTTCTGAAGTCATCATCTGTAATTCCGCTTCCGCCGTGAAGCACCAGAGGTTTCCCGGTAATATCGCGGATTTCTTCTAAAACACCAAATTCCAGCGTCGGCGCCACCGGATAATCCCCATGCGCATTTCCGATGGCCACTGCCAGCGCATCTACATCGGTCTGTTCACAGAATATTCTTGCATCCTGCGGATTGGTACACTGAATCCCGTGATCACTCTTTCCGTCTTCGCTTCCGCCCACAAGACCCAGTTCGGCCTCCACAGTTGCTCCATACTCTGCTGCCAGTTTCACCACTTCTTTTGTCTTTTTTATATTTTCCTCAAACGGATCTCTGGAAGCATCCAGCATGACAGAAGTAAATCCTAATTCCAGCGCCTTTTTTACAGTCTCCAGTGTGAGACCGTGATCTAAATGAACTGCTACATCCACCTTCGCTTCCTTTGCGGCCTGGACCATCATCGGGCCCATTAAATGTAGGGGAGAATGTTGCAAACGCACCTCTGCAATCTGCAGAATGATCGGTGTATTCATTTCTTCTGCGGCTTTGACGGCCCCTTTGATCATCTCCATATTTCCGACACTGAATGCGCCGCATCCTCTGTTTTCTTCTTTTGCCTGCTGCAGTAATTGTTTCATTTTTACTAATGCCATAATTGATACTTCCTTCCTCTTTATATCATTTCAACTGTAACTTTATCTGTGGTTTTAACTCTTGTTTCTGTTCTTCCTGTTTTTCATTTTTTATTTCTTTTTCCAGCTTAGTTAAAAACAGAAATGCCGCTGCTGAAAATACAAAGCCGATAAAAAATGTCATATTCACCGGGTACTGCCCTGCCGCAATAAAGTTTGTAATGCAGGGAGACAACGCTGTCACAACAACAATCCCAAACATCACGATTCCATAATTCTGCCCGGAATGTTTCAGTCCGAAAATGGAACTTGCCAGAGAAGGAAAACTCCCCATAATTCCTCCAAAACAGCCATAGATCAGAATCACCGCCAGAGTTGTCAGTATTTTCTGTCCTGTTATCAGAAACACCATAGCTGCCATAGAAAGCAGAATCACACCTTTGATGCACTGTATCCTGCCGATTTTATCTGAAAGGGACGGGAGCACGAGCCTCATCCCTGCATTCAATATGGAACCTGCCATGACCGAACCCACTGCAAAAGCTGCGCTGACGCCTCGGTCCGTCTGCAGTGTCTGCGATAACGGCGATGTGAGGTAATATGCCATAAGCCCGCACATCATTGTGCACAGCAAGTAATAAAATTTTCTGGTCTTCACCATCTCTGCCGAGGTGTATTGATGCGTTTCCCCGTAAAATACCGGCATTTTTTCCTCTGCTGTTTCCTCTGGTTTCCTGATAAACATGGTTCCCAAAATCCATGAGACTCCAATCAGTAATCCCACAGTCAAAAATGCCAGCTGCGGACCTCCGGCTTCCAAAAGTGTTTTGCTGATTGGTGCCATCAGAAGGCCGCAGATCCCGTTTGCCGTGATCACAACACCGGATGCAAACCCTGTTCTTCCCGGAAACCACTTCTGCGCTGTGGAGAGGATGGGTGCATAGATCATTCCAGATCCGATGCCCTGCATAACTCCAAATGTCAGATACATCCATATGGGTGACGGAAGAAGCATATATCTTGAAATCAGGACCCCGGCGGTCAGGATTCCTCCTCCGATAAACATGGCCGGTGCGGGCCCTTTTTTGTCCTGAAGCCTGCCGCCTAAAATATTTCCCAGCACAAAAAACATCGTGGGAAGATAAAAGCAGATGGATGCCTGACCGGTGCTCCACCCGGCTGCTTTCATCACATACGGCTGATAAATAGACCACACATGAGGATAACCGGTAAACAATATGGCAAAGGCTCCAAAAACCATCATTGCATTTCGTCTTTTTCTGTTCATAACACACTTCCCAACTTTTATGGTTATATTTTGATTAACTTTTGAGTTTATATTAGCACTTCAATGAAATATTGTCAACAATAATATCAACAATCTCTCATATTGTAACAGACAAAGCAATCGGGCAGGAAGGGAATAATTTCATTTTCCTTCCTGCCCGATTGCTCATTTAGATTCAACTCTGCCATGTTATCACTTTTATTCCGGGAAGTGTTCACCTGCAAGATACACCGTGTTTCTTGCGTTTCCACACTTCTTTAAGATGTTCTTTTTTACAAGACTTCCGAGAATACCTCTTGCTCGTCTATTTTTTACCCCATAGTGCCGGATTTCCGAATTGTGCCGAATCCTCTTTCATCATTTCCGAATTAATATTTTGGGCTGATTTCCGATACAAATTCACCCGAAAGTCTCCAATTCTGCCCACAAAACTTATTTTAATTATTATAACACTTTATTTTATCTCTCGGCTAAAACATAGAAAAAAGAAGGAAAATAATCTGCTATTCTCCTTCTTCCCTATATGATATATAATTATTATTCTGTCTATCCTATTTAGCTTTCACAGCTTTAACCGCTTCCGTAAGCTTCGGCACGATCGCATTTAAGTCTCCTACGATTCCAAGATCCGCAATGTCAAAGATCGGCGCATCTTCATCGCGGTTGATAGCAACGATAAAATCAGAGTTTTCCATACCAGCTGCATGCTGGATGGCTCCTGAAATACCGCAGGCCAGATATAATTCCGGACGAACCGTCTTTCCTGTCTGTCCGACCTGGCGGTCAGCGCTGATCCATCCTGAATCCACACATGCTCTGGAAGAAGATACTTCGCCTTCCATAACACCGGCAAGTTCCTCTAACATCTTAAATTTCTCTGCGCTTCCGATCCCGCGTCCTCCGGAAACAAGGATCTTCGCTTCTGTGATATCCACAGATTTATGAGCCGTCTTCACGGTCTCACGTACCTTTACATTCATGTCTGCATCAGAGAATTTCACCTTGAATTCTTCAACTTCACCGCTTCTGGATGCATCGCTTTCCAGCGCTTTCATAACACCCGGACGGACGGTTGCCATCTGAGGACGGAAATCTTCACATACGATCGTTGCCATGATATTTCCGCCGAATGCCGGACGGGTCATCATAAGAAGCTTTGTCTCCTCATCAATTTCGAGTGCAGTACAGTCTGCTGTCAGTCCTGTGTGAATTCTTGCAGATACTCTCGGTGCAAGGTCACGTCCGATGGAAGATGCCCCATAAAGCACGATCTCGGGATCTTTTGCATTGATCACCGCTGTAAGTGCCTTTGTATAAGGCTCTGTCACATACTCTTCCAGCATAACATCATCTACAACAACGACTTTATCTGCTCCGCAGGCAATCAGTTCCTGCGCTTTATCTTTCACGCCTGACCCGAGCAGCACTGCAGCAACCTGCTGTCCAAGATCATCTGCCAGTTCTCTTGCTTTGCCAACTAATTCGATTCCGACTTTCTGAAGTTCGCCGTCTCTCTGTTCAGCGAATACGTATACGTCTCTGCTCATTTTTCATTCTCCTCCTCGCTTAAATGATGTGCTTTTCCTGAAGTTTATCAACAATCGCTGTTACTGCTTCGTCTGCTGATAAATCTTTTAAAATGGTTCCTGCACCTTTGGCCTGCTTTGTAAAGGATTTCTTTACTCTTGTAGGAGATCCTTTTAATCCAATGTTTGCCTGATCTACGGTGTCTTCCAAATCTGCAAGTCCCCAGACTTTGACCTCTTTTTCTCTGTATGCATCAAATGCACCGTGAACCGTCATATATCTCGGATCTGCCAATTCAGCCAGCGCTGTGATCAGACAAGGAGTTTTTACTTCAATAATCTGATGGCGGTCTTCAAACTGTCTCTGTACAACCAGGGTGTCAGTCCCTTCCACATCCAATTCTTCCACGTAGCTCACCTGAGGAATCCCAAGGTGCTCTGCAATCTGCGGACCTACCTGTGCAGTGTCACCGTCGATTGCCTGGCGTCCTGTGATGATCACATCATAATCTAATTTTTTGATAGCCGCTGCGATTGTGGAAGAGGTAGCCCATGTGTCTGCTCCCCCGAACGCTCTGTCAGAGACAAGAACTGCGTCATCACATCCCATAGCAAGCGCTTCTCTCAATGCCACATCTGCCTGAGGCGGTCCCATGGAAATAACAGTCACCGTGCTTCCCGGGCATTTTTCTTTTAACTGCAGGGCAGCTTCGATCCCCGCCTTATCATCCGGATTGATGATACTTGGAACACCGTCTCTGATCAGGGTATTCGTCTTTGGATCTAATTTTACTTCAGTTGTATCTGGTACTTGTTTTGCACAAACAACGATTTTCATCTCTATATTCTCCTTCCGCTCTAAGCTTATCTTAACAATCCGCCGCCTACGATCATCTTCATGGCCTCAGATGTACCTTCATAAATCTCTGTGATCTTGGCGTCACGATACATTCTCTCAACCGGATATTCTCTGGAGTAACCGTATCCTCCGAGAAGCTGTACAGCTGCTCTTGTCACTTCCACTGCCACATCGGATGCAAATAATTTGCAGGATGCTGCCAGCGGAGCATAATTTTCATGATCGTCTTTGGCTTTTGCCGCTCTCCATACCATAAGGCGTGCAGCGTCAATTTTCACCTGAAGTTCTGCGATCAGGAACTGTGTATTCTGGAATTTCGCAATCGGTTTTCCAAACTGTTTTCTTTCTTTTACATATTTGATGGCTTCGTCCAGTGCACCCTGTGCAATTCCTACGGACTGAGCTCCGATCCCGATCCTTCCGCCTGCCAGTGCAGACATCGCGATCTTATATCCTTTTCCTTCACCTGCGATCACATTTTCTTTGGGTACCCTTACATCAACCAGGGCAACTTCACAGTTGGAAGCAGCACGGATACCCATACGCGGAATGTTCTTGCTGACTTCTAATCCCGGTGTGTTCCTGTCAACGATAAATGCAGACATTCCTCTTGTTCCCGCACTCTTGTCTGTCAATGCAAAAATGATAAAAGTGTCGGCAAAACCTGAGTTTGTGGTAAATACTTTCTGTCCGTTTAATATATAATGATCACCGTCCAGCACAGCACTTGTCTTCACACCGCTGGCATCTGTACCCGCTCCAGGCTCTGTAAGACCAAAGCATCCCACTTTAGACCCGTCAACCAGCGGACGAAGGAATTTCTGTTTCTGCTCTTCGGAAGCAAAGTCATTGATGCAGGAACAGCATAATGAGGTATGTACGGAAATCGTGATTCCTGTGGAAGCGTCTGCTTTAGACATCTCTTCCATGCAGAGTGTATATGTTAGGACATCGGCACCCTCTCCGCCGTATTCTTTGGAATATGGAATTCCCATAAGACCAAATTTCTTCATCTTCTCAAGCAGTTCCATGCTGAATTCTTCTGTTTCATCCATATCTCTGGCAATTGGTTTGATTTCTGTTTCTGCAAAATCTCTGAACATCTGCTGTGCAAGCAGCTGTTCTTTTGTCAATTTAAATTCAACCATTTTCTTTTTTCCTCCTGTTTGCTCTTACATTAGAACTTATTAGCATCCCTACTATTAGCCTGCCAATACTTTGTAAGCTAAATATTTGTGAGCTAATAGTATCACTTTGTGAAAGTTATGTCAACAGTATTCGTTAATTTATTGTCTATTTATATTGTATATTCATCATCTTTGTGCAAACTGTTGAATATATCAAGGTAATCTTGTGAAAAAATGCTATGATTCCTCCACACGAATGTAAAATCATGAACTACCGGAAAATCTTTTAATTCCAGTTTTCTCAGTATACCGTCTCTTAATTCTTCTCCTGCGGCTGCCTCATACAGGAAGGTAATCCCACACCCTTCATCCACCAGTTTTTTTATCATATGCAGACTGCTGGCCTCGTGGTTTTTCTTAAAGTCTCCGATCTTTAAGTTCCTTCCCTCCAGACTTTTTTCCATAATCTCTCTCGTACCTGATCCCGCCTCTCTTGTTATCAAAGGTTCAGAAAGCAGATCTTCCAGCACCTCCGGTTCCTTTTGAAAACAATAGTCTCTTCCGCAGACAGCAATATAGGATTCCCTGGAATATATGCGGTAATCATATTCCTTCTTTTCAAAATATCCTTCAACCATGGCAAAATCAATCTCGCCCTGATCCAGCTGATTCAAGAGATCCTCTGTATTTGCGATCCTTATGGAAACTTCTGTGTCGGGATGCATTTTAATAAATTCAGCAGCTGCACGGGGAAGAATAAAATCTCCGATCGTCAAAGTGGCTCCGAAATAAATCCTGCGTTTTCCCTTTTTTATTTCCTGAATTTTATGTTTTAAGTACATCTCATCGTGCTGAAATGTCATAGCCGCATTCCGGAACAGATCTCCTTCTTCGGTAAGACTCAGCTTTTTCCCTTCCATCTCAAACAGCTTTATCCCGTATTCCTTTTCAAGCCATCTTATATGCTGTGACACCGCAGGCTGTGTAATATTCAGTTTCTTAGCTGCCTTTGTAAAATTCATCTGTTTACATACTTCAAGAAATGTAAAAATCCTAAAATCCAGCATATCATTCTCCTTTGTCTTGAATATCTATAAAAAAAGACATCCCCGCAAATCAGAATGTCTCTTCTCTCCTATTCTGAACTTTTCCTGCCTCTGATACTCTGTCAGATCAATCGGCATCCAATTCGTCCAGCAGTTTGTTCAGTTTTTGACCCTCATCCTCAGATATTCTCTCGCTGAGAGCACTGATAAATTTTTTTGCTGATCCGTCAAACCAGATATCCAATACCTCTTCTGCCTTGACTTTCTTGTAGTCATCTTTTTTGACAACCGGCTTCACATACGAAAATTTGCCCCGTCTCTCAACCACCGCATATCCCTTTGCTTCCAGATCAAAAAGAAATGTGCGCACAGTCGTTCTCTTGTAATCTTTACCATACTTATCCTTCAGCTCTTCTATTAATGTCAAAAACGGGATCTCTTCTTTCTCATAATTCCAAATACATCTCATTACTACTGATTCTGCTTCTGTTAATTTTGCTCCGCTCACTTAAATGCATCTCCTTTTCATTCTTTGACTATGTATACAGTCAGATTAACATATATGAACGGTTTATTCAATAGAAATTATGAGAAATGTATATATTCTTTTATTTCACAGCCAAAATCATCAAAATAAATTATCATATTATAATTATATATAATTTTATGTTATCATCATGTCATGATATAATTTTTTCTGTCGCTGTCCCCAGCGATTATAAAAAATGAAAGAAAGAGGATCATAGTTATGAATTTTTTAAAAGTCCATTGGTCAGGGCTTCTGCTCTGTATCGGAATCTCTGTGCCCGCATGGTTTCTGGGAAATCTGGTCCCGGTGATCGGAGGCCCTGTATTTGCCATTTTAATCGGCATGATATTGACGCTGCTCATCAAAGACAAAGGTACCATGCAGCCCGGAATTGCCTTTACCTCAAAGAAAATATTACAGTATGCGGTCATCCTCCTCGGATTCGGCATGAATCTTACCGATATCCTGGCAAAAGGGCAGCAGTCCCTGCCCATCATTTTGTCTACCATCACTACTTCTTTGATCGTGTCGTTCCTATTGTACAGACTTCTTCACATGGATCCCAAAGTTTCTGCACTGATCGGCGTAGGCTCTTCCATCTGCGGAGGCTCTGCCATCGCGGCCACAGCACCTGTGATCGAAGCCGATGATGAGGAGATTGCACAGTCTATCTCCGTTATCTTTCTGTTCAATGTGATTGCTGCTCTTGTATTTCCAGCACTCGGAAATATGCTTCACCTGTCCAATGAAGGCTTTGGACTGTTTGCAGGCACAGCCGTCAACGATACATCCTCCGTCACTGCCACCGCAGCAGCATGGGATGGAGTTCATGGCAGCAATACATTGAATGCTGCAACGATTGTGAAACTTACAAGAACTCTGGCAATTATTCCGATCACTCTGGCGCTTGCGATTTTCCGTGCCGGGAAAAAGGAAGAAGCATTGGAAGAAAGCGGCTCAAATTTCAGCCTGAAGCAAGTTTTTCCGATGTTTGTGCTGTTTTTTATCCTTGCCTCTGTTATCACAACTGTTTTTTCGCTTTCTCCTGTAGTGACAGATCCTTTAAAGAATCTAAGCAAGTTTTTTATCGTTATGGCAATGGCGGCCATCGGACTGAATACTCACATTGTAAAACTTATAAAAACCGGAGCAAAACCGATTTTTATGGGATTCTGCTGCTGGGCAGCTATAACTTTGGTAAGCCTTGGAATACAAAGTGTCATCGGAATTCTATGACATTTTCCACATGATTTCCGTTCGGCTCTTAGAATGCCTCACTCCAATCATGTTGAAAATGGACGTAATGTCTGTTGGAGTAGGACCTCTGTCAAAAAAAGGTGACACTTTTCGAAAGTTATTTACCTCTATTGGAGGAGCGCATTTCAAAAGTGCCACGGAAATAGGGGTGAATAACTCATAGAATTCTCCCATAATAAAAGAAGCTGTCGGCTTTCAGGCCAAACAGCTTTTTTTATCATATCATTGTCTATTACGGATCAAATCATTGATGACTTCCCCTGCCGCAATCAGACCTGCTGCAGAGGGTACAAATGCAACACTTCCCGGCACTGCCCTTCTTCCTTCCTTCTCTGAAAGGTCAAACTTAGGCTCCAGTGCCTTTTCCGTGGAATAGACTACTTTCAAATGTTTCACGTCTCTCTTTTTCAGTTCCCTGCGCATCACTCTTGCCAGCGGGCAAACAGATGTCTTATAGATATCTGTCACCTCAAATTTTGACGGGTCCAGCTTGTTGCCTGCTCCCATACTGCTGATGATCGGTACACCGGCTTTCTGTGCCTGCATCACAAGTTCGATCTTTGCAGTCACCGTGTCTACTGCGTCTACCACATAAGAATACTTGCTAAAATCAAATTCCGATGCATTTTCCGGCAGAAGAAAACACTTGTGGATATGAACCTCTGCCTCCGGGTTAATCTCCAGTATCCTTTCCTTCATGACTTCCACTTTGACCCTACCGACAGTGCTGTGCGTGGCGATGATCTGACGGTTGATATTGGAAACGGACACCGTATCCTTATCGATCAGGTCAAAAGTTCCGACACCGGTCCTTGCCAATGCCTCTGCCACATATCCGCCAACTCCCCCGACACCGAATACGGCCACACGGGAATTTTTTAATCTTTCCACCGCTTCTTCTCCCAAAAGCAGTTCTGTTCTGATCCATTGGTTTTCCATATCATTCTCCGATAATTTTGATCAGCACACGCTTGTCCCGTCTGCCGTCGAACTCATAATAAAAAATCTGTTCCCATGTCCCGAAATCCAGACGCCCTTCGGTAATGGCTACAACAGCTTCCCTGCCCATGACCGTCCGTTTCAGATGGGCATCCGCATTGTCCTCAAATCCGTTATGCCGGTACTGGCTGTAAGGCTTTTCCGGTGCCAGTTTCTCAAGCCATTTCTCATAGTCATGGTGCAGTCCGGATTCATCGTCATTGATGAAAACACTTGCCGTGATATTCATGGCATTTACCAACACCATGCCTTCTTTTACACCGCTTTTATCCACAGCATCCTGGACTTTATCCGTAATATTCACAATCCCCCGTCTGGACGGCAGATGAAAATGCAGTACTTCTCTGTATGATTTCATAAAACCTCCTGGATATTATATAAGTGATATTTTAGTTTTCTTCCTACAATATCTTACCCCATACAACATCCGTCTGCAACAGACATTACATCCTTTTACCTGCCTTTTTATCCGTATGAAAATTGTCCTTATTTACTTCTAAAAATTTCTGTGCCTGCACGGGAGAAGCAAACCGAATATTCTCCCCCGTCAGATATCTGACAGCCTCATTCCATTCCCTCGCGCTGAAACGTTCAGCCTTAACAGAACCGGCGATAAAACATGCCACAGGAAACCAAAAACTGGTAGGCAGATCGGACATTTCCTGACAGCCCGCCTCCTCTGCCAAATATTCTAAAAGCCTGTTCCTCAAATCTTTTTTCTTCTGTATCATATCTTACCTCCAGCGAACGATAAAGCAGACTTTTTCGTTCACTCAATGTATACTGTAAGAAATGAATTTATCTCTTAAAATATCAATATTTTTTGCAGTTTTATGTATAAAATGGACTGAATGATAATCTCTACCATTTCTTTTACTTCTGTCCTCTCACCCACCTAAGAAATGTATCCTGGGCAATCTGAAGCTGTGCAGCGGCTTTTCTCGATGAGATTTCACCCCGTTTCCACTTTTCTTTTAATTCATAAAATTTCTCCGGTATCGGTTTCCTCGGCCTCCCAAAATGAACGCCTCTCAGTTTGGCCGCTCTGATTCCTTCCTGTTGGCGCTTCTTTATGTTTTCCCGTTCTGTCTGGGCCACATAGCTTAAGATCTGAAGTACCAGATCGGCGATAAATGTGCCTGTGAGATCATCCTGTTTTTTTCTCGTATCCAAAAGCGGCATATCGAGAACAACGATATCGGCTTTGATTTCTTTCGTGACGATCCTCCACTGCTCCAGGATTTCGCCGTAGTTCCGCCCAAGCCTGTCTATGCTCTGGATCACCAGTACATCTCCCCTCCTCAGTATCTTTGTCAGTTTCCTGTAACTGGGTCTGTCAAAGTTTTTTCCGCTCAATTTGTCCAGGTAAATCTTCTTACTCTCCACCCCGAACGCTTCCAGTGCAAGAAGCTGTCTGCTCTCATTTTGGTCCCTGGTTGACACACGGGCATAACCATAAATATTTGATTCCATAAACTTTTCCTCCATATAAAAATAGTATCCCGTCAGAAGCAGGATACTATTTATTATGGAGCTTTTGAAAAATTTTTTACATTTCCTTTATAAACATATGCTGCAGATATTCCCCCTCAAACCGCTTTACAAAATAATCGCATTTGCACAAGAAAAGATAATATACGTTCAGCCCGCATCCGGATAAAGTTTCATAATTTCCCTGTCCTTTTGCTATGATCAAGTCAGCTCTCTCAATCAATTCTTTTGCTTCCCTGCTGATCCTGTTTAAGCTGGTCCCTGCGATTCTCGTACCATTTCCAATCACCCTGGCTTCGTCAGGAAGACCCACCTGTACTGCATCCTCCATAGACGCATCATTCGCCACACATGCTCCGCGAACAATCACTGTGACATTAACCTGGGGATATGATTTTTTCAGTTCCTGGATCAAAACCTTATCCACCACGATCTCACCGCAGTTATCTGTAATATAGACAAGGTTTTCTGCAGAACTCAGATCTGTCCGAAAGGAATCGTAAACCTCAGGTTTCAGCCCCTTTTCTCCGTTTTGAAACAGAAGCTGTTCCAACTGATCCCCGTCAACCTCGCCCAGAGCGATATAGTCTATGTAGTTTCCCGCCTGCGCTGCCCGAATCGCTGTGGCCACCGGATCTTCTGACGCCTCAATTCTTCTTCTGATCTCCGGCTCTTTTTTAAGCATCAGTTCATTAAAATGCTTCTTCAGCGGATCAAAGGCTGTCTGCTCCCCAAAATGCCGCTCATACAGTTCTGTAAATTCAGCCAGATATTCCGGCGGAGACAATTCTAAATCCTCATCTCTTAAAACTGCCCTCACCTGGTCAAGAAACAGCTGTTTCTTCTCTTCGTTCTGCTCCTGTTCCACTTTCCGCTCTTCACTCCGAAACAGACATTCCCTGCAATATTTCCCTGTCCTCATAATTTTCCTTTCCTTATCCCTGAATCACTGACTCATAAAAATCATAGTATTTTAATATCCGCATGAAAGTCAGCCGCTGCCGGACATATGGAGATACTCTGGCTGTCAATGCTTTCATCCTCTTTTCAAGTCCAAGGTCTTCCAGGGAACTGACTCCGCCGGCCTGGTCAAGGTATGCCCTTAACGTTTCTGCCTTCGGCACCTGCTCAAGGATCTCTATGATCCGGTCTTCTTTTTCTTTCAGTACAGAGGGTGAAATCTGATCCAGCACATTCGGTTGATTCTCATCTAATATAATATCATTCAATCCCCTGCCTGCAAAGCATTTCCTTATCAGTTCTTTCTCTAAAGGCACAGATCTTTTTATACCGTAACGGCCATTTCTCAGACATTCTGCTGCTCTGTGATAAATCTCAGAAGAGATGACCAGGCCGGTGCCTACTTTTTCTCCGTGGTAAAAATCAAGACAGGAATTGACTGCCTCCATCTCCCACAGATGAGACATATGATGCTCTGTCCCTGAAGCAGGACGGGAATTCCCCACCATCTGGATCGCCAGTCCGGAAAGCAGGAGACCGTACATGAGCTGTTCATAAGCAGATATCTCACCCTTCTTTAGTCCCGGAAGACTTTTACACATAATCTCAAGAGCCTCTTCCTCAAAGCCGCAGACTCTCGGGCAAAAATATTCTCCTGTCAGCAGATGTGCCAGCTTCCAGTCCGCAAGCGCCGTATATTTCCCCAGCAGGTCACCTACACCCGAAGCTGTAAGGCGGAGCGGAGCTTCTTTCAGCACCCTGCTGTCTGCCGCAATGATCTTCGGCGCACAGGAGGGCACTGTCTTTTTAAATCCCTGAAGTGTCATAGCCGCAACTGTAGATGTGTAGCCATCCACACTGGCAGCCGTCGGCACAGATATAAACGGTATTCCAAGGTCAAAGGCACAGTATCTGGTAATGTCGTGAAGCGTGCCGGACCCGACCGTGATCAATGCATCCGGCCGTTCTCTTCCTTTCAGCTGTCCCATCACATATGCCACACTGGTTTCATCCGCATGGACCCCGCTCCCCTTCAGCATGACTGTTTCTGAAATATGAAGCAGCTGTTCCGTCTGTTTCCCGGCTATTTCATAAGTATTTTCATCGCAGATCATGACAAGATTCTGATAAGGTGTATCTTTCAGCAAAAGCGGCAGTTTTTCGACAGCTCCCTCCTCCAAAAGAATCTTATCAATATCTGCGTGATGTTCTCTTTGGCAGGAGCAGGCTCCCTCCAGCTTTTTTAAGTCAATCTCCATCAAAAAACCTCCTCTCATTCAGACAACAGGGACCTGCATCGCAAGTCCCTGGAAAATAGTGCCCGGTTATGATATAATACATCTGTAAGAAAGAAATGCTCTGCCGACGCTTCGCCCCAAATGAAGACTGTCTATGAGTGTTTCTTTTTTCTTTCTGCGCTGTATCTTCATCATTTTAACCCTTTCTGCATATGCTCTTTGAAAAATTCATTCAGCAGTGCACAAATCTGCGCCGGTGCATTCAGAACTTCGAGCTTAGCCATTTCTGCTTCATTGGATATCAGCAAAACCAGAGTACTCAGCACCTCCACCTGCTGACTCGGCTCTTTAACGCCCAGAACAAAAGCAAACTTTGCGTTCACCTGGATTTCAGGCTCTCCCATGTGCGAAAACAAAACCGTTTCTTTAAATCTTACAAAAGATATGGATGCCTCTCTTACATGTTCCACATCCGTATGCGGAATTGCAATCTCATATGATTCGGTCTTTAGACCTGTAGGATAAACTGCTTCCCTGCTCTTCAGCCCATCGGCAAAACTTTCCTTTACTTTGCCTTTTTCATAAAGCCTTTTCCCGATCTTATCAAAAAACTGGTCTTTGTCTTCAAACGTTTCATCCAGCCAGATGAGATCTTCTCTGAAAATCTGCTCCATTCTGTTTCCTCCCTTTATTTGCCTTAAAGATTCTTTTCTACTTCCTCATACAGTTTCCCGGTCCCCATCCATGGATATAAAAGACACAATCCCTGCAGTACCGGAAGCGATGTATTCAGATTGCCTGTAGCAGTAGAGATCACCATATCATGGCCTTCTTCCAGACTTTTTAAGTCCGTCACCTCATATGTATTTACAAATGTCACCTCGGCCATTATGTTCTTTTCTTTCAGTCCTTCTTTCAGAAGCTCTGCCGCCTTTTGGGCTTTTTCTTTCTTCATGCCTCCGGCCAGCAGTAAAGAAGTCTCTCTCATAACATCACTCTCCTCTTAGAATTCTTCCAGGATCGCTTTTGTCCTGCTGATGCCGATCCGGTCAGATCCCGCCTCGATCATAGCCATACAGTCTGCCAGGTTATTGATTCCCCCTGCGGCTTTCACATGGACTTTTTCTGAAACTGTCTCCCTCATGAGTCTGATATCCTCTGCTGCAGCCCCGGACGGCGCAAAACCTGTGGATGTCTTTACGTAAGCAGCTCCTGCTTCTTCTGTCAGCTCACAGCCTTTCCTGATTTCTTCTTTGGTAAGAAACGCTGTCTCAAGAATGACTTTTACAATGCCCGGTGTCGCATTGACCACTGCCTCGATGTCCTTTTTTACATCCTCGTATTCACCATTCCTCAGTGCCCCGATATCAATGACCATATCAAGCTCCACTGCCCCTCTTGCATAAGCATCCACTGCCTCCGCCACTTTTGAAAACGTCGTATGTGCTCCGGAAGGAAATCCGATCACGGTTCCAATCTTTACGTCCGTACCTGCAAGTACTTCTCTTGCCATATCCAGATTGCACGGGTTAATGCAGACAGATGCACAGTGATTCTCCTTTGCAAACTGAAGTCCTTCCATAATCTCTTCCCTCGTCAGCTGAGGTTTTAACAATGAGTGGTCCACTTTGCTTAAAAATTCTTGTTTTGTCATTTCCATAATCTTTGTTCTCCTTTAATTCATAAATAAATGTGTTGTTTAGCCGAACAGTGAAAATACCTTAACGAAAAGCCATGAAATCAGGTTTGCCCGGTCCAGGTTTCCGATCTGGGAAGCTCCCGCCGGCATTTTGATTCCTGCAGTCAGGGCCATCTGTGTCTCGATCGGCGCCAGATTCGTTGCCATCAGTAATACACATGCCATAACGACCGTTCCCACGATCAGTGCCCGGATGACATTTCCCTTTGACATGGCAGTGATCAGGCATACGATGAACGGGATGACCGCCAGATCTGCAAACGGCAGCAGTTTATTTCCAGGCAGCACAATCGCCAAAAGAATTGTGATCGGCACGAGCAGAAGCCCTACAGCGATAACTGACGGCTCTCCGAGTGAAACTGCCGCATCCAATCCGATAAAAATCTCTCTGTCTCCGAAATGCTTAGCCATAAACTCCCTGGCAGCCTCTGAGATCGGGATCAGTCCCTCCATGAGAATCGCTACCATCTTCGGCATGAGATACATGACCGCAGCCATCGTGATGGCAAGCTGTAAGATGGCATCAATTTTCTGTCCCCCTAAAAGGCCCAGCGCAAGGCCGATGATCAGCCCCATGGACATCGGCTCTCCAAAGATACCGAACCGTTTTCTGATGGTCTCCGGATTTGCATTCAGCCTATTGAGTCCCGGAATCTTGTCAATCAGCCAGTTTAAAGGCACGACCAGCGGCAGAAATCCAAGTGCCGTCAGATGCGGAAATGAAATGCCCGGCATACCGAAGAACTTTTCCACAAAAGGCTGGGTATAATCTGCAAGGATCAGAGCCAGAATGGAAAGTGCACTGGCTGCAATAATTCCCATCGGCAGACTTCCGCTCACGGTTGTCACCGCATATCCAACGAAAGCGAACTGCCAGTAATTCCAAATGTCCACGTTCATAGTCTTCGTAAGTTTCAGCGTGAGCATCACGAAGTTGATCACGAGTCCAATCGGTATCATCAGACCTGCCGCTGCCCACGCCCAGGAAATGGACGACATGGCCGGCCATCCGATATCGATGACCTGAAGGTCCAGTCCCAGGCGTTCCGTCATGGCCTGCGCCACCGGACCCAGCTGATCCGTCAGCAGCGTAATGACCAGGTTGATTCCTGTGAATCCGATTCCTATGGTCACACCGGACTTAAATGATTTTGAAAATCCAGCACTCATGATGAGTCCGAACACGAAAATAATGATCGGCAGCATAACTGTGGAACCCAATCCCAATATAAAATTTAATATTTCCATACAATTCCTCCCATTGTACCCTCATTCATCTACGGTACTTTGTGGCCCTTGACTGCCGTCCAGATCATAAACCACTGTTCTGGCGTCAGCCGGTATTTCAATGCTTTGACTGGTCTCTCTGCCAATCCGATTTCTCCTGAACCTGTAATCGGAATCGGCTTTGCCGGATGGGAGAACAGCCATGCGAAGGCCACTTCATCGATATCTTCCGCACCGATCTCCTCCCGGATGACTTCTAAAACTTCTCTGAGCCTTATTTCCTCTTCTCCCTGCCCGGTAAAGATCCTGCCTCCGGCAAGCGGAGACCAGAGCATAGGATGAATCCTCTCTTCCAGGCAAAGATTCATGACTCCGTTTTCCATATTTCCCATCCTGAGCGGAGAAAGTTCGATCTGATTCGTGATCAAAGGTACAGTGAGATAAGATTTCAGCAGGCGGAATTCGTCCGGCAGAAAATTCGATAC
The DNA here is from genome assembly GCF_000432215.1 of Anaerostipes sp. CAG:276. Lineage (NCBI taxonomy): Bacteria > Bacillati > Bacillota > Clostridia > Lachnospirales > Lachnospiraceae > Anaerostipes > Anaerostipes sp. CAG:276. The sequence continues at coordinate 106,858 of NZ_FR889197.1, forward strand.
TCCAAAGGTCCTTACTTTTCCTTCCTTTAAAAGGGTTTCAAACGCTCTGCTGATCTCTTCCGGGTCCATAAACGGACTCGGACGGTGCAGGAGCAGTGTGTCCAGGTGATCAATCCCCATATATTTCAAAGATTTCTCCACCTGTCCGATGATGTAGTCTGTACCGTAGTTATAATATTTGACACGTGCAGTTTCTGACTTGTAGACAATTCCGCACTTTGAAATAATCTGCATTTTGTCTCTGAGATCCGGCCTTTTTTTCATGGCTTCCCCGAATTTCTCTTCGACCGTGTAGTCCCCGTAAATATCTGCGTGATCCATCGTCGTGATCCCCAGGTCAAGACATTCTTCCAGATAGCGGATCAATTCATCGGTTGAAAGATTCCAGTCCAGAAGTCTCCAAAAACCAAGCACCACTCTGGAAAACTCAAGGCCTTCCGCCATTGTTACATATTCCATGTTTTACCTCCATCATACATCCTCATTCTTCCAGACCTCTTAAGACCGTCAGAATTTGTTCATCAACAGCTTCCGGTTTGATCCCTGTCAGATAGTTAATGGCAAATACCGACGGTGTCGTTACTGTTTCAGGAACTCGCGTGCTCGCAACGATCAGGTCAAATTCCGGAGCCATTTTTTCTACCTCCACAATTTTTACCTGCTGTACTTTTACTTTAAATCCATTGTCCTTGCAGAGATTCTTAACCCGGTTGGCAATCACCGTGCTGGTAGCAATACCGCTCCCGCAGGCGATCAAAATATGGTATTCCTTCATGTCATCCACCTCCTTTCCTTTTTATTTATTTTCAAAGACCGGTTTTGCGGTCCTTAAAATTATTTGGACAAATACTCCGCCGTATCCTGGTCCGTGACCAATATATCGATATATCCTGCCTCCAGCGCGGATCTCACGGAGTCATATTTTTCTCTGCTCTCTACCACACAGATCTTATTGGGAATTTTTTTTAACTGTTCTTCGGTAATCCCTATGCACCTCTCGGTAATATTTTCACAGCATATTTGGCTGTTCTTATCCAGGAAAACAACAGAGACAACATCACAGATAGCGTCCTCCTTTTCCAACTGTCTTAAGTCTGCCTCAGATATGTAGCCCGACTTTTTGATACTGCTGTCCTTTGCCAGCGGATTGCCAAGACTGAAAACCGCATATTCTGCCTGAGATGTGCGCTCGATTACACGTTTTACCTGGTTGTCGTCTGACAAAAATGTTTTCTCTTCTTTATTTTTCACAAGTGCCGGAGCGATCAGGGACAGCGATCTTCCCCCTGTTTTTTTTGCCAGGTTGGACGCTATGGTCGTAGCGTGCATATCCAGTTCGCTCTGTCCGTGTCCTCCGATGATCGGTGAAAACAACAGCTCCGGATCATCCATCTTCTGAATATAATCCGGGATCAGACGCATCGTGGACCCCCACCCGACGGCGACTGTAGAACCGGATTCCAAATGCCGTTCCAGATAATAGGCAGCAGCGGAGGCTACCTGTTCCTTTGAAGAATTTCCGATGGATGTGTCTACGATGACCACATCCTTTAACTTATATTTTCCTTTGATGTCCTGTTCCAGTTCCGGATAAACGCCGGAATAATCTATGATGATCCTTACGATACCTTCTTCCTTCGCCTTCTGAAGAATTCTGGATACTTTCATTCTTGACAATCCGGTCTGCTTTGCGATCTGCTGCTGGGTCATATTTTCTTCATAATACAACTTGCTGATCATAGTCATAGTTCTTCTCTGCATATCCATGTCATCACCTCTTTTTGTTCATTTGAACATATACTGTTATTTTGTTCATCTTTATAATATAACACTTATGTACAAAAGTCAATACAATTTGCCCGCAGGAAAATTTTCTCAGCAAAAAAGGATATGAGAACTGTTTTCAGTACAGTTCTCATATCCTTTTTTAGTTTTGGCATTCAGTCCGCCGTCTAAGATTTCAAAAGTTTCCGGTATTCCGGGTGCTTTTCAAACCACCGCACCGCATAGGAACAGGTTGGGATTACCTTCATCCCTCTTTCTTCCAGCTGTTCTGCCGCCGTTTCCAATAGTTCTCCGGCCACTCCCTGTCCCCGCAGGGAATCATCTACAAAGGTATGGTCTATGACGGCCGTGCCTTCAGACACTTCGGGAAATGTTACTTCTGCTATCACATGTCCTTCTTGATCTTTGGCAAAAATCCGGTGATCTTCACTCTGAAATTCCATTTGATCGTCTCCTTTTCCTTCATTACAGATAATCAATGCTGTAAACACCATTTGTATTCTTTCCGATTTTGGAGACTTTTATATAATACGTTCCCGCCCCATGCTTCAGACGATATTTTCTTTCCTTCTGTCCTGAGAGTTTATAAATCTTCAGTGGTTTTTTTCTGCCTTTTTTATAAATTGTAAACTTCAGTTTTCCAGAATTCATGGAAGTACTGATTTCAATGTAACGTTTCTTTTTCGCTGTCTTTCTGGAGATCCGATACCATCTGGAAGCTCTTTCTGTATCTGTATACAAATCTGTCTGAAAGCTTTCCAGCGTAATTTTTTTAGCTTTTGACTTTTTTGTCTTATATTTCTTCACAACCGTTTCGGGAACATAACCAATCAGATACGGCGTACCCGTCTTCCCCTTCACGGCAGCTCTGTAATTCCCCTTCGCCAATCCATAAACAGACCTGGATAAGGCCTTCTCATAATCATCATCAGCTGTCTTGGTTTTTGAAAGCATCTTCCATCCGGCCTTTGTCTTCCGCTGTATATTATATGACAGCTTCTGGTCTGTAAAGGGAAGTATCGGCAGCATCGCCATAGATCTTTTTTTCAGAGTAAACTCATGATAAAAATAACCTCCGGTGGCTGTCTGCACATAAGAATCATTTTTCCTTAACACCTTTTGATGATCTTCCATCAGATCGGCTTCTACGGTAAAACTTCTAAACTTTTCGGGTAGTTTTAGGGAATACACTGTTCCTGCAGAAACAACCTTCATAAGAAGTCCTTCCTTCTGATATTCCTTTACCTCTTTTCCTGAAGCATCATATAACGTACCACAGGCATCAGCCATATCTTCAGATTCACCTCCGATTACGAGCAGTCCGGATTGATCTGCATAGATTTTAACTGTTTTGCCCTGCCATGAGGAGCTGTACTTGTATCCTTCTTCACCCGGCATCTCACCTATGGAGCGGTACTTTTTAACGTGAATCTCCGCCTGGTTCTTCCCGGCTGCCCTTCTGCCTTTGTTATACTCTGTTCTGTTTTTTACTTTCAGCAGATCTGTGACATCTGTCTTTTCTTTCGCTGAAACCGGGACCAAAATACTTCCTGCTGCCAACGCAGCAGACAGAAAAATTCCCATCAGCTGTTTCCGTCTTATTCCCATAACCATTCCTCCTGTCAGGTTGTCTGTTTATTATAGCAAAGCCTAAGGAGAAATTTGTAACAAAACTATGTTAGATCTATTACAAATCAATATTCACCGCTGTCGCCGAAAGTAAGAAGGTACACACCCTTTTTAAGCCGGATGCCGATCCATGTTCCCTGCTCATCTGCATGAAATGTCCGGTACCACTTCGGTGTTCCCTCTTCCTTCACATTCTCCGCCTTAAAATCTGCCATGCTCCAGCCGGCTCCTATAAGGACAGACCCTATGATCAGAAATACCGCACTCAATATAAGACATTTCTTTTTAAAACTGCTGATACTCATACGTTTTTCCTCCTTATCCTGGTAACTGTCCCCGCCAGCCATTTACTGAAACTGGCTGTTACTTTTACAAAATATTTTCCTAAAACCCATGTCAGCAGACCTGTCAGGATGAAAATACCGGCAGACAACATGCCGACGCCCAGCTGAATGACCCCTGCCGCAGAATTCTGGAAAACGATGACTGCCGCGCCGCCCATACTGACTACTGACAGAATCAGGCCCGCCACTGAGACTGCTCCGGTGCACAGCGGAATACACCAAATGACAATGTAGGCAGATAAGACCAGCAGCACCGCTGACAGCACAATACAAAATCCCGCAAGCATCAGGGAACCCCAAAGCGGAAAACCAAGGACCAGCAAAACTGCGACCAAGACTTTCGTCCCCCGGGACATCGGCGCCTTCATCTGTGACTGCTGTTCCTCCAGAATCTCCTGTGCGATCAGCCCCGGATTCCCGATCTGCTCTACCGCTTGCTCCTCCGTATATCCGTCCTCCATATAATCGTCAATGATCTCATTGTAATAGGAGAGCGATTTTTCTCTCTCACTCTTCCCAAGACTTTTTAAAAGCCGGTTAAGACTTCCTAAAAACTCTTCTTTACTCATGTTCTGCCGCTCCTTTCACAAACTCATAAATACCCATAATCTGCTGCCACTCATCCAAAAATTCTCTGATATGGTCTCTTCCCTTTTCTGTTATCCTGTAATACTTTCTGAGACGGCTGTTGTGTTCCACCGTGTAAGTATCCAGATATCCGCTGCTTTCCAGACGTTTCAGAATCGGATACAGCGTTGACTCGGAAATCTTAATACATCCCGATACATCTTTGATGATCTGGTAACCATAGGAGTCATCCTCACAGAGGGCAGCCAGAATACAAAACTCTAAAAAACCTTTTTTCAACTGTGTATTCAATCTATCGCCTCCTTATGCATTATACTATATATTACATAGTATAATGTGTCAAGATGTATTTTCAATTTCATCCTAGATCTATTCGTAAAAAATAGAAAAAAGCCAGCGAATCCTTTTTTCAAAGACTCATTGGCTTTTCACGTTTTATATATTTTAATTTACTGCAGGTTCTTTCTGAAATCGGCAAATTCCCTGGCGTCTGCCATGGCTGCCAGCGCTCCTTCCCTGGTTGTAGTATAAGCCGCATAGGCGTTGGCAAAATCCAGATACTCCTTTAAAGTCCCGAAATTCACCGCTTCCAGATCCGTCACATTATCCCTCAGAAGCTGGTATAAAAATGCTCCGATAAAGGAATCACCGGCTCCGGTCGTATCTCTTACGTCAATGGAATATCCCGGTGCTTCCGTCATTCCATGTTTCGTATAGATCTCCGCACCGTCTTTTCCTTTTGTATAGATGACATACTTCGTCCTTCCGTTCAGCAGGTCAGGCACTGCCTCCCTTATATCCGTATGTCCTGTGATAAACTCCAGTTCTTCATCTGAGATTTTTATAATATCCGCAAAAGGCAAAAATTCATTGACTGTCTCTTTCAGTTCCTGTAAGTCATCCCACAGTGAAAAACGGAGGTTTGGATCAAATGATACAAGCACGTCTTTGCCGTTTGCCATGTCAATTAATTTCTTATGTGCATCTTTCATGGGTGAATTCACCAAGTCTACGCTGCAGAAATGGATCATCCCGCAGTCATCCAGAACATCCGGCTCAATGTCATAGACACTGTAGCGGAGATCTGCGCTGTTTTTGCGGTAAAACTTAAAATCCCTGTTTCCGTCTGATGCCAGAGAGACAAAGGCCAGAGCCGTCTCTGCTTCTTTGTCCCGTTTAATATGACTTGTGTCAATTCCAGCCTCATCAAGTACTTCAACTATATAATCACCGAAGGGATCGTCTCCAAGTTTTGTCAAAAACTTGGACGGAATCCCAAGTTTCGTCACCGCACCGGCTACATTGGCAGGAGCCCCTCCTGCTACTCTGGTAAAGGACGGTACATCCTTTAATCTCTGTCCTTTCACTTCCGGAATAAAATCAATCAGTGCCTCTCCGATTCCGCATAATTTTCTGGTCATTCTCTTTCTCCTATCTCCAGAGGCCGCAGGCAATAGATCTTCATGGTACCCGAACAGTCCCCGTCTATGCTAAGCTTTCCCTGGCTGCTGTATACCCTGGTGGTAAAGACTTCTTCACCGCCGTTTACAAAAATTTCAAGAGAAGTAGTGTCTGCGAAAATCCGCAGGTCTTTTAATTCATCCAATGCGGCACATCTTGTCGTCCTGCCCTCACCAAAATCCCCCAGATCAAGGGTGAGCAGTCCGCTGTCATAGGATAAGGTAACGCCTTCCTTTAAAGTCAGAACCATATCAGCGCAATGTCTGAATCGAACCTCTGCTTCATACAGTTTCAGATTGCTCTCCATCCTGCCCTGTTCAGAAAATGTACAGATCAGTTCTCCTTTTCTCATCTGTTCCATCTCCTTTATGGGCTGCTGAATGATCCTTCCATCCTTTATGTGCAGTTCCCTTGGGATTGTCAGTGCGTGCTGCCATCCATGCTCAACGGTCGGATTCGTGTAATCGGCATCCGGAATCCCCATCCATCCGATCAGGATACGGCGTCCCTTCTCGTCCTCAAAGGTCTGGGGTGCGTAAAAATCAAAGCCCCTGTCTAACTGCTGAAACTCTGAATTATCGCAGATCTCATATAATTTGTTCTCAAAGTCATAATCCATCTTCACCGCTGTACACTGATGAACATTCTGGTAGTCAATGCCTTTCGGTTCTACCCCCTGAGGGCATGTGATCAGCATCATCTGTCCGTCCAGTTCGAACAAGTCCGGACACTCCCACATATAACCGAACGGTTCTTTCGGAACGATCCGGTCAAAATACTCCCAATGAGACAGATCCTTTGAATGAAACATCAGGATCAGTCCATGACTGTCTATATCCCTGGCTCCCTGGACCATATAGTAATCATCCCCCCGCCGGATGATCTTCGGGTCCCGCACATGGCAGCTCATATCCTCAGGATAATCGTCCGTGGTCATTAAAAGGTCTTTTTCAGAAAAATGATATCCGTCTTTGCTGGCCACATGAATCGTGTTGCTGCCACGCCCTGAGTTGATGTAATCGTAATCATCCCTGTCAAAATACTTGATATTCCCTGTATAGAAATAGTGAATCGTATCTCCTTTTACAAAGGCGGAACCGGAGTAGACGCCGTGAGCGTCAAACTCCGAATCCGGAAATAATACCGGTCCTTCATCTATATAAGAAATAAAATCTTTTGTCGTATAATGCCCCCAAAGCTTCAGTTCTCCGGTCGGTTCAAACGGGGTGTACTGATAATAGATATGGTAGGTGCCGTGAAACTGGCACAGTCCGTTGGGATCGTTGAGCCATCCGGTCTTAGGCATCAGGTGAAATTTAAGCCGCATCGGATCTTTCGCTGTCTCTTCTCTGTCACTTTCATGTTCAGCATACCACTTTTCATAGTCTTCTTTCAATACTTTATTATACTTCTTAAACATGATTTCCCTCTTATCTAACGATCATAACCTGTGTTTTCGTATCTGCATCCGTCTTTGGAATGACTTCCACCTGTCCGTCTCCCTCTGCCAGCATCATCATAGTCTGAGGACTGTAACCCTTTTCTTTCACGAGATCTATATCAAACGTAAGGATCTTATCTCCCTGTTTTACCTTCGTTCCGGCTTCTGCGAACGTCTCAAAGCCTTCCCCTTCCATCTTTACGGTGTCAATTCCCGCATGAATCAGAAAACTCTTTCCCGTTTCTGCCTGAATCGCAATCGCATGTTTTGTCGGAAAGATCATCGTTATCGTACCGTCACACGGCGCATACACTGTGCCCTCAGAAGGATTGACGGCCACGCCGTCTCCCATGGCTTTCGATGCGAATGCTTCATCTTCGGACTCCGTGATGGGAAGCACTTCCCCATTCATCGGGGAGTAAAGCACTGTTTCCGCTGTTTCTGCCTGTTCCGGAATTTCTGCTGTTTCCTCAGAAGACTGTACCGGCTTTCTTGTTTTTTCATTTCCGCCAAGGTTGTACTTTTTCCAGAACACAACGGTGAGCCCCGCTGAAATCACCATGGAGAGGATCAATCCGATTCCAAAGTGAAGAAAATGATCCGGTTTCATGGAGATAAATCCGGGAAGTCCCGCTGCTCCCAATGCCTGTGCCAGTGTTTTGGTAGCTGCTGCGTATGCACTTCCCACTGCGGAACCAATGATCGCCGCGTAGAAAGGATATTTCAATTTCAGTGTCACGCCAAACATCGCCGGCTCCGTAATTCCCAATAATGCGGAGACTCCGGATGCAGAACAGATAGACTTCTGTTTCTGGTCTTTTGTGAGGAAGAGGACTGCTAAAACTGCCGCTCCCTGTGCAACATTGTTCATACTTGCCGTTGTAAAGATGAAGCTTCCTCCGGTCACTGCCTTTGCGGCCAGAAGCTGAGTTTCGATGGCAATAAAGCTGTGGTGAAGCCCTGTCATCGTGATCGGTGCGTATACAAGGCCAAAGAGTCCGCCTCCCACAGCGCCGAGAGTATTGTAAACCCATGTGATGCCGTCTGCTAATAAGTTGCCTGCTTCTCTTAATACCGGTCCCACACAGATGAATGTTAAAAATGCAGTTATAATGATAGAAAGCAATGGTGTCGTAAGATTGTCAAGCCAGGTAGGTGTTACTTTGTGAAGCCTTTTTTCAATCTGAGCCAGAATCCAGGAAATTGCCAGTACAGGAAGTACTGTTCCCTGATAACCGATCGCCTGAATGTTGAATCCGAAGATATCCCACACCGGTGCCTGCCCGATGCCGATCTGATACGCATTTAAAAGATCCGGGTGAACCATGATCATACCCATGGCCGCACCTAAAAACGGATTGCCTCCAAACTTCTTCGTGGCGCTGAATCCGATCAGTACCGGCAGAAAGGTAAACGGTGCGTTGGCGAATGTATTGACCGCCTGAGTCAACCCCTTCCACTGGGGATATAATTCAATGATCGATCTGCCGTCGAATAATCCCGCCGTCAGAATATTATTAAATCCCATCAGAAGACCGCCTGCCACAATGGCCGGGATAATCGGGACAAAAATATCACTCAGCATCTTTACAAAACGCTGTACAACAGAGCCCTGCTTTTCTTCTTTCTCCTCTTCCCCTGCGGCTGAGGAAACATCCCCGATCTGTTTCTGTACTTCGTCACAGATCAGATTTACGAGTCCTGATCCAAAAATAATCTGGAACTGTGACTGGGTTAAAAAGACACCTTTTACCCCATCCAGGTCACTGATGGCCTCTTCATTTCTCAAATCATTATTCTTCAGCTGAAAACGCAGCCTGGTCGCACAGTGCGCCACAGATTTGATATTCTCTTTTCCGCCTACGTTAGCGATGACCTGGCTTGCAATCTTTGCATAATCCATAGTTTTCTCTTATCCTCCTTACGATATTTATGGTATCGGTTCCATATTTGTATTATAGGACGATTCTTTCTCTACGTCAACACTTTTCTGGTATCGGTTCCATAAAAAATTGCACAAAATAGAAGACTCCTGTTTGGGAGTCTTCTACAAAGTCTTAATCTATTAATCGATTATTTATTTTTTGAAACCGATATTTCATTGCCTCCTATAATGACCGCCTCTACGTTGTCAGGATTTATCAGCTCTGTAAAATCACTTTGATGAAAAGCATATCCGTTTGCCGACCTGTCAGCCCCCTGACTGTAAGACCAGTGAAGCTTTTTGACCGTTCCATCCTTGATCCTTAAAGAACATTCCGGTAAATTGGAATTATCCTCCGAACTGCCCTTTTTGCCATGATAAACCCTGAAATAAAATGGAGTAATCTCTATCTTCTTTATGATTTCCTTTCCGTTTTGGAAATGATATTCTTTATCCACATGAACCTCTGCCGTTTCCATTTTGCTGTTTTCCACTTTCCAGGTCAGCTTCCATGAGCCTTTGGGATTCTCAAAAATCAAATCTTCTGCCGTTGTATGGGTAGATGTAAATCCCTCCAGTGACAACATGATCTTCTGATTTTTAAAATCATGACCAGATCTCTCTGCCTGTAATATAAACCATCCGATATTCTCTTTTTTCTGTACCAGCAGCAGCCGGTCCGCGTTCATCCCTGTCATTTCTTTCTTCTTTGGGTCATCTTTTGCTCCGGTCTTTAAAAGACTGTATTTGAAAATCTGATCTTCCTTAAATGTCTGGTTTTCCGGAAGTTCTGTTTTCAGCAGTATATAAATCATACCTTTGGAGGCTGCCGACTGTACCACTTTCACTTTAATATTTTTACTTTCAGCCTCTGCCATTACTTTGTCACTTCCGCTGTACTCCTCCAGATCCGTCTCTGTGCCTTTTCCGATAAGCGTGCTGTTAAATAATTTGGGTATCAGATTTCCCCAGCCTCCGGAAGCTGCCACGGCAGTTCCTCCTCCAATAATCACAACAATAGCCGCTGCCGCTGCCTTCTTAAAAAAAGCCTGCCGCCGTTTCTGTTTCCCTGCAATCTTTCTTGCCATCGTCTTCATTTGGTCTGTCATTTCCTGATCTTCCAGATCTCTCTCGCTCTCCGGAATCTTTGTTTTTATCTTATTTAAGATGCGATATATATTCATTGTCCTGCCTCCCTGATCTCTTTATGTTTTCTGAGCTTTTTTCTTCCTCTTGATATTCTCTGATAGATCGTACTTTCATTTAATCCCATTTCCGCTGATATCTCTTCGATGGTGGCTTCCTCAATAAAATGCTTCTGAAAAATTTCACGCTCCGGCTGGGACAGCTGTTCAAATAATTCTTTTATTTCTTGGTCCAATTCTACCTTCAGCATCTGTCTTCCGGCATGTTCATCTTCAATGAACTGGCCTTCTATATCCACATATTTTCTGCTCCGTCTCAAATAGTTCCGTTTACAATCGATTGCCTTAAATCTGGCAATTCCCGCTGCCCAGTTTTGAAAACTGCCTGTATTCGGATCAAAATCACCGATGTGCTGCCAGACTGCTATCAAAACATCATTCATACACTCCTGCTGCAGATCCGGCAGCAAAAACAAATGCTTCCTAACCACAGACTGAATGACCCATCCGTAGGTTTCCACGGCATAGAGCAGCCCTTCCTCCCTCCTTTTCCTGATCAGATTTATAAAATTTTTCTCCGTTGCTTTCATAACTTTGTCTCCTGTCCCCTGAACAGTTCCCGCCTTCACTCTATATTTCGTATACAGACAGACATTTCTGACAGAAAAAAAGTCATAAAATCCAGCTTAATCCGGATCTTATGGCCTTTTTGCAGTCCTATGTTCGATTTTTTACGCTCTTACCTTCTATAAATTTATACTCTACGATTTGTTTCTTGGATACCGGTTCTTCTTTTATCATCTTGAGAATCGTCTCCGCCCCGAGATATCCCATTCCATAGGAATCAAATTTCAGTGTCGTAAGCTCCGGCGTTAAAAGACTGCTCTCGTCATATCCGCCAAATCCCACCACCGAAATATCTTCCGGGATGCGAAGCCCTTTCTCCTGCAAAACTTTATAGGCTCCAAACGCCAGACGGTCAGTGGCGCACACAATAGCGTCCGGCTTCATTTTCTCCAGGATCTCTCTCGTATTTTTCTGTCCTCCGAGAAAACTGTAATCACTCTTTTTTATCAGCGGATCATGAATTCCAAATGCCGCAAGTCCGTCCAGAACTCCCTGACGCCTTCGGATACCTACGGCCTCATCGGTCTCATAAACACCAATATATCCAACGTTCTTATGACCTGTTTTCCCGATATATTCTCCCACACATTTTCCAGCATTGTAATCATCATCGATGATAGAAATCCCGTCCTCATAATCCTGAGCCAGGACAACAATGGGTATCTGTGTCTGCTCAAAAATATCGCGGTGATCCTCTGTGACTGCGATAGAACTGATCAAAATCCCATCCACATTCAGATGAATCAGCTTTTGTATATTTAAAAGCTCCAGATCAATATCATGATCTGAGTTTTTGATCAGTGTTGTATAATTCCTGTCCCTTAAATACCGGTCAATGCTTGTGATGACACGGCTGGTAACCTTGGAATTCAGCGTAGGCACTACGACCCCGATCACATTGCTTTCCTTTGCCTTTAACCTTGCAAATGTATTCGGTGCATAATTATATTCTTCGATTACTTTCTGAATCTTTTCCCTCGTAGCCTTTTTGACATATCCCCCATTAAAATAACGGGAAACCGTGCTTTTTGTCACTCCCGCCATCTCTGCCACATCAGCCATTGTTATTTTTTTTGGCATTGTGTATCCTGCCTTTCTCTCATACTTGATTTTATTGTAAGATGATTTCCCGGATTGTGCAACCGGAATCCGGTTTCTTTCTATTTTCTTTGACATTTCATAATTTATGTAATATATTACATATAGGAGGTATTTCGACCATGAAATTAGAAGATTACGACAGCAGACACCTGCTGTTTGCTGCATTATTTATGACCAGTAACCGGCTCCAGTCAATCGGAGACCGCTTCTATGAAGGGATCACGTCAAAACAATGGTTTCTTCTGGCTGCTCTCAATACCTTTGAGTATGCCCCAACTTTCAATGAACTTTCCTCCCTTATGGGCAGTTCCCACCAAAATGTAAAGCAGATCGCTTTAAAACTTCAGCAGAAAGGTTATGCGGAAATAGAAACTGACCCGGATGACCGCCGCAAAAGCCGGGTGCGCCTTGGCAGAAAAGCCGAATCACTGCAGTCTGCGTATGCCTTAAAGGAAGAAGCTTTTATGGATCTTTTATACAAGGATATCTCAGAGACACAGCTGAAGACCGCACTGGAAACCCTGAATACTATGATGAAAAACATGGAGGAATGTAATATATGAAGAAAACCGCAGTTGTCTACGGGTCCGTTTACGGGTCCACAAAACAATACGCACAGTGGATCGCCGACTCCTTGTCTGCCGATCTGTATGAAAATAAAAACCTGGATCTTTCTGTCCTGGAACCCTATAACGTTATCATTTACGGCGGCGGCCTTTATGCCGGAGGAGTCACCGGTATTTCCCTGATTTCCCGCCATCCTGAATTTATACAAAAGAAAAAAGTGTTTGTATTCACTTGCGGAATTGCCGATCCTGCGCTGCCGGAAAATGTAGAACACATTTTAAAAAATCTAGATTCAGTTTTCCCCGGTGAATTGAAACAACAGATTTCCTTCTATCACCTCAGAGGCTGGATGGATTATTCCCGGTTCAGCAAAAAACACCGGGTTATGATGTGGATGATGAAAAAAATGCTCTCCAAGAAAAAACCGGAGGACCTAACAGAGGAGGACCAGGGAATTCTTGAAACTTATGGAAAACACGTAGACTTTACCGACCGGGACAGCATCCTTCCTCTGGTACAGGATGTCAGACAGTATATCTAGCAATCTCAAGAAAAGACCCTCTTAAGCAAAAGAGAGTCTTTTCTGTTTTACTTTCTTCTATTATAATTTCTGAACAGCAGACCGGCACTGATGCTTCCGCTGGCTATCAGTAAAATTAAGATTACAAATGGTTTTTTTATGTCAGAAGTTTCAGATAATTCTCCGTTTTGGTTTCCAGCTCCGCTGCCATTTCCTTTGATTTGATATTGTCCCCATTCAGGGAGCGTCTCTGTTTTTTTATCTGACTTTTTCTTAGATGGCTTCTTTTTGGATGCCTGCTTTTTGTCTGATGCCGGGGGTTCTTTTTTGGGGTCCTTTGTCTGTTCTGTACTCTTAGATGTTTCCCTCTCCTTTGTCCATTTTGCTTTTAATTCTATCCCCTGATTCAATGAATCATTAAAATCCCATTTCTGTTCCTTTCCATTCTCATCAGTGTAATACCATCCTTCAAACGTGTATCCGTCTCTTTTCGGATCTGACGGTCTCTCAATCTTTTCTCCCCCGGTAACCAGCTGGTCTTCCGGTTTATGATCTCCTCCGCTAGGGTCAAACACTACCTTGTGTTCTCCTGTCAGTGTCACTTTGACCGTTACCGATGTGCCGTCTGACATAGAAAATTCTCTTTCCATGATACAAGAGATTTTTCACCGCATTAATGTCACAATCCATGACTTCCGCAATTTCTCTCATTTTCATCTGCCAGAGGCCACTCATGATCACTGCGGCCTTTTGTTTTATCGGCAGATTTGAAATGCACTGAAACAGCAGCTGATTTTTTTCATCCTTCAGAACAGCTTCCTGCGGCTCACTGTCCTTCTCCGCCATATGATCGATTGTTTCAATGACACTGTCTCCAACGACAACATCCTTCTTCTGTTTGGAAACTCTGATACAGCAGCGGTATGAAATTTTTCTCTGCCACACACAAAATGCTAGATTATTTTTCAAATCCGGCAGATAACGGTAAACATCCAGGTATATTTCCTGTATGATGTCTTCTGCCTCATTTTTATCCTTACAAAAATTCAGCACAAACCATTTGGTCATATCATATGTAGCCTGGTAAAGATACTCAAAGGTATCCTGATCACCCTGCTTGACCCGCTCCACATATGGACTGAGTTCTTCATAAAACTTTTCTTCTCTCATCTCTTTGCGCTTCTAAACTTTTTCAGGACTAACTATAAATTAGAAACATAAGAAAATCAAGAGGAAAGAAATGTAATAGAACTGCGAATATTAACCAGTTACTTTATAATTTTTGTCAAAACGTCTGAAATTATGCAAAAAATAAGGATACACCTATACAATACAGGTGTATCCCTAAAAAATTATTCTGTTTCTGCTGCCAGCCTGTTTTTGGCCTGTTCTTCCTGCATATTATCTTTTTGTAAATAGATTCCTGCCAAAATAGTTCCTGAGATTGAGTGCCATACACAGGATACCGCACTGGCCATAGCCGCCTGAGGTGCCGCGGCAAAATGGGCCGTTGCCAGATTTGTAGCAAGTCCCGCATTCTGCATTCCAACTTCAATCGAAATTGTGCGTTTCTTTGCTGTGTTCATTCCTGTCAGTTTGCCGACTCCATAGCCAAGGGCATATCCAAGACTGTTATGCAGCAAAACTGCAATAAAGATCACAGCACCAGATTTAAAGAAATTCGCTCCCTGAAGTGCAATAACGCCTCCGACGATCAATGCCAGCCCGATCACTGAAATTCCAGGCATGACCTGCTGTGCTTCTTTGAAAGCTTCCTTTTTGCCAAACAAGGTATTTAGTATAAATCCGAGCAGGACCGGAAGCAGTACAGATTTCACGATCGAGATGAACATAGAAGCGGCGTTGACTTCGATCCTTGCTCCTGCCAAAAACAGTACCATCATCGGTGTCATGAGTGGTGACAAAAGCGTGGATGCCGTAGTCATTCCAACGGAAAACGGTACATCTCCATGGCATAGGTATGACATGATATTCGATGATACCCCTCCCGGGCAGCAACCGACTAGAATCAATCCGATGGCAATCTCATTGGGCAGTCTTAAAATAGTCGAAATCCCATAAGCCAGAAACGGCATGATCAGGTACTGAGCCGCTGCTCCGATAAAGATATCCAGCGGACGTTTTGCCAACACTTTGAAGTCTTCTGTCGTCAATGTCAATCCCATCGTAAACATGATGACTCCAAGTACAAGGCTCTGATTATTTCCCTGTACCCAGGAGAAAACATCCGGGACAAAGAAGGCTGCAATCGCCACTAAGATGACAAAGACAGACGTTTTGCTGGACAGCATACTGCTGATTTTTTGTAAAGTTTTCATATGTATCTCCCATCTTTCATATACAATTCTATTGGATATTGTATTGTAATGAATCGACTATGTCAAGAAAAGGGAATACATTTGTTATTATAAGAAAGACGCGCTTGGAATTTCATCAAACAAACCCTATTGCAATCCAAGTAAACTTTACATCAGCTGTACCCTGAGTACAATAAGCGTTGACATTGAATCCGCTGGGATCATGAGTTCCCACACAGACAAATCTATTCGCTCCTGATTGATTTAAACCAACGACAATTCCTGGATTACTTCTAAAAGTTACACCATAATTTACCCGCTGTACCTTATATGCCTGTCCCACGGATGATATAGTTCCCTCTCCAGCTGCCATCCTCATACCTTTTACATTATTTACTTGTGAAGATAGCATATTTAAATTTGTATTTATAGCATTTAAGCTTGTCTGATCAGCCTTTTGATTTAGCTTTACATTTGTAGCATTTAAACTGGATTTATCTGCTGAGATTTAAGTTATCAACTTTGCTCTTTACTTCATTAACAATATTTGTCTGAATTTGATACTGCTCTATATTCACCAGCCCTTTAGAATCTAAAAGTACTTCAAAAGGTGTTACATTAGATGTCTTAAAGTAAAAATCCCAAGAAATCGAAAAGCCTGGGCTTTCCATCTGTGAAGGAATATTTTTAGCCTGTGCTGCCCGAGCAAGACAAAACAAAATTTCTCCTTCATCCGGGTCATCAGCATAAAAACCTACCTGCCATAATTCGTAGCTATTTTCCAAACCCTTATTCTCCAATAAGACTGGAAGGACAGTGCTGTCCCCTTCTGTCCTTGGCGGCTGAAGAGTTATATCATATCCTCCTTCCGTAACGCTGACCTGCTGCCTCAGATCCACCACAGGCACTTTTTTTGTCCCTGTAGTTACCCTTATGATCTTTAGCGTCTGACCTTTCATAAGTTTTGCCTGTAATGCTTTTCCCTGGTCCATTAAAACCGTGTTTTCCCAAATGTTCATACCATTACCTCCTGGTTAACTATACCTTATAAAACCAATAATAATTTGCAGCAAACTTCTGTTACTCTTTCTTTAACCGATCATGATCTGTATAAAGAACATAACACGATGACCAAGGGCAATGTGGGCAAGTTCCAGTTCGGACATAATAAAGAAACCGTACATTTACCCATATGTCATAAATGCACGGCTCCCCATGGACTATTTTAGTTAACTGCTGTTTGAGCAACTACAATCAGCCGTCTGCTCTGTTTATCATAGGGACTTTTATCATAGTCCCCGTAAATCTGAATGTTATGAAATCCTGCTTCTTCCAACAAACGTCTATAATCATCATCAAGAATAATCTTATATTTAATATCGTATTGATTCTGCTCGTTCCGTTCTTGTGAATGGAACAAATCCAGAACGTGTACTGTTTGAAATTGGCTGTCGTTTTCCTTCACAAATATCCGGGAAAAATCATTTCTGTTTACAACTACCTCGATTGGCGGCATAGATAATGTATAGTGTGTTGTTCCCTGTGTTAATACAAGCAGTCCCTTTGTATTCAGCCTGTCTTTCATTGACCTGAGAGCTCTCAGCAAGTCTTCATCTGTATGCATGTGAGGCAGTGATGTTGTAAGACATACAACAGCATCAAATTTTTCCGTATACGCCTCCTGTAATTGTCTGAAGTCACATTGATGAAGCGGTATTTTCTTTCTATGTTTTTCCAAATTTACAGCGGCAGCCTTTAACATTGCAGCAGAATAGTCAGAGCCGCAAACAGATAAACCCAATTCAGCCAGCATAAGTAAATGCTGCCCTGTTCCGCAGGCACAGTCTAAAACAGTTTGTACATTGTTTTCAGCAAATAACACTTTAAAGAATGTCTTCTCACTCCCTAAATAATCCTCAATGCTGCCAAATTCATCATAATCATTCGCAAACTTTTCATAGACATCTTTTAACATATTCACCCCGCGTTTTTATGAATTAAAGTATCTCTTTAAGAACCCTTCAAAAGCCTTCCCATGCCTCGCTTCATCTCTCGCCATTTCGTGGACCGTTTCGTGGATGGCATCCAGACCTTTTTCTTTGGCCCGTGCCGCAAGATCTGTTTTTCCTTCAGCCGCACCATATTCTGCATCCACACGCAGTTCCAGGTTTTTCTTCGTAGAATTCGTTACTGCTTCTCCTAAAAGTTCCGCAAATTTAGCAGCGTGATCTGCTTCTTCCCTGGCCGCTTTTTCGTAGTATCGTCCGATTTCCGGATATCCTTCCCGGTGAGCTGCTCTGGCCATGGCAAAATACATTCCCACTTCCCGGCATTCTCCTTCGAAATTGGCACGCAGATCAGAAAGAATGTCCTCTGAAACTCCTTCAGCGGCTCCCACTGCGTGTTCCGCAGCCCATGACTTTTCGGCTTCCTGAAGAATAAATTTATCTGAATCCACATGACAAACCGGGCATTCTTCCGGCGCCTGCTCCCCTTCATGTACATATCCGCAGACACTGCACACATATTTTTTCACAGAATCCTTCTTTATGTCAGGTTCTTTTTCTGTTTTCTGTCCAAGCTCTTCACTCCGGTCATGATACATGGTATGCAGCATTTGTTCTGCCAGTTCGCTTAACGGCTCCCCATAAAATTTTTCATAAAGCTTCTTGATCTGCTCATTTTCATGGCTTGCACGGATCTGCATCCCGCTGTCTCTCCTGTAAAGGCTCTCAATCCTCTTTTCCTGAATGATCTGTCCTTTAAATTCTTTATCCTTCGGCTGTCCTCCGCCGCCGATACATCCGCCGGGACAGGTCATGACTTCGATGAAATGATACTGCTTATCCGAAGATTTTACCTTATCGATCATTTTTCTGGCATTTCCCGTACCGTAAACCACGGCCACGTTGACTGTGAGATCACCGATATCAAGGCTTGCCTCTTTTACCCCTTCCATGCCCCGGACAGGTTTCAGGTCGTAAAGGATATCCGGTGCTTTTTCTTTTGTGATAAACTCATATGCAGTTCTTAACGCTGCCTCCATGACACCTCCGGAATTGCCAAAGATCACCCCCGCACCTGATCCCTCTCCCATAAACTGATCAAAATCGGAGTCTTCTAAACTGAAAAAGTCGATCTCTTCTTCTTTCGCCCACAGTGCTGCTTCTCTCGTTGTTATGACGTGATCCATATCCCGCATATCTTCTTTGCCATAGGAAATGCCTGCGTCCTTCATCTCTTCCCTGCGGATTTCAAATTTTTTCGCCGTACACGGTGTCAGCGCCACATTTACGATCTTCTCCGGATCGATGCCCATCAGCTTCGCAAAATAGGTTTTGATGGTCGGTCCCTGCATTCCGATGGGACTTTTTGCCGTAGAAATATGATCCAGCAGCTCCGGATAATAAATCTCTGCAAACTTCACCCATGCAGGACAGCAGCTGGTAAACTGAGGCAAAGGTTTTGTTCCTTTCGTAATCCTCTCGATCAGTTCGCTTGCTTCCTCCATGATCGTAAGATCTGCACTGAAATTTGTATCCAGCACATAATCAACCCCCAGAGCGCGGAGGAGTGCCACCATTTTGCCCTGGACAAACATACCTTCTTCTGTTCCGAATTCCTCACCCAAAGCAGCCCTCACAGACGGTGATGTACTTACGATAACAATCTTTTCCGGATCTTTTACCGCCTCTCTGACCTGCTGGTACTCATATGTCTCGGTGATGCTCTCAACCGGACAGACATTGGCACATTGGCCACAGTTGATACAGACGGCCCTGTCTTTCGTCTCGGCAAGTGAATAAGTTCCCAATACGGAAATATAATCTTTGCAGATATTTTTACACTGGCCGCATTTAATGCACTTTTCCTCATGCCTCATGATAGACGGATTATCGGAATCGATCGGTACTCTTACATCGACAGACAAATGTTTACTCATTGGTTTTCCCCCTTACAGCATATCATAAATAGTAACAATTACTATTATTATATATTATTTCCCAGGAGAACACAACGTTTATTTGCAGTATCCTGTCTGAAAATCAACGACATGGAGCAATTCTTCTCCGCTCAGATATCTTCTGACATTTTCCACTGCAATGTCTGCGATAAAATCCAATGTCTGCGGAAGATGAAAATCCCCAGAAATATGAGGTGTGATCACTGCATTTTTAATATTCCACAGACGGTGTTCCTGAGGCAGAGGCTCCGGATCTGTCACATCCAATCCCGCGGCATAAATCTCTCCCCTGATCAGAGCATTGCACAGTGCCTCCGTATCCACGGCATTTCCCCGGCCTGCATTGAGAAATACTGCATTTTTTTTCATTTTCTTAAACTGGCCTTCTCCAAATATCCCTCTCGTAACAGGTGTATTAGGAAGGATGGAAACGACCACATCCGCCTTTGGAAGCAGCTCATCGAGTTCCTCCATGGTGTGCAGTTCATCCACGCCCTCCGGGCACTCTGACTTTCTTCTCTTAATTCCGATCACATAAGAATCCAGCCCTTTCATCATTTTGGCAAAGGACAGACCTATATTCCCGAGTCCCGCGATCAGCACCGTATTTCCAGTCAGAGAAAGCACCTGCCCCTCATCGGACCAGTCGCAGCGATTCTGATTGTCCCGGTAGACGTGAAGCTTCTTCTGTATGGACATGAGCATTGCAAACAGGTGCTCCCCCACGGCTTTTCCATAGGCACCAGTAGCACTGGTCATGATCGTATTTTTATTTAAAATATTCACGCCCATATAGGCATCAGTCCCGGAAGAATTCAGCTGCAGAAGTTCCAGATTCTTCGACATGCCGATCATCCATGCAGGAACATTTCCGATGATGATATTTGCCTCCTGCACCATTTCTCTGCTGACATCCTCATATATGGAATACATGATTTCACACCCTTCGGAAACTTCTTTCAGTTTTTCTTTATATGTATCGCTTATGGGAACAACGGTCAAAATCTTTTTCTTTGTCATAATGATTCTCCTATCCTGTTTAATTTTTAGGGATTTTATTATATCATAAGACATGGAGGAAAATATATGAACCCGAAAAAGAAAATTTTGATCATCGGCTCCTCTGTAGCCGATGTGATCATGAATGTCAAAAAACTCCCTGCCCCCGGTGAAGATGTTCATATCTTAAATCAGCGTCTGTGCATCGGCGGATGTGCTTTTAATGTATCCGATATGATCCGGCATTTTCAGGTGCCTCACCTGCTGTTTTCTCCGGCAGGAACCGGGATCTATGGAGATTTTGTCAGAGAAGAATGGGAAAAACGCGGGATTGTCTCCGTCCTGCCTGTCCCTGATCTTGAAAACGGCTGCTGCTATTGTTTTGTCGATCAGACAGGCGAACGGACTTTTGCTTCTTACCACGGAGCCGAATATCTGTTTCAGAAAGAGTGGTTTGATCTGATCGATGCTTCCGAATATGACACAGCCTATATCTGCGGACTGGAAATCGAAGAAAGTACCGGAGAACACATCGTTTCGTTTTTAGAACAGCAGCCACATATGAAGATCTATTATGCACCCGGTCCAAGGATCGAGAAACAGCCGAAAGATCTGATGTATCGCCTGTTTGCACTTCATCCTGTGGTACATTTAAACCAGTCCGAATCTTTTTTGCTGACCGGTAAGACAGATACGGAACATGCCGCCAGGGCCATCACCAGGCTGACCGGACAGGATGTCGTCATCACGCTCGGCAAAGACGGTGCATACTGTCTGGAAAACGGAACAGGGGTATTTCTTCCGTCCAGAAATGCAAAACAAGTGGACGCCACCGGAGCCGGTGACGCCCACATAGGAGCTGTTATGGCGCTTAGAAAACTGGGATTTTCCCTTTCTCATGCAGTCGGCAAAGCCAACTTAGTCTCTGCCGCAGTCGTTAAGAAAAAGGGGGCTTCTCTGGATCATTCTTCATTTTTACGATGCTTTAATAAATAACTGTCCCATGGCTTTCAAAGGCTTCTTTCATTTCATCGGACAGCGGTTCATCCAGGATAAAACCGTCGAAGTCTACGATCTTTGCATAGGAACAAATGGTACGCTTCCCGATCTTGGACGTATCGCAGACGAGATAATTCTGGTCTGCCGCGGCCATCATTTCCTTTTTGATCTCTGCCTGATCCATGTTTGGTGTGGTGGCACCCTTGGTCAGAGACACACCGTCCGATGACATAAATGCCTTTTCAACCGAGATATTCTCCAAAAACTTCATGCCCATACTGCCCACCGTGCTTTCGAATGCCGTCCGCACATGACCTCCGATCAGGATCAGATAAACGCCCTCCATTTTTTGAAGTTCCATGGCTGAAGGCAGGTCATTGGTCACGACCGTGAGGTTTTTTGCATCCTTTAAGAGTTTTGCAAGTTCCAGCATGGTCGTTCCGCTGTCCAGAAGAATCGTATCCCCGTCCTTTATCATGCTTCTGGCCTTTGCAGCGGCTTTCTGCTTTTCCCTCAGACATTTCTGTTTTCTTGCGGCGATAGACTCTTCCACATTCAAAATATCATCGTTCAGCAGTGCCCCTCCGTGAGTTCTGATCAGCCTCCCTGCCTTCTCCAGTTCCATCAGATAGGTGCGGACCGTCGTTCCGCTCACATGAAACCGCTCAGAAAGTTCGGCGCTGCTCACCCTTTTATTTTCTTTCAAAAGCCTCATGATTTCTTCTTTTCGTTCTTCTGCAAACATACGGTCCTCCTGTCAGTCTCTTCTTATAATTTCACGATCTTTTTGTTTACGATGGATTCATTTCCTGCTTTTACGATCCTTACTGCCATCTTTCCGTCAAGGCCGCTGCACTCTACCGGAGTATCATTTAAGATAGCGCGGATAAAGCTTCGGTCCTCGGCCAAGTAGGCGTCTTTAAACAAGAACTTCCAGCTTCTTGTAGTCGGACGTTTTAACTCATGATTCGGAGTACAGGTAAGGATCTTCTTTTCATGGATATCTCCGAGACAGATGACTCCTTTTGTCCCCAGAATTTCTACCCTGGCGTCATATCCATACTGAACATACTGGGCGCCTTCCACGCAGGCATGAATTCCATTGGCAAACTCACCGGTCATGATGACATTGTCATAGAAATCCGGGTACTGTTCGGCAATCTCTTTGTTTCGGAAATTCCCTCCTATGGCGTAAACGCTCTCAAGTTCACTTTCCGCGAACCAGCGGACCGTGTCAATATCATGGCTGCTGACCTCTGCCAAAGGTCCGTTGCTCTTTTTAATATCGTACATCCACTCCTTTGGTTTACTAGGCCCTCTGGAATGAGATTTCACTAAGACAATCTCCCCGATCTCCCCTTCTGCGATCATCCGTTTTGCTTCCTGGAAGCTCTCGTCGAAACGGCGCATAAATCCAATCTGCAGCTTTACATTATTTTCATCGGCGGCCCTGATCATCTCGTCACACTCTTCCTCGTTCATAGCCATAGGCTTTTCACAGAAAATGTGCTTCTTTGCCTGAGCTGCGGCCACTGCGATCTCTTTGTGGTACTTGGTGGGCGTCACAATATAGACCGCATTGATCTCGTCATTTTTCAGGACATCTCTGTAATCTGTATAATACTGT
>NZ_FR889197.1:129990-134992 GCF_000432215.1 Anaerostipes sp. CAG:276
TGCATTAGGAACGCTTCCTGTGTAATTATGTGCGTGGACCATACCTGCCCTTCCGGAGCCGATCAGACATACTTTGACTTCTCTCATCTTATTTTCCTCCCCTTATTCCTGCATCTCTTTTATAATCTCAACACCTGCACTCGTTCCGAGTCTCTCAGCTCCGGCTTCTATCATATCCAGGGCAGTTTTCAGATCTCTGATGCCTCCCGCGGCTTTTACTTTCACTGTATCGCCCACGACTGATTTCATCAGCCTCACGTCTTCCACTGCAGCCCCTCCGGTTCCAAATCCCGTAGATGTTTTAATGAAATCCGGCTTTACCTCTTTTGCAATTTCTGCAACTTTTGTTTTTTCTTCGTCAGTCAGGTAACAGTTTTCAAAGATCACTTTGCTGATGACCCCTGCCTTCCTGCAGACAGCCACGATCTGCTCCATCTCTTCTTTTATGTACTCGAAATTTTTGTTTTTTACTTCCGCCACGTTGATCACATAGTCAATCTCATCGGCTCCCTTTTCTATGGCATCTTTGGTCTCGAAGACTTTGCACTCAAGTGTGGTCTGCCCGAGAGGAAATCCAATGGCTGCCCCCACATGCACCGGACTTCCATCCAACAGTTCTTTGCACAGACTGATCTGTGCCGGATTGATCGCTACCATCTTGAACCGGTACTCTTTCGCCTCGCCGCAAAGCTTTTCAAACATTGCTCTGTCTGCAAATGCCTTTAAATTTGTGTGATCTACCATACCTGCCAACTGTTCTGCCGTGATCTTCATCTCTGCACCCTCCATTTCGTTTACATGCGTTTTACTTCGTTTACTTGTGTTTATGGCTTTATATTACCACAGGTAATATATAAAAGCAATACATAATAGAACAAAAGCAAACAAAAGTTTTCGTAAGCGCTGTATCCTCTAATAAAACAAAGAAGAATCTGGAAAGATTTTCTCTCACAGACTCTTCTTTTATAAAATATTTTCAGTTTTTTATTTTTCTTTCATCCCCATGTAGATCTTCTCTGCTGTAATCGGCAGTTCTCTCACACGCACTCCCGACGCATTGTATACTGCCTCAGCGATTGCCGGATTTGGGGTATTAATGACAATTTCTCCGATGGATTTTGCCCCAAAAGGTCCTGTCGGCTCGTAGCTGCTCTGGAATTCTACCCGGATATTTCCGATGTCCTGTCTTGTAGGAATCTTGTACTGCATAAAAGAGTTGGCCGATGTCTTCCCTTTGTCATTGTAAAGGATTTCTTCATACAAAGCCATTCCGATTCCCTGAGCAATGCCTCCTTCGGTCTGGACTCTTGCAAGATTCGGATTAATGACAGTTCCACAGTCCACCACAGCCGCGAAATCAATCAGCTCCACTGCTCCAGTCTCCAAATCCACTTCCACTTCTGCGGCACCTGCCATAAAAGGAGGCGGAGAAGTCGGGGAATAATGGGATTCGCTTGCCTGAAGCGCTTCCTCATTTCCGCACATCACCTGATTGCCGATCTCTTTTAATGATATTTCTTTTCCGCTTTCCGGATGGAACACTCTCTTTCCGTCAAATTCCACTTCTTCCTTAGAACAAGAAATGTACTGGGCACCTTTTTTAAGAATCTTTTCTTTCAAGACCTCACAAGTCTTGACCACAGCCATTCCGGTCACATAGGTTGTACTGGATGCGTAGGAGCCTGTATCATACGGAGATACGTCCGTATCCACTCCGTGGACAATGATCTGATCCATATCACAATCCAGACAGTCTGCTGCCATCTGGGCAAGGATCGTATCGCATCCGGTTCCCATGTCAGAAGCTCCTATGATCAGACTGTAAAATCCGTCGTCGTTTACTTTGATCGTCACAGCAGCCGTGTCCACATTGGAAATTCCGGATCCCTGCATGGCTAATGCCAGACCAACACCCCTGACTTTTCCGTTCCCCATGTCTTTTCTTGGATATTTCTCATCCCATGAGATCATCTCTTTCACCCGCTCCACACATTTGTCCAGAGCACAGCTTGTTGCTGTCTCACCATAGTAAGCAGACATCTTCTGGCCTTCCTTCACCATGTTCATTTCTCTTAACTTCACCGGATCCATATTCATCTTATGGGCCAGTTCATTTACTGCGGATTCCACGGCAAAAATACCCTGAGTAGCTCCGTATCCCCGGTAAGCACCGGCAGACATGACATTGGTATAGACTACATCGTAAGCAAATCGGAATGCTTCTGTCTTGCCGTACAGAGGGATGGACTTATGTCCGGAGAGCCCAACGGTCGTCGGGCCATGCTCTCCGTATGCCCCTGTATTTGACAGAGTATATACATCGATTCCCTTAATAATTCCATTTTCATCTGCACCGATGCGCACGGTGACTTCCATCTCATGCCTCGGACTAGATGCGATGAAAGATTCTTCTCTTGTGTAGACGATCTTCGCAGGCTTCCCTGTCTTCATGGTCACCAGGGCCGGATAGACTTCCGTAACTACCGTCTGCTTCGCCCCAAAGCCTCCTCCGATCCTTGGCTTTACTACACGGATCTTTGACTTTGGAATATCTAAGGCATGTGCCAGAATTCTTCTCACATGGAAAGTGACCTGCGTGGAAGACACCACATTGAGCCTTCCATATGCGTCCATATGTGTAAACGTACAGAAGTTTTCCATCATGGCCTGCTGGTTTGCTTTCGTGTGATAAGTCTCCTCTACGTAATATTTACAATCTTTCAGCACCTTGTCTATATCGCCTTCCTGTGTCTCATTGTGGGCACAGAGATTTCTGCGATTATCCGCCCCAACTTCACAGAGAGCTTTCCAGTTTTCTTCCGGATGCACCAGGATCTCGTGATCTTTCGCCTTTCTGAAATTAAGGACCGGCTCCAGCACTTCGTAATCTACTTTTACAAGCTTCATAGCCTTTGCCACTGCTTTTTCAGAGACACCGGCAATCACTGCAACCGCATCTCCGACAAAACGTACCCTGTCGTCTAAGATCCTGCGGTCATAGGGACTCGGCTCTGGATAAGTCTGTCCGGCCATAGTAAATCTCTTGTCCGGGCAGTCTTCATGAGTCAAAACACACTCAATTCCCGGAACTTTCAGTGCTCTTTCCGTTTCTATTTTCTGGATCTTAGCATGGGCATGGGGACTCCTTAAAACCTTGACAATCAGGCAGTCCTTCGGAGCCAGATCATCCGTATAGACAGGTTTTCCGGTCACCAATGCCATGGAATCTACTTTTGGGACAGAAGTATTGACTGAATTCATGTTACTGTCCTCCTTTTTCTTTCATGTAACTTTGAATGGCGCGCATCTGGCCCTCATATCCGGAACACCGGCAGAGGTTCCCTGCCAGATACTCTTTTATTTCCTCAATGGATGGATCTTTTAATTCTCTCATCATCGCAATCACATTCATGATAAATCCTGGAGAACAGTATCCACACTGTTCTGCCCCTTCTTTTGCCAGGAACCTTCCAAAATCTTCCGCCTCTTCCTGAAGCCCTTCTAAAGTAACGATTTCTTTTCCTTCTGCCCTGGCTGCCGGCATGGCGCAGGAAAGACTCGGTTTTCCGTCCACCAAAACGGTACACAGACCGCAGTTGGTTGTGTCACAGCCCCTTTTGACGCTGTAACATCCCATATCTCTCAATAAATCCAGCAGCATACAGTCCGGCTCTATATCAGCTGCCGCCGGCTTTCCGTTTAACTGAAATTTCACTTCCATCCCTATGACTCCTCCAATACAGCATTTGCGGCACGCCTTACGAGAACTTTTGCGATCGCTTCCCGGTATTCAGCGCTGCCTCTCATATTGCTTCCAAATTTCATGTCAGCGACTGCCTTTTCGCCCAAAGTCTCTGCCGGTTCTCCATGGATCACAGCAAGCTCAGCCTTCGCCGGCCTTGCTCCAACGGAGACATACCATGTATCTTCCTTTTTAGATACAGCACATGCAGCCACAGGGAAATCGGTCTTTGTCGCCCTCTGGGACAGATAAGCGACTCTGCGCCCATCTTTTTTAATGATGATCTTCTCTAAGATATCACGGTCACGCTTCCTGTCAGCAAATTCAGCCAAAGTCATTTTCCCTGCATGAACCAACACCACTTCCGTGTCGAGGGCAAGCAGACAGGTCAACACATCAGAAAAACCAAATCTGCCGTAGATACTCCCGCCTACTGTGGCCTGATTCCTGAACTGGACACCCACGATATGCCGCACGCTTTCCTTTATGGCTCCGCAAAAATAAGCCTCCAGCCCCGGATGAGTTTCCAGGCTCCTCAGGGAACACATAGCTCCGATCTCAAACGCATCCTCTGTCTCCCTAATGTAGTCTAAATCAAGTCCGGACAAATCAATGGCATTTTGTATGCGGGGAGAACAAAGTCTCAGCCACATCATCCCCCCAAGGACCCGGTTAGCCTTCTTTTGGTTCAGCTCATATGCCTCCGAAAGACTTTCCGGCCTTAAATAATTTGCTATCGTTACCAATTTAATCTCCTCCATCGTCATTCGTTAAAATCACTCCCCGTCCGACACATTTTTTCGTTTCCGGACAGAAAACACTAATTTATACTCTAACATAGAAATAAGAAAGAACGAAAGAGTTTTTTGAGAAAAACCAGATGTATACAAGAATTAGATAAATTTATACCCTTCAGGTGGGTGCGCTATATTTGATAAGGTATGGGGTTTTTAGCGCTATTTCCGTCACGCTTTGAAATGCATTCCTCCAATAGTGCTAAAAAACTATCGTTAGATAGTTCCAAATGGACCGCCGCAGAGACTTTGCTGAATGTTAAAAAATCTTACATATCTGAGGCAGCAAGTCGTAAAACTAGTCAAAATGTCATGACATACAGAAAAATACCCTGGCAGTTAGACATGGACTCCTATTCTGTGCCTAACTATCAGGGTATATCTTATTTCTGTTACTGTTTATCTGGCTGTGATGAAACGGTTTGATCTTGCAATCAAATTTCAATACAACTCTTGTTACTGTTTA
>NZ_FR889198.1:0-7759 GCF_000432215.1 Anaerostipes sp. CAG:276
GGTGACTTTGCTCACAATGGCTGGAATTACGGTTCTGACCATTATTCCGTTTACTGTGTTTGGAACTATGCTGGGATTTGTCGCATTGCCTGCAACATACTTTGCTTATCTGATTCCATGTATTCTGGTGTATATGATTCTGGCAACAAGTTTGAAAAAAGCCTATGTCCGTCATTTCGGCGAACTGCTCTAAGGAGGTGCAATGATGAACTGGAAAGAACTTTGGATGACCCTTTTCGGAACTACCGAATGGCTTGGTCTTAATATCGGTTTTTGGGTGGCTATGGCAGTTGTGATACTGATTGTCATTGTAATGAATGTAGTGTTTTGGTCTATGAAGCCAAAAGCAGACGCAAAAGAGTCTTATAAATAAGATGGCTGTATGAATGAAGCAAGGGAGATACACAGTTTTTTATTGTGGAATCTCCCTTATCTATTATCATCATATCAAGGCTCATTCAATCGTGGTAATTTCGTGGTAAAATAAGTGCTTTTTAATCATTGAATTACTTATAAATGCTGTATTTAAGCGGATAATTGGAAGTTCGATATAAAATTTCTACAGAATTATTTTATTTATTAAATTTCGTGTGATACGGAAGTGAAAATACACAACATAATAAGAAAAAACGCGTCAAAAAATGAAAAATTTTTCCTTATTCTTTTACAGGCTTTAATACGGAGATTTGGGATTTGTACCATTACTACAGTACTTTATAAATGGCGTAACACCTGATAAACCAAGGGTTTACATGAAGCTCAGATTGCAAATATAAATTATAGAGATATCGGATAAGTATTTCTGCGGAACCAGTTTGGAGCTATGAGCAAATCATGGCTCCATTTTTTTATTACAGATAAGAACGGACCTGACAGTGGAAGACGGGCAGGCTTTTAGAGCCCACCTGTTTTCTTGTGTGTCCGTTAAGCATCTTATATGCGATCAAGATGGGAGTGCATCCGAAAGAATCCACAGCTCAGAATATTGAAAATATCAAACGCCAGATCGGTGAGATCGCAGCCATCTATGACTGGGATATGGAAGTCAACACCACAGATCCTGAGTTTTACAAATGGACTCAGTGGATCTTTGTCCAGATGTTTAAAAAGGGACTGGCCTACGAAAAACAGATGCCGATCAACTGGTGTCCTTCATGTAAGACCGGACTTGCCAACGAAGAGGTAGTCAACGGCAAGTGCGAGCGCTGCGGAGCCGATGTGACAAAGAAGAATTTAAGACAGTGGATGTTAAAGATCACAGAAAATACAGACCGTCTTCTGGGAGACTTGGATAAACTGGATTGGCCTGAAAAATTTAAGAAAATGCAGGCAGAATGGATCGGAAAGAACCACGGTGCCGAAGTAGACTTTAAATTAGAAGACAGGGACGAGGCGATCACTGTCTATACCACAAGACCGGATACGCTCCACGCAGCAACTTTCATGGTTTTGGCGCCGCAGCACAAGCTGGCAGCAGAACTCGCCACTGACGAGACCTATCATTGTCCGAAGAAAACGATGGTGTATACTCCTTCCCTAATCTGGAAATTCATCTGAAAGAGCTGTGGACTTGCCACCCGGAAACACCTTGCTTTGCAAGTTGTTCCCGTCCGACAAGTTTTATTCATAAAACAATTATTTGTAGTACCCTATTTCGCAGATTACAAGATAAGGCACAGGTTTTCCCCTTAGATGATGATGACTATATAAGAACCCGTTTAACGCATTCATTAGAAGTATCGGCAATAGGAAAAAAGCTAGGCGAATATGTATTCAAAAAGCTAAAGAAAGAAAAGAGAGATTTATGGTTTGAAACCCATACAGAAAAAGAGTTTTCTGATGTCCTTCTATGTGCAGGTTTAGTACATGATATAGGAAATCCACCATTTGGCCATTTTGGAGAATATGCAATTCGTGAATGGTTCCAGACAAATCTTAGTCATTTGTATTTAGGAAAAGAACAAATAACAAACATACTGTCAGAATGGCAACTCCAGGATTTATATTCCTTTGAAGGGAATGCACAGTCTTTGCGTATATTGTCCAAAACGCCTTATCTGGGGAAAAAAACGGCTTTAATCTCTCATATGAAGTTCTGGGAGCAATTATGAAATACCCTATTTCTTCTGTCGATTTATTATACAATAACCCGAACAGTTATAAAAAAATGGGATATAACTTTTCCGAGCATGAATTATTTGAGGACATCAATGAAAAAATGGGATTGTACGGAAACCGCCACCCATTATCCTATCTTTTGGAGGCGGCGGATGATATTGCTTATAGAACCTCTGATGTGGAGGATGCTATGGTAAAAAAAGTAATAAGTTTTCAGGAGATTATAAAAACTTTCCAACATTACAGGACACAGGACGGTATATATGGGAGCCGTATTCAGGAATACATTAATAAATTATTGACCATATACGAGGAGGAATTGGCAAAAAATGAACGGAAGCCGGAATTAACTGCCGTTCAAAGATGGAATCAATATATACAAAGTATGATGATAATAAATGCCGGTGATTCTTTTATTAAGAACTACGAAGAAATCATGAAAGGCAAATTTAATGGAAGCTTGTTTGACGATACTGTATCTGGCGATATTATCTTGGCTATCGCAGAACTAAGCGAACGCCTGGTTTATACAAGTTCCATAAAAACCAGAACAGAATTATTTGGACGCCGGGTTATAAATTCATTATTGAATCAATTTATGCCAGCAGCGCTTGTCTATGATACGGAAGAAAACGCTACGTTTATAGAACAGAGGACAATAGACACCGTATCTGAATTTTATAAATCCATGTACCATAGCGAAGCATATAAAAGAAATGAACAGGAGAAGCTTTATTTAAGAATTTTGATGATTACGGATTATATAAGCGGTATGACAGATAGTTATGCCAAACGCTTATATCAGGAACTTTTTGCATAAATTTATATACCGCATCAAATTTTACATGTGAAATTTATAAAGCTGATTAGCAATTTTGTTCGTAATATCCAGAAACCGTAAATAATGAAATGCCAGCTGTCCACCGGCGGCTCCACCAAGCAGAAAATCTGAAACAGGTTCCCTGCTTTTTTACCCAAAACATGGAGAAATCTTTCGGTTGAAAATGTCGGGGATGGGCCAACCAGGAATTGTCAATTATCTGAATGACCAGGGCGTGTTATCCTTTATGGAGTATAAGCATAGCATTGGAATTAATATTCAGGATAGTTTCAAGATACACAAACAGGCTGAGTGGAGTGCCATGTCAGTGAATCGTATTCTGGAAAATGAGGTATATATCGGAACACTGATCCAGGGGAGACATACCATACCGAACCATAAGATCAAAAAATTTATGGATAAGCCGGAAAAGGACTGGATAAGGATTGAGCAGAACCATGAGCCAATCATAACTGACCCAGAATTTGCTTTAGTGCAGAGACTGTTGGGGTTGGATACGAGGACCTCTCCAAATGAGGAAAAGGTATATCCGTTATCCGGTCTTGCTGTCTGCGGTGACTGCGGGGCATTGATAGAAATAGCAAAAATCAGCATTTTCTAGTAGATATAAATATTGTAGCCAAATAATGTGATTGTTATTTTTGAATTTCTAGGTTGTAGCTTTTATTTAAAATCTCAATTATTTTATTTATTAAATTTCGTGTGATACGGAAGTGAAAATACACAACATAATAAGAAAAAACGCGTCAAAAAATGAAAAATTTTTCCTTATACTTTTACAGGCCTTAATATGGAGATTTGCGATTTGTACCATTACTACAGTACTTTATAAATGGCGTAACCCCTGATAAACTAAGGGGTTACGCCATTTTATGGTTTGGCATTTATAGATTTTTTAAATTGATTTTAATAGTGAAACTCTTTTTAAGCTGTTTTTAGAAAATGCATAGTGGTAGGTTCGACTCCTGCCTGGTGCAGTTCTAAAAACCGCATATATATGCGTTTTTTTATTCTTTTTAGGCAAGATTTGTCCAGTAGATATGATGTCCATTTTCTATATGATTGGAGGCGGTCAGGATGAAGATGAGGAATGAGTACACGTGTCCTTTGGAATTGACACATGACATTATAAAGGGCAAATGGAAGCCGATTATTTTATGGGAGCTCAGCAAGGGCGGCAGTTCTCTTTCAGTTCTAAAAAAGTCCATCCGGGGAATCAGCCAGAAAATGCTGGTGCAGCATCTGAAAGAGCTTCAGGAATGGGGAATGATCGGAAAAACGATAAATGACAGCTATCTATTGAAATCGAATTACTTTCTCACGAAACGAGGGAAAAAGATTTTTGAAGCCGTATCAATTATGCAGGATGTTGGGATCGAGATGATGATTGAGGATCACAGGGAAGAATTTTTAAAAGAAAAAGGGCTGTTATAGTTACAAAAAAGTAACTGATTTACCATAACTCCTGCCTGTCTTATAATGTAGACATAGGTTAAGGAGGTAAGAAAATGAGAGATCCAGTGAAGATGATTGGAAACCTGATCGATAAGCAGGGAGTGTCATTTATCAGTTCTGTGGATGAAAATGGTTATCCCAATACGAAGGCTATGCTGCCGCCGCGGAGAAGAGAGGGTATCAAGGTATTTTATTTTACCACGAATACGTCTTCTATGAGAGTCAGCCAGTATAAATACAGTCCTAAAGCCTGTATTTATTTTTGTGACAGACGGTTTTTTTGGGGCGCTATGCTGACAGGTACTATGGAGGTACTGGAAGACAGCTTCTATAAAGAGATGATATGGCAGGAAGGTGATACCATGTATTACCCGGAAGGTGTCACAGACCCGGATTACTGTGTTCTGCGCTTTACTGCGGAGCAGGGGAGATATTACAGCAATTTCAGTTCTGAAAATTTTGAGGTTGAATAACCGGAAACTGCTGTAATAAAGACAGGAGAAAAAGAAGATGGATTACATAAATCAAAGAGTGCATGAATTGTATTGGAAGAATGATTATAACTGTGCAAGAACCATGCTGTTTTGTTTGAGAGAAATATTTGAAGTTACACTGGAAAAACAAACCATTATCTCGGCTGCAGGTTTACATGGCGCCGGCGGCTTCCGTGCACAGTGTGGTCTGGTTGAGGGCGGATTAATGTTTATAGGCATTTATTATCATTTTTTGGGAAGATCAGAAGAAGAAACTGTCACAGCTTGTTATAAATTTGCAGATACTTTTCGTAAGAGGTTTGGTTCATTAACCTGTTATGAATTAAGGCCAGGCGGATTTACCCCTAATGAAAGGCCACGCGGATTGACCCCTAATGATCCTCCGCATATGTGTGAAGAGCTTACCTGCCAAGCTGTTGGATTTGCGTGTGATTTTATGAAAGACGCAATATGACATTTTCACCAGATGAGCAGGAGCTGCAGGCGAAGTGTGAATTTAGTGAATCGAACCTCGTTGCCTCCGAACTGGTGACAATGGACATAGTTTCTTCTGGAGAAGGCTAATGAATAAATATTCCTTAAAAATAAGAGGCTTGGTCAGCCATCATTTTTTAGTAAGTGATGGCTAATCAAGCCTTGCCATCTGCCCTTTCATCGTTTATACTTAACAAATAACTTGAATGAAAATTGGCAGATATGTCTAAAAATAAAAGAAGCGCATAGAAATATGCGGTTTTTTCATTACTCGGCGAAATCATAAGGAGAATTCCATTGAAGATCATCAAAAGAATCATTCTGTTTATACTTCTGATCCTCATTTTAACAGGCCTTTTAGCGGTATATGCAGTAAAAATAGAACCTTACAGACTGGCAGTACGAGACTATGATTTGAAGAATGGAGCGGCATCGGCAGAACTGAAGCTGGTCCATATATCTGACATCCAGGTGAGTGAAGCATATTCGGAAGAACGGCTGGGAAAGTTAGTGGATAAGATCAACGGACAGTCGCCGGATATTGTTGTCTTTACCGGGGACCTCTATGACAATTATGCTGCTTACCACCCTGAGAAAAAAGTAGAAAAAGCACTGTCTGCCATAGAGGCCAGGTATGGAAAATATGCGGTCTGGGGAAACCGGGATTACGGAGGAGGCGCCATGAGGGCTTATCCGAGAGTCATACAAAACGGAGGATTTAAGCTGCTCGCCAATGCATCTGAGACCGTCCGCCTCCCCAACGGAAAAACGATTGGAATCGGCGGGCTGGATGACGTACTGTTCGGAACACCAGACTATGAACTGATGGGGTCGCAGGAGTTAAAAAACTGTGATTACAAAATATTGCTGATGCACGAACCGGATGCTGCAGAGCGTCTCCCTGAAAACAGTGCCGACCTGATTCTTGCGGGGCACAGTCACGGCGGACAGGTCAAGCTTCCGTTTTTTAAGATGAAAACGTCTCTTGCCAAAAAATATACGGATGGGTTTTATACAGTGAACGGGATGAAGCTTTTTGTCAACACAGGGATCGGGACATCTCACTATCCCATACGGTTTCTCGTTCCTCCGGAAATTGATGTATTTCGTATTTCAATCTGATTCAAAATCAGGTATATTAGACTTAGAGGTCATTAATGCCGGCAAGGAGGGGAAAGATGAAGCAGACAATCAAAAATAAAAAAGGGTTTACGCTGGTGGAATTGGTCGTAGTGTTAGTGATCATCGGTATTTTTGCTGCGATTGCGATCCCTTCATTTACCGCATACCTGCGAAAGCAGAAAGAATCAGATGCCAAGTCGGAGTGTAA
The DNA here is from genome assembly GCF_000432215.1 of Anaerostipes sp. CAG:276. Classification (NCBI taxonomy): domain Bacteria; kingdom Bacillati; phylum Bacillota; class Clostridia; order Lachnospirales; family Lachnospiraceae; genus Anaerostipes; species Anaerostipes sp. CAG:276. The sequence continues at coordinate 6,713 of NZ_FR889198.1, forward strand.
GCTTATCGTGGCGTCTTCACAGAGTGCGTATATGGAACTGTATGCGAAAAACCGTCTGACCTCAGTGGGCGCGGACAAGAAGCAAATCTTAAAAATGGCCGGCACCGGCGGATCTTTTCAGGGCAGCATCTTCTTCGATGAAAATGAAATGAAGATCCAGACTCTTACCTATAAAGCGGAAAACGGCCTTTGTGTGAAATACAACAAAGATGCCGATGTTAAATATGTGATTTCTGATGACAGTGCTTTGACCCCCTTGGAGGAATATGTAGAAGAATACAAAAAACTCATGGATCAGCTTTACAAAGAGGGAAAAGTAAACAACTGGGCCAGCAGAGAGCTGCTGATGAAGTATATGTATGACCATGGCAATGGATATATGCCGGTCGATTCCTCATTTCTTAAATCAAAATATTTTGACGAACTGGAAGACCAGCTGTACTGGCAGCCCTATTATCTGTCATCCAAAGGGGTATCGGGGTCTTTCGGCTCCTTACTGATCGCTACGAAAAGCGACGGATCGAATCCGAATAACATGCACGGGCAGTGGAAAGCATATCTTGTATATTATGACGGGAAAATATATGAGACGGGTAAGACTACAACCAATGGAGCGGGTACCCACCCTGAGTATATAGGAGTCTCCTCTCTGGCTACAATTAAAAATCTGGATGACGTCCATGATTTTCTCATAAGCCTTGGATTCCGGGTACAAAGTTAGAAAGCCTGAGAGATTGAAAGACCGCATTCTGTCTGTTTTCCTGTGAATTACACGGGATTGGACGGAACGCGGTCTTTATTTTATGTTTTCTTTGTATCAAAAAAAGGGATATGCTATAATAAAAAAAACAATCTAGATGGAGGCATGGTAAGTGAAGCTAAAGAAATCAACAGTCATTGTCATCGTATTGAGCTGGATTTTATTTTTTTGCGCTTGTTTTTTGATTTTCCTGAAACTGGACAAGGAACATACGGAAAAAATCACAAATGAGAAGATTTTCAGGGAAGAGACAGAAGCCTCAGAGAAAAAAAACACCGATGCTGTTG
>NZ_FR889198.1:7785-40916 GCF_000432215.1 Anaerostipes sp. CAG:276
GATGCTGTTGCAGCATCCCAGCCGGTGCAGCCTGAGACAGAGAAACTGCTGTCATTTATGAATGAGTACTATAAAAAGCTCAGGGCAGGTGACGAGAAGGGCTTAAAAGGCATGGTGGAAGACCCGAAAGATCTGGTTTCCAGCCGGGTAGTAAAGAAGCTACATAAGTATGTGGAGTCATATGAGAACCTCTCATTCCACACTGAAAAAGGCGCGGATGAACAATCGTTTATCGTTTATGCTGCTTACAGTACAAAGATCCGGGGGATCAAAACACCTGCACCAGGCATGAGCCAATATTATATTGTAAAAAAGGGCCAGTCTTATCTGCTCTATAACAATGAGAAACATTATACGGCGCAGATGAAAAATGCTCTGAATGCCGGTCTGGCAACAGAAAAAGTAAAACAGCTGATCAAAGAGACCAACGATGCCTTTGAGAAAGCGCTCAAATCTGATAAAAAACTGAAGAAGTTTTTTGATAAAGGCAAGTCATGATGAAGTTCTATATTTTTATTTTACAGAAGAACAGGGATACACTGTATGTCCAGGCTATGGAAGAATATTTGAAACGTCTGGGGAAATATTGTACAATAGAAGTCAAGTATGTAAAAAAAGAGAAACAATTGGGAAGAATCTTTGATAAGGAAGGAAAGCATTTTCTGGTCACAAGTTCTGAAAACAGTTTGGAGAGCACTGCATTTGCAGAAGAAATCAGCCGTTGGATGCTAGACGGCTGTTCTAATATCTTTTTTTATATTGGCGGATTCAGCCGGAAGCATCATGTTTCAGAGTTTTCCGTATCTTCTTTTGATATGGCACCTGAATTATGCGCTGCTGTTCTTTTGGAGCAGATTTACCGGGGATACCGAATCATGAACTGCCAGCCTTATCACAAATAAATAAAGGAGTTTACAATGGAATTTAAGACACCGAAATTAGAAGATAAAAAAATGTTTGATGCATATTTTGACAAAATCAATTACCGGAGTGCCGATTTTTCGGCCGCGACACTGATCCTGTGGAAAGATCATTATCACATGACATATGCCATAACAGAGGATATGCTGATCATCCGGTCAAAAGACGGAGAAGGGTGCACGTTCAGCTATCCGATCGGAGGCGGGGATGAGAAGAAAGCCGTGGAGGCCGTCATGGAATACTGCAGGGAAGAAGGAATCCCATTTGCCATGCATGGTATCCTGAAGGAAACAGAAGAAAAGATGAAAGAGATGTTCGGGGATATTTTTACAGTGGAATATGACCGGGATCTTTTTGATTATATTTACGAACGGGAATCTCTGGCAACGCTGAGGGGCAAGAAGCTTCACGGCAAAAGAAATCATATCAACAGGTTTAAGGAAAATCACGACTGGTCTTACGAATCTTTAAATGATGAAAATGCCCTGGAAGCCCTGACCATGCTCATGGAATGGAAGATGGCAAACGAGGCTACCAAAGCAGAAGACGCCGACAAGCATGAAGAGATCTGTGCTGCCAAGAATGCTCTGATGTATTATAAAGACCTTGACTTAAAGGGCGGGGTGCTGAGAAGTGACGGAAAGATTATTGCGTTTGCCATAGGGGAGGGAACAACAGAAGATACCTTTGTTGTTCATTTTGAGAAGGCGTTCGGAGAGATACAGGGAGCCTACCCGATGATCAATCAGCAGTTTATTCTGCACGAAGCCATGGATTATCAGTTTATCAACAGAGAGGAAGATTTGGGGGAAGAAGGACTCCGGAAGGCAAAACTTTCTTACCGTCCTTCGGAACTGCTGGAAAAAGGCCTGCTAAAATATAAGTAATTCATTGACACTATTGGTCTATAAATGTAGAATTATTATAATATAACGATTAGGAGGTACTTTCTATGAAACATTTAATCGATCCGATGGATTTGTCTGTGGATGACGTCGACAGGCTTTTGAATCTTGCGGATGATATTTCTTCCATGCCGGAGAAGTACAGGGAAGTATGCAGATATAAGAAGCTGGCAACACTATTTTTTGAACCAAGTACCAGGACAAGGCTCAGTTTTGAAGCGGCTATGCTGGAGTTAGGAGGCAGTGTACTTGGCTTTTCTTCTGCTAATTCTTCCTCAGCAGCAAAAGGAGAAAGTATCGCCGACACAGCGCGGACTGTGGCCTGCTACGCAGATATCATCGCTATGCGCCATCCGAAGGAGGGAGCTCCGTATGTCGCTTCCAGACATGTGGACATCCCGATCATCAATGCAGGGGACGGAGGACACAACCATCCGACCCAGACACTCACCGACCTTCTGACCATAAGGAGGGAAAAAGGAAGACTTAAAAATCTGACCATCGGATTCTGCGGGGACTTGAAGTTCGGGCGCACCGTGCACTCTCTGATCAAAGCCCTTTCAAGGTATGAGGATATCAGTTTCATCATGATCTCTCCGGAGGAGCTTCAGATACCGGAATATCTGAAAAAAGACGTATTTGAAAAGAAGAATATTCCGTTCCGTGAAGTCAGGAAGATGGAAGAAGTCATGCCGGAACTGGATATCATATATATGACCAGAGTTCAGAGAGAACGATTTTTTAACGAGGCCGATTATGTCCGATTAAAGGACAGCTACATTCTGGACCCTGAGAAGTTAAAGAAGGCAAAAGAAGACCTGTCCATCCTGCACCCGCTGCCGAGAGTCAATGAGATTTCTGTCAAAGTGGACGAGGACCCGAGAGCCTGCTATTTCAGACAGGCACTGAACGGCAAACACGTGAGGATGGCACTGATCATGGATTTATTGGGGGTTACGGCATGAACATAGACAGTATAAAGAACGGAATCGTTTTAGACCATATCACAGCCGGAAAAGGCATGGATATTTACTATCAGCTGGGACTTGACAAACTGGACTGCAGTATCGCGATCATTCAGAATGCCAAGAGCAATAAACTTGGCAAGAAAGACATCATCAAGATTTCCAATAACTTTGATATCGATCTGGATGTGCTGGGATATGTAGACCCCAATGCCACCGTATGCATCATTGAGGACGGAAAGCTGAAATCTAAACATAAGGTCGGGCTTCCGGAGGTCATCACCAACATTGCAAGATGCAAAAATCCGAGGTGCATTACTTCCACAGAGCAGGAGATCGATCATACATTCAAACTTGTGGACAGAGAAAATAAGGTTTACAGATGCATTTACTGTGAATCAAAGTTAAAAAATAATTAATCTGGAGTGGCTGCCAATGGAGCAAAACAGTAAAACAAAAATAAACCGTGTAAAAAAAGATATCAGCAATCCCAAGAGTTTTACGGCTCCCGATGAACTCCGTCAGCAGCTGATGGAGACGATGAAGAGCCTGTACAGCGATGAAGATATAGAGATGGTGAGCAGGGCCTACGATATGGCTTTTGAAGCCCATAAGGACCAGAAGAGGAAGTCCGGGGAACCCTATATTATTCATCCTATTTGTGTCGCCATTATCCTGGCCGAACTGGAACTGGACCGGGAGACGATCATTGCCGGTTTGCTGCACGATGTGGTGGAAGACACAGACGTGACATATGAAGACGTAGTCCGGGAGTTTGGGGTGGAGGTTGCCCAGCTTGTGGACGGTGTCACGAAGTTGGGCCAGTTAAGTTATTCCAAGGACAAGATCGAAGTACAGGCGGAGAATTTACGGAAGATGTTCCTTGCCATGGCCAAGGACATCAGGGTCATACTGATCAAACTGGCAGACCGTCTGCACAACATGCGCACCATGCAGTTTATGAAGCCTGAAAAGCAGAAGGAAAAGTCCAGAGAGACTATGGACATCTATGCGCCTATCGCCCACAGGCTTGGTATTTCCAAGATCAAGGTGGAACTGGACGATTTGTCTTTGAGATATCTGAAGCCGGATGTCTACAAGGAACTGGAACATTCCCTGGACTCCCAGAAGGTACGCAGGGAAGCTTACATCAAAGAGATCGTCGATGAAGTCAGCGGTCATATTGAGCGGAGCGGCATCAAGGCGGAGATCGACGGGCGGGTGAAGCATTTTTTCAGCATTTATAAGAAAATGGTGAATCAGAATAAGACTCTGGATCAGATTTACGATCTGTTTGCGGTGCGGATCAAAGTGGATACGGTCAAGGACTGTTATGCGGCTCTGGGAGTAATTCATGAGATGTATAAGCCTATTCCCGGGAGATTCAAGGACTATATCGCCATGCCAAAACAGAATATGTACCAGTCGCTCCATACGACGCTGATCGGGCCGGAAGGACATCCTTTTGAAATCCAGATCCGGACATTTGAGATGCACAGGATCGCTGAATACGGTATTGCCGCCCATTGGAAGTACAAAGAAAAAAGCAGCAGCGTGGGCGTCAACAAAGAAGAGGAAAAGCTGAGTTGGCTTCGGGAGATCCTCGAGTGGCAGCAGGACATGGACGATAATAAAGAGTTTTTGTCTCTCCTCAAGACGAATCTGGACCTGTTTGCGGAGCAGGTTTACTGTTTTACCCCAAACGGGGATGTAAAGAGTCTTGCCAACGGCTCCACACCGATTGATTTTGCTTACAGTATTCACAGTGCGGTAGGAAATACGATGGTAGGAGCCAGGGTCAACGGCAGGCAGGTGCCGTTTGAATACCATCTCCAGAACGGAGACCGGGTGGAGGTGATTACCTCACAGAACTCCAAGGGCCCCAGCAGGGACTGGTTAAATATCGTGAAATCCACCCAGGCTAAGAGCAAGATCAATCAATGGTTTAAGACTCAGTTTAAAGAAGAAAATATTGTCAAAGGCAAGGAGATGCTTGAGAAGTACTGCAGGGGCAAGAGAATTGAACTGTCAAGCTACTTAAAGCCGGAATACATTAAAAAAGTACAGCTCAAATATGGATTTAAAGACTGGGAGTCTGTGTGCGCAGCCGTGGGACACGGCGGACTGAAAGAGGGCCAGGTTGTCAATAAGCTGGCGGAGGAGTTCAATAAAGAGCAGAAACAGAAGATTACAGATGAACAGGTTTTGGAGGCGGCAGAACATGTCAGGGAACGGCGTCCGGAAGAGAAACAGAAGGGCGGAATCGTTGTCAAAGGGGTGGACGACGTGGCAGTGCGGTTTTCCAAATGCTGCAATCCGGTTCCCGGAGATGAGATCGTCGGATTCGTCACAAGGGGACGGGGAGTATCCATTCACAGGACAGACTGTGTAAACTTATTAAGCATGTCAGAGACCGACCGCTCCCGCCTGATCGAGGCAGAATGGCAGGAAGGATCTGAGGGCTCCGGACAGACCTATACCACGGAAATTTCGATTTATGCAAACAACCGGAAGGGAATGCTTGCAGATGTATCCAAAGTGTTTTTGGAGCTGGACATCGACATTCTGACGATGAATGTTTCAAATTCCAAAAAAGGAAGGGCTACCCTCAGCATGTCCTTTGACATCAACGGAGTTGCCCAGTTAAATCAAGTGATCGCAAGGATACGCAATATTGAAGGTGTGGTAGACATAGAGAGAAAGGTAGGATAGTTTTTCAGACATGAACGAAAATATTATTTTGATCGGAGCAGGTCTTGGACAGATGCAGACAAACTGTTATATCGCCGGCAACCGCCAGACGAAAGAAGCGCTTGTATTTGATCCGGGAGACGAAGGATACCGGGTGATGGAAATGCTTGAAAAAGAGGGGCTTGAGCTCACGGCAGTCCTTCTGACACACGGACATTTTGACCACGTGATGGCTCTTCCTTATCTGCAGGAGCAAAAGCCGGGGCTGCCGGTTTATCTGCATGAGGATGAGGAAGATGTACTGAGAGAGCCCTCCCTGAATCTGACTTCTATGTTTGGGGAGCCTGTTTCTATGGATGCTGATCATCTCGTAAAAGATGGCCAGATTTTGGATCTTTTAGACACGGAGATACACTGTATTCATGTGCCAGGACATACAAAAGGCGGAGTCTGCTATTATTTCAAAGAACAGGGGTGGCTGATTGCGGGAGATACTCTGTTTCGCCAGAGCATCGGGCGGACAGATTTTCCTACCGGAGATACAGATGCACTGCTGTCAGGCATCCGGGAAAAACTATTCGTTCTGCCGGATGAGACGGAAGTGTATCCGGGACATATGAACAGCACGACCATTGGACTTGAAAAACGGACGAATCCGTTTCTTATGCAGCCATGATCGGACTGATTCAGAACGAAACCCTGTATGAATACGATATCAGAAGCCTGATTCTGGCATTCTGCATTGGAGAAAAGATAGAATTGTCTTCGGAAGGAGATGACAATTCTATCTATGATTTTATATGCAGGGTCTTCTGCGATGAGGAGGAAACACTTCTGGAACTGAGGACCGGGGAATCTGTCATTTCCGAGAAAGTCAGAGGAGACTTCAGGGACAAGAGGAACTTCAAAAACAGCCTGAAGGCGGCTCTGTACCGTCTGCTGTCCTGTTATTTTCAAAAAGAACTGCCCTGGGGAACATTAAACGGCATCCGTCCCACAAAGCTTGTGTTTGAGGACTGCCTGCGGGGGAAATCCAGGGCAGATATGCAAGCGAAACTGTGCCGGGATTATCTGGTCAGCGAAGAAAAGGCAGATCTTTGTGTATCTGTGGGAATAAAAGAGACAGAACTGCTGAAAAATATCACCTATGAAAGCGGATACAGTCTGTATGTGGGGATTCCGTTTTGTCCAAGCACATGCCTGTACTGTTCTTTTACGTCGTATCCGATTTCGGCATACAGGGAGTATGCAGATCATTACCTAGACGCCCTGATCCGGGAGATCCACTATATAGGAGAGCAGTACAGGGACAGGGAGATGATCAGCCTGTATGTGGGAGGGGGAACACCTACTACCCTTTCTCCAGAGCAGCTTGAGCGTCTGTTTGGAGAGCTTAAACGATGCTTTGATTTTGGCAGGGTCCGTGAGATTACGGTGGAGGCCGGAAGACCCGACAGCATCACCGCGGAAAAACTTTCCGTACTCTCGGAAAACGGAGTTACAAGGATCAGTATCAATCCCCAGACGATGAACAATGATACACTGAGAAAGATTGGGAGAAACCATACGGCGGAGGATGTGGCTGACAGCTTTCATGCTGCCAGAAAAGCAGGATTTGACAACATTAACATGGACACGATCTGCGGACTTCCTGGAGAAGGAATCCGGGAACTTGAGACAACCTTTAAGGCTCTTGGGGAACTGGAGCCTGACAGCATCACGGTCCACGCGCTGGCGATCAAGAGAAGCGCTCCCCTGAATCAAATGAGGGATCAGTTTTCTTGCGGTGCCGATGACGAAATGATCCGGTTTGCACAGCGGGCATGCTTTGATCTGGGAATGGAACCTTATTACATGTACCGGCAGAAAAATATTCCCGGAAATTTTGAAAATACAGGCTTTTCTTTGGAAGAAAAAGAATGCCTTTATAATATACTGATTATGGAGGAACTGCATGATATTATTGCAGCAGGTGCCGGCGCTTCATCTAAGATTGTCGGCGGCAGAAGAAACATCCAGAGGGTGGAAAACCTGAAGGATGTCAGACAGTATACGGAACGGATCGAAGAAATGATTTTACGGAAAGATAAATTACTAAAAAGTATGTGTTAGGTGGTGTTATGATATGCCGATGAAATATGAATCCCGGGATGTAGAGACTCCGATTCAGGTCAGTCTGGACGATTCCATCGAACATGGGATCGTTGTGAGCAACCTCGCATATAACGTGGGAAAAGAATTAGGACTGGATGAGGCAGTCTGCTATGATCTGGCAGTGGCGGGCCTGCTGCATGACATCGGAAAAGTCCGGCTGAATTTTTACATGAATGAAAAGGAAGAACAGATTCTTGCAGTAGATGAGACACGCTACCTGCGCATGCATTCTACGATCGGCCATTCGATTCTGGTCGAACACGGCTATGATAATATTGTGCTGGATGCGGTTTTGTACCATCATGAACATTATGACGGCACAGGATATCCGAGCAATCTAAAGAGAGATGAGATCCCGCTGGTGGGCAGGATCATGCATGTCTGCGATATTTTTGGGGCCCTGATCGCCAACCGGGATTACCGGGAGGGATTCTCTGTAGAAACCGCTCTGGAAGTCATGATCGAGGAAGTAAAGAATTTTGACATGAAAGTGTTTCTCGCATTTCAGCGGGTTGCATTTTCGAAAGAAATGCTTAGAATATTAGAAAAGAGTAATCTGCACGATACAGATACAATAAAAGGAGGAACTGCGAATGATAACACAAGCACCGAGAGGGACGAAGGACTGGTTCGGGGAGGAGATGCAGAAACGGACATATCTGGAGAATGTGTTCAAAGACCTGTGTGAGACATATAATATTCATGAAATCATTACCCCTGTTTTTGAGCATACCGTACTGTTTCAGCGAAGCGTGGGAGAGACAACGGATGTGGTCCAGAAAGAGATGTATACTTTTGAAGATAAAGGAAACCGGAGCATCACCTTAAAACCGGAGGGAACTGCGGGTGCCATCCGCGCTTATCTGGAACACGGAATGCAGAACGAACCACAGCCGGTAAAGATGTTTTATATTACCCCGGCTTTCCGATATGAAAAACCACAGAGCGGAAGACTCAGACAGCACCACCAGTTCGGGATTGAGTTTGTAGGGGCAGAAAGTCCTCTGGCAGAAGTGGAACTGATCACACTGGTAACAACGTTTATCAATAAGATTGGGCTCAGTGATGCGAAACTTCACATCAACAGCATCGGATGTTCAAACTGCAGAAAAGATTACAACGAAGCTCTTCTTGCATATCTTCACAGACATGAGGACAAACTTTGTCCAACCTGCCGGGAGAGGATGGAGAAGAATCCTCTGAGAGTCATCGACTGCAAGGTCCCTTCCTGCAAAGAGATTATCAAGGATGCACCGAGAACGATCGACTATCTGGACGAAGAGTGCAGAGAACATTTTGAAGAGCTGAAAAGCCTCCTGGACAGCCTGAATATCCCTTATGAAGTGGACACAGGGATTGTCCGCGGGCTCGATTATTATACAAAGACCGTGTTTGAGTTTGTAAACGGAGAAGGGTTTACTCTGTGCGGCGGAGGAAGATATGACAACTTAGTCCATGAGATCGACGGGAAAGCGTCTATGCCTTCGGTGGGATTCGGCATGGGAGTAGAGCGTATCTTATTTTTCCTCGAAGAGGAGGGAGCAGAACTTCCGGCGGGAAGACCACTGAACCTCTATGTGGGAATTCTCGGAAAAGAAGCTAAGGCAAGAGCCTATGAGATCGTTTCCGGTCTGCGCATGGAAGGATTTAAGGTGGAGACAGACTACCTTGGACGAGGAGTAAAGGCACAGATGAAATATGCAAATAAGCTCCGGGCACAAAACACGATCATTATTGGCGAGAATGAATTAAAAGAAAATAAAGGAAGACTGAAAAACATGGAATCCGGAGAAGAGATAGAAATCTCTTTGGACGATATAAAAAATGCATTATAAGGACAATCGTTTTATAGTGCACAGAGGCAAAAGCTTCTCTGATTATTTGAGATCAGAGAAGCTTTTTATTTTTGTGAGATTTCATGAAATTTATAAAAAATGGAATGTTCTGTGAAGCAGATGCAGACCTGTTTCAGCGAATAGGATCAATCAGAAAAATAATATAAATTTCAGCGTTTTGCACAAAAAATATAGAGTATCATGAGACTTGTTCATGCAAATGGGCTTGACAAACGATAAAATTGGTCCTACCATAAGGGGCAACAAGGGGATTGGTAGAACCAATTTATTTGGAGTGTAACTCGTCGTCCTGAACAGAAAGGAGATTCTGCTTGTGATGTTCATTAAATTTATTTTGGCTTTGCTTCCTATCCTTTGGCTGATGCTTGCCTTAAGCGGCCTTAAAATGCCCGGATACAAAGCCTGTCCTATTTCACTTGCGATCACACTAGTTCTTGCACTGCTTCTTTGGAAAATGCCGCTTGTCGATGCTCTTACCGGAACTTTGGAAGGAGCGGCCATGGGAATCTGGCCGATCTGTCTCGTCATCATCGCGGCCATTTTCACTTACAACCTGACGGTACATACAAAAAATATGGATTTAATTAAACGGATGCTGACCAGCGTATCCAGAGACAAACGGATTCTGATCCTGATCATTGCATGGGGATTTGGAGGATTCATGGAAGGGATGGCCGGCTTTGGAACGGCAGTTGCGATTCCGGCCAGTATCTTATGCGGACTTGGTATCAGTCCGATCTTCGCTGCAACGGTCTGTCTGGTTGCCAATGCAACGCCTACGGCGTTCGGTTCGATCGGTATTCCGACAATCACGGCGGCTTCCGTGAGCGGCCTGGATCCCAGAGGCGTGGCAGTTGCCGTAGTTATGCAGCTTGCAGTCCTGGTAGTCCTGACACCGTTTCTGATGATGATCATGACAGGGGGATCTGTCAAAGGACTGAAGGGGATCGGCATGATCACACTGCTCTCCGGACTGGGATTTATCATTCCGGAATACCTCACTGCAAAGTTTGTAGGCGCTGAACTCCCGGCGGTGATCGGCTCTGTATGCAGTATGGTCATTACAATCCTGGCGGCAAAGCTTTTAAAGAAAAATGAAGACCCGGAATACATTTTGAAAGATCTTGATGACTCGGAGCATTCCGGCAGTGAGCCTCTTGGATTAAAAAAGGCAGTTCTTGCATGGCTTCCCTTTCTGCTGATCCTCCTGTTTCTCCTGATCACTTCCAGTCTCGTCCCTGCTGTCCACGATCCGCTGGCGAGCGTAAAGAGTTCGGTTCAGATCTATACAGGTGCCGGAGCCGTCCCGTATACCTTTACATGGCTGGCAACACCGGGTGTCCTGATCTTCCTGGCAGCGCTGATCGGAGGAAAAGCACAGGGGGCATCCTGGAAAGAAATCGGAATGGTATTGAAAGACACCCTGATACAGATGTTCAAGACAGTGCTTACGATCGTATCCGTTCTGGCAACAGCAAAAGTCATGGGATACAGCGGGATGATCAGTGACATTGCAGCACTGATAGTGGCGGTCACCGGCTCTTTTTATCCATTGGTGGCACCGCTGATCGGTTCGATCGGAACCTTCGTGACAGGAAGTGCTACATCCTCAAGTGTCCTGTTCACCGGCCTGCAGGTCCAGACAGCCCATACACTTGGAATGAACGATGTCTGGCTGGCTGCGGCCAATACAGTAGGATCCACGGCGGGAAAGATCATCTCACCCCAGAGCATTGCCATTGCTGTGGCAGCCACGGGAACAGTGGGAAAAGAGAGCAGCATACTGAACGGGTCCATGAAATACTTCATTCTGTTTATCGTACTATACGGAGTGATCGCATTTTTGGGACTTAGATTTATTTAAGACATTCTACGGAGGTGACTTATGAAAACGATAAACCTTCCCTATGGAAAAGGGAAATTAACGATTGAGATCCCGGAGGAACGGCTGGCGGGAATCCTCTTATCAAAAGCTCATGACTATCAGGCCAAAATGGAGGAAGAAGAACTGGTAAAAGATGCCCTGCTGCATCCGGTGGGAACACCGAGGCTTAAAGAGCTGGTCAGGGGAAAAGACAATATTGTGATGATTGCCAGCGACCATACCCGTCCGGTTCCGAGCAAGGTGATCATGCCGGCTGTTTTGGAGGAGATCAAGCAGGGAAATCCCGGCGCAAAGGTGACAGTTTTAATCGCCACAGGGTTTCACCGCCCTACCACAAGGGAAGAACTGATCTCAAAGTTCGGAGAAGAAACAGTGGATCACCCGGACATCAGATTTGTAGTGCATGAAAGCGGAAAACAGGAAGATATGGTAAGTCTGGGGAAACTTCCGTCCGGAGGGGAACTTCTGATCAATAAAATCGCCTGGGAAGCCGATCTTCTGATCTCGGAAGGATTCATTGAACCTCACTTTTTTGCAGGTTTTTCCGGAGGAAGAAAGAGCGTGCTGCCGGGAGTCTCCAGCAGAACAACAGTACTGGCAAACCACTGCTCGGAGTTTATTGATGATCCCCATGCCAGAACTGGAATTCTTGAAGGAAACCCTATTCACAGGGATATGATCTACGCGGCCGGAAAGGCAAAACTTGCTTTTATCATAAACGTTGTGCTGGATGAAGATAAAAAGGTGATTGAGGCATTCGCAGGACACTATGAAAAAGCTCATGAAAAGGGATGCCGGTTCGTGGATCAGCTTTCAGGAGTGGACGCAGTACCTTCCGATATTGTCATATCCACCAATGGGGGATACCCTCTGGATCAGAATATTTATCAGTCAGTCAAGGGCATGACGGCGGCGGAAGCCACCTGCCGGCCGGGCGGAGTGATTATTATGGCTGCAAGCTGTATTGACGGACATGGTGGTAAGGAGTTGTATGATACTTTTGCAAAAGAAAAAGATAAGGAAAAGATCATGCAGAGATTCCTGGCTACAGACAGGAACTCTACTGTGCCTGATCAATGGGAGTCCCAGATCTTATGCCGTATCCTGTTAAAGTATAAAGTTATCCTGGTGACACAGGCTCCGAAGGATATGGTAGAGGAGATGCAGATGGACTATGCTGACAGCGTAGAAGATGCGATCCGCATGGCCGATGAATATTTGGGCAGAGAAAACAGTAAGATCACTGTAATACCGGACGGCGTAGCAGTGATTGTAAGAAATAGAAATTGAGATTTTTTAGAGGAGGAGAAGATGAGCGAATATGAATATGGCAGAGTGACACAGGAGATCATTGACCGTCTGAATGAGATTGCACCCAGACGTGTCTATACGGGAGACGAGATCAATGATGATTTTACCCATGACGAAATGTCAATCTACGGAAAGGCAAAACCCGAAGCGGTAGTAGAACCACTGACGACAGAAGAAGCTGCAGCGGTAATGAAGCTTTGTAATGAACACAAAATTCCTGTGACGCCAAGCGGGGCCAGAACCGGGCTGGTGGGAGGAGCTGTCAGCATCCATGGAGGAATCATACTGTCCATCACAAAGATGAACAAGATCCTCGGCTATGATAAAGAAAATTTTGTCGTGACCATACAGCCCGGAGTTCTGTTAAATGACCTGGCGGAAGATGCAGAAAAACAGGGGCTTTTGTATCCGCCGGACCCGGGAGAAAAATTTGCGACCGTAGGCGGAAATGTAGCAACCAATGCCGGCGGCATGAGGGCAGTAAAATACGGTACGACGAGAGATTATGTCAGGGCGATGACCGTCGTTCTTCCCACAGGTGAGATTGTCAAATTGGGGGCGACAGTTTCTAAAACCAGTTCCGGATACAGCCTGCTGAATCTGATGATCGGATCGGAAGGAACATTGGGAGTCATCACAGAGCTGACGCTGAAATTGATTCCTCAGCCCAAAGCGGTCATCAGCCTGATCATTCCTTATGAAACTTTGGAAGACTGTATTGCAACAGTGCCTCAGTTTTTCATGAACCATCTGCATCCGCAGGCTCTGGAGTTCATGGAAAAAGATGTCGTCATGGATACGGAGAAATTTCTGGGAAAGAAGGTTTATCCAAAAGAAATGGAAGGCGTGGAAGTCGGTGCGTATCTGCTGGCTACCTTTGACGGAGATTCGGAAGAACAGCTGGAAGATATCATAGAGGCAGCCTCTGAGGTTGTCTTGGAGGCGGGAGCCATTGATGTTCTGGTAGCCGATACACCGGCACTGAAACGTGACGCGTGGGCTGTGAGAAGCGCTCTTTTAGAGGCCATTGAGGCGGATACTGTACTTTTGGATGAATGTGATGTGGTAGTGCCCACAAATAAAATCGCAGAGTTCCTGACCTACACAAAATCACTGGAAGCGGAAGCAGATTTCCGGGTAAAAAGTTTTGGTCATGCCGGGGACGGAAACCTGCATATTTATACATGCAGCAATGACATGCAGGAGGAGGAATTCAGAAAGCAAGTATCAGTATTTATGAAAAAAGTATACGAAAAAGCCACGGAATTCGGAGGACTGATCTCCGGAGAACACGGCATCGGACACGGAAAGCTCGACTATCTGGCAGAATCTGTGGGACCGGTCAGCATGCGTATCATGGAAGGCGTAAAAACTGTTTTTGATCCGAACATGATCCTGAATCCGGGCAAAGTCTGTTACAAGCTGTAAGGAAAATACAAACCATTGATCAATTTAAAAGGAGAAATCAATTATGGCATATTTAATTTCAGAAGAAGCAAACGATTTACTGCAGGACGTGCGGGAGTTTTGTGAGAATGAAGTCAAAGAACAGTGTAAAGAATTTGACCGTTCAGGAGAATGGCCGAAGGAGATCTATGATAAAGCGATTGAGATGCAGCTTCATTCTCTTGAGGTTCCGGAAGAATACGGCGGACCCGGACTTTCCAGAGTGGATGTGGCTGCGCTGATCGAGGAGATGGCTATCGCGGACGCAGGATTTGCCACCACGATTTCTGCCAGCGGGCTGGGAACAAAACCGGTTTTAATCGCAGGGAACGAAGAACAAAAAAAGCATGTCTGTGATCAGATCATCGAGGGCGGATTCGGAGCATTCTGCCTTACTGAGCCGGGAGCAGGTTCCGATGCAGGAGCAGGTACAACAACTGCAGTGAAAGACGGAGACGAATACATACTGAACGGAAGAAAATGCTTTATCACAAACGGCGGGATCGCTTCCTTCTACTGTATTACGGCTATGACCGATAAAAGCAAAGGTGTAAAAGGCATCTCCATGTTCCTTGTAGATGCAGGAACACCGGGACTGAGCACTGGCAATGAAGAAGATAAGATGGGAATTCGTACATCGAATACCTGCGATGTGGTTTTGGAAGACTGCCGGATTCCGGCCAAAAACCTGATCGGAGCGGAAGGAAAAGGTTTTGGCATTGCTATGAAGACTCTTGACCAGGCCAGGGCATGGATGGGATGTGTCGCAGCAGGAATCGCACAGAGAGGCATCAATGAGGCTATTGCCTACGGAAAAGAAAGAATCCAGTTTGGAAAACCGATCATCAAAAATCAGGCACTGCAGTTTAAGATTGCGGATATGGCGATCAAGACAGAGACAGCCCGCCAGATGGTTGCCCATGCACTGACAAGGATGGATCTTGGACTTTCTCATTCTAAGGAAGCAGCTATTGCAAAATGCTACGCCAGTGATATTGCCATGGAAGTGGCATCAGAAGCCATTCAGATGTTCGGCGGATACGGATACAGCAGAGAATATCCGGTAGAAAAACTTCTCCGTGACGCGAAGATCTTTCAGATTTTCGAGGGAAGCAATGAAATCCAGAGAATCGTCATTGCGAACAATACCATCGGCAGATAAGAAATTGACCCGACAAAGGAGTGAAGATTATGGAAATTTTAGTATGTGTGAAACAGGTGCCGGATGATTCTGTGGAAGTACATTTGACAGCAGAAGGGAAGCCGGATCTTGCAAACATCACACCTGTAGTCAATGCGTTTGACACCTATGCGCTGGAGATGGCTGCACGCCTGAAGGAAGCCGGGGAAGGGGAGATCACCGTCCTGTGCATCGGCGGTGAGGAAGCCAGAAATTCATTAAAAAACTGTCTCGCAGTAGGAGCAGACCATGCATATTTGGTACGGGATGACCGGTTTGACGGTTCGGATTCCAGGGGAATCAGCCATATCCTGATGTGTGCCGCCAAAAAGATTGAGGAAGACACCGGAAAGAAGTTTGATCTGATCTTCTGCGGGAAAGAGGCTACCGACGCTGCCCTGGGACAGGTGGGAGCAGAACTCTCCGAACTGCTGGGCACCGGTGTTATCACCAACGTGATCGGGGTCGAATTCGAAGAAGGACAGGTGTGCGCCAAACAGGAGACGGAAGAAGGCTACCGTCTTATCGAGACAGCGTCTCCGTGTGTTCTGACTGTTACAAAACCGGATTATGACCCGAGATATCCGACGATTAAAAATAAGATGGCAGCCCGGAAAAAGCCGATCGGTACGATCAAGGCAGAAGATCTGTCTATGCTGGAACTCGAAAAAACAGGGGAGGACGGGGCCTTTGTAAAAACTCTTAAACTCTATGAACCGCCGAAAAAAGAGGCCGGAATCAAGATCCAGGAAGAGACAGCGCAGGATTCAGCATTTAAAGCAGTTGCCATGATGGCGGATGCGAAAGTATTCTAAGGAGGAGTTTGCAATGAATATGACAGAATATAAGGATATCGTGGTTTATATTGAGACTGCGGACAAAAGTCCGGTAAAGGTCGGTTTGGAAATGCTCTCTCCTGCCAGAAAAATCGCTGAAAACACGGGCGGGAAGGTCAGAGCAGTTCTGATCGGAGACGGAATTCGGACAGCCGCCCAAAAAGCTGCCGAATCCGGTGCCGATGAAGTGATCTTAATTGAAGACCCTCAATATGAAAGCTTTCATCTGGACTATTTTACCAACGTAATGGAATCAGTAATCAAAGAAGAGAAGCCTATTGCAGTGCTGGTAGGAGGAACTCAGGACGGCAAGGATCTTGCTCCAAGACTGGCTGCCAGATTAAAGACTGGATGTGTTTCTGACGTCATGGATCTAAGGACAGAAGATGGAAAAACAGTCTATACCTGCCCGCTTTATGGAGGAACGGTACTTCAGGATGTGGTAATGGAAACATCCGTGCCGCAGATTGCGGTGCTGCGTTCCGGCGCCTTTAAAAAAACAGAAGAAGCCGGAAAAGGAACGATCACAGAGAAAAAAGTCCCGGTTACGGATGAAAAAGTTCGGCTGGATATAAAAGATGCAGTCAAAGAAATTTCTGAGGCTGTCAATTTGGAAGAGGCAGAAGTCATTGTCTCCGGCGGACGGGGAATGGGCAGCAAGGATAACTTTGCCCTGGTCAAAGAACTGGCTGATCTGCTCGGCGGAGTGGTTGGGGCCACAAGGCCGGCCATCGAAGACGGATGGATCTCCAGGGTACACCAGGTAGGGCAGTCAGGAAAAATCGTAGCGCCGAAGCTTTATATCGCGTGCGGTATTTCCGGCGCGACACAGCATGTCTCCGGAATCATGAATTCCGATTATATAGTAGCTATCAACAAAGATGAAGATGCGCCTATTTTTGAAGTGGCCAACATCGGCATCGTAGGAAATGCAGTAAACGTGCTTCCGGTTATGATCGAAGAGATCAGGAAGAAAAAGGAAGCAGAATAAATCAGCGTGTTTCTATGCTTAATGCATATTGACCATCTTAATGCACCTTCTGTTTCGGAGTTATCCGGGACAGAAGGTAATCCTCTTTTATGAAAAAAACGGCGAAAAAGCTGGAAATAATAGAAATTCCCTTGATTTGATGAAACCTGGACGGTATAATTCTCTCCAAACGGTTTTAAAGAAAGAGGGATAGAGATGCAGCAGACAAAAGCTTACGAAAAAGTGATTGAACATATTAAGAAACAGATCATCAATCATGATTTGACGATCGGTGAAAAATTACCTCCCGAGAGGGAAATCTCGGAACAGCTGGGCGTCAGCAGAAATTCTGTGCGTGAGGCGATCCACATGCTGGAGATGATGGGGTTTATATCCAGCCAGCAGGGAGCGGGAAATTATGTTTCCTGTAATTTTGAAAAAAACCTTGTAGAATCAATGTCCATGATGTTCATTCTGCACAAACTTGACTATGGCTCCATCACACAGCTGCGTTTCGCGCTGGAGATGCAGGCCTTTGTGCTTGCCGTGGACAACATCAGCAAAGAGGAGATTCAGAAGATTGGTGAGTATATACTGAATCTGGACCGGGGCAAAACTGAGGAAGAATGCGTAATCTGGGATAAAAAGATTCATTATGCGATAGCAAAGGCTTCCCACAATGTCCTGATTATAGATATTTTACAGGCATTATCCGATGTGCTGGATACTTATATCACAGATATGCGGAGAGAGATCTTCAAGGATGACAACAAGGAAAAGCTGCAGCAGGCACATAAAGAAATTGCAAAATGTATGATTGAAAAAGACCTGGAAGGCGGAAGAAAAGCAATCGAGGATCACTTTGACATCATCAACAGCACGCTGGAGCGCATGAAAACGAGATAAACTTGTGCATTATGACGAAAAAGTCATAAGATTTAAAAAAAAGCTGGACGGATAATACAAAAGAAGTTATAATAAAGATAAATTGGTAGGGCCAATATAGAGAACAGGGAACCTGGAAATGATGTTTCATTTCCAATTATTTTTCAGACGATTGGTAGGACCAATCGTGAAAGCAGGAGGAAAAGCAGATATGAATATTTTAGTTTGTATCAAACAGGTGCCGGAGTCCAATAAGGTAGAGGTTGATCCAAAAACGGGAGTCCTGAAAAGAAACGGGGCAGCGTCCAAAATGAATCCCTATGATCTCTACGCGTTGGAGACAGCCATGCGGTTAAAGGAAGAACTGGGAGGGGAGGTCAGTGTGATCACAATGGGACCTCCTCAGGCGGCTCAGGTGATAAGGGAAGCCTATGCGATGGGAGCTGATCACGGAACTTTGATTTCCGACCGGAGATTCGGGGGAGCCGATGTGCTGGCCACAAGCTATACCCTGGCTCAGGGGATTAAAAAGATGGGAGATTTTGACCTGATTCTGTGCGGGAAACAGACCACAGACGGTGATACAGCCCAGGTTGGACCGGAGATCTCCGAATGGCTTGGTATCCCGAGTGTATCAAATGTAAGAAAAATTACCGAGGCAGACGGACAAAATATTACAGTTGAGATGGATATGCCGGACGACATTGAGATCACAAGGATTGCCTATCCCTGTCTTCTGGCAGTGGATAAAGACATTTTCCAGCCAAGACTTCCTTCTTACGTGAGAAAAACCGAGAAAGCAGATACGGAAATCACTATGCTCAGCCTGGATGACATGGACGACAGAGATGAGACTCATTACGGACTGAATGGTTCACCCACACAGGTTCAGAAGATTTTCCCTCCGGAAACGAACCACCATAGGGAACTCTGGAACGAGGAAGGCAGTATCCTTTCAGAAAAACTCTTTCAAAAAGTGAAAGAACTGAAATTTGTATAGGAGGAATTACATATGGCAAAGTTAGAAATCAATCAGGAAAAAATAACAGATCTCAGTGAACTGATGAAAATTTGTCCGTTTGGGGCAATGGAAGAAAAAGACGGAAAACTGGAGATCAATTCGGCCTGTAAGATGTGCAGACTGTGTGTAAAGAAGGGACCGGAAGGAGCCGTCACTTATGTGGAAGACCAGAAGGCAGAGGAGATTGATAAATCCTTATGGAATGGAATCGTAGTATATGTTGACCATGTGGACGGCAAAATACATCCGGTGACTTATGAACTGATCGGAAAGGCAAAAGAACTGGCCAGAAAGATTTCTCATCCTGTGTACGCATTGTTCATTGGAAGCGATATTAAAGAAGAGAGCAGAGAACTGCTGCATTATGGAGTCGATCAGGTATTTCTGTATGATGACCCGGAGCTGAGCCGTTTTAAAATAGAACCGTATACGGCAGTCTTTGAAGACTTTATACAAAAACAACATCCATCCGCTGTCTTAGTAGGTGCAACAACGGTCGGAAGACAGCTGGCCCCAAGAGTAGCAGCCAGAATGAAAACCGGGCTTACAGCGGACTGTACGATCCTTGAGATGAATGAAAATACAGACCTGTCCCAGATACGGCCTGCCTTCGGCGGAAATATTATGGCACATATCACAACACCCAATCACCGTCCCCAGATGGCAACCGTCCGCTATAAAGTGATGAATGCTCCGGAACGGATGGAGGAAGAACAGGGTGAAATTGTAGAATGTTCCATTGAAAAGGGCAAACTCAAGACAAATGTTGAAGTTCTTGATATTGTGCTGAAAGAAAAGGAAAAGTTCATAGAATCTGCCGATGTACTTGTGGTTGCGGGACGCGGTGTTAAAAAAGAAGAGGATCTTTTGATGCTGGAAGAATTGGCAGACCTTCTTGGCGGGCAGGTGGCATGTACAAGGCCTGTGGCAGAGAACGGCTGGCTGGACGCAAAACGGCAGGTAGGCTTAAGCGGCCGTACCGTCCGGCCGAAACTGATCATCACCTGCGGGGTATCCGGCGCTATTCAGTTTGTTGCCGGCATGGATCATTCAGACCAGATCATTGCCATTAATAAGGATGAGAAAGCCTCTATTTTCAAGGTAGCTCATTACGGTCTGGTGGGAGATTTATATGAGGTCATTCCTCAGTTCATTGAAAAGATTAAAGAGAGTCAGGGGGCATAGCTATGGGATATAAAAGATTAGATGAAAAAGATCTTAGATACATAAAGCAGGTAATCGGTGATGACGAACGTATTTTATACGGAGAAAATATAAATGAAGAATACAGCCATGATGAGCTGAGCGGTACCCAGAGCTATCCTGACGTCGTAGTGAAGGCAGCAAATGCAGAAGAGATTTCAAAGATCATGTCCTATGCATATGAACACACGATTCCGGTCACTCCAAGGGGAGCGGGCACAGGGCTTGTGGGATCTTCTGTGGCAATGGAACACGGGATTATGATGGATACCAGCCTGATGAATCAGATCCTTGAACTGGACGAAGAAAATCTGACGGTAACCGTGGAGCCTGGAGTACTCCTGATGGAGCTGTCAGCATTTGTGGAGGACCATGACTTTTTCTATCCGCCGGACCCGGGTGAGAAATCTGCAACGATAGGAGGAAATATCAGTACAAACGCCGGTGGAATGCGGGCAGTAAAATATGGAGTTACGAGAGATTATGTCCGGGGACTGGAAGTGGTTCTGCCCAACGGAAAGATTGTAGAATTCGGAGGGAAAATCGTAAAGAACAGTTCCGGTTATGCGATGAAGGATCTGATGGTAGGGTCTGAGGGAACACTGGGAATTATCACGAAAGCAGTTCTTAAACTGCTTCCGCTTCCGAAAAAAGCGATCAGTCTTCTGATACCGTTTAAAAATCTCAACTCGGCGATACAGACGGTGCCGGAAATCATCAAGTCCAAAGCGATTCCTACCGCAATCGAATTCATGCAGAGAGAGGTTATTGAAGATGCTGAAGAATATCTGGGCAAAAAGTTCCCGGACCATCAGGCAGACGCATACCTTCTTCTGAAATTCGACGGAAATTCGGCCGAGGAGATCGAGGCGGATTACGATAAAGTCGCAAAACTCTGTTTGAGTCAGGGCGCGCTGGATGTGCTGATCTCTGATACAGAAGAGCGGGACGAATCCATCTGGAAAGCCAGAGGTGCATTTCTGGAAGCGATCAAAGGATCTACCACCTATATGGATGAGGTGGATGTGGTCGTTCCAAGAAATAAGATCAGTGAGATGGTGGAGTATATGCACAATCTTCACAGCGAAGTGGATATCAGGATCAAGAGCTTTGGCCATGCGGGGGACGGAAATCTCCATGCTTATATTTTGAAGGACGATCTGACTGAGGAACAATGGCAGGAGCGGATGACACTGGCCATGGATAAAATATACCGGAAAGCGAATGAATTAAGCGGTCAGGTGTCCGGGGAACACGGCATAGGATATGCCAAGAAGCCATATCTTAATGAGTCTTTAGAAGAAGAAACAATGAATATCATGAGGGGGATCAAAGCAGCCTTCGACCCGAAAAATATTCTGAATCCTCACAAAGTATGCCAGGTATAAATTTCATATAGACTGTTTCATAAAAAATCGGCGGAGAACATGTGTCTCCGCCGGTTTTTATGGTATTAATCCTGTTTTACGAGAATCTGCTCGATCTCTGCCACGTAGAGAGTATGGTAGTCTTTATCCGCATACCACTGAGCATCCAGTGCTTTTGCGTCTCCTATAAATCCTTCCGGGTCCATCGGCTGACTGTACAGCTTTCTGCAGATCAGAACAATTTTTGCTTCCTCAAAGTAAGGGATGCCGTTGGCATCGGTCGGTGTAAGTCTTGTCTTTGAAATTTTATCTTCGGTCCGTCCTGACACACTTCCGAGATACGTCAGGTCTTTCTTAAATGCTTCATCATAGAATGACAGCGAGAAAGTTTCAGAGTTATCGATAAATTCTTTCGTATAGCGCTGCGGACGGATCACAGATACTGCCACGTCCTTGCCCCACATGACTCCGAATCCACCCCATGATGCGGTCATCGTATTAATTCTGCCTTCTTCATTTTTGGCGGTTACCAGCATCCAGTCCTTCCCTATGAGACGGAAGGCACTCTGGTCAAAATCTTCTGGTGCAACAATTGCATATTCACTCATGTTACTTGCCTCCTTTTTTGTGTAATTACCATTATAATGCAAAAATGATGCAATGTCTATAAAACCTGCAAGTTTCATTGAAATCCTGCCATCCCTTATGCTATAATGACAGACAGGTTTAATATATGTAAGGAGGAAGCAGCATGGCAGAGTCAATGGCCGGGTTATCACGGAGCCACCGGTGTACAGAAGTGGGCCGTGAAAATATCGGCGAGAAAGTAACCGTCATGGGATGGGTACAGAAGAGAAGAAATTTGGGAAGTCTTATATTTGTAGACTTAAGAGACCGTTCAGGATTATTGCAGCTGGTCTTTGATGAAGATACATTGTCAGGTGAAGATTATGAAAAAGCCAATTCCCTGAGAAATGAATATGTGATCGCGGCGGCAGGGGAAGTGCAAAAACGAAGCGCCGCTGTCAATGAGAATTTAAAGACAGGGGATATCGAGATTAAAGTGACAGACTTAAGAATCCTGTCAGAGTCAAAAACGCCGCCATTTCCTGTGGATGCGGAACAGACCGTAAAAGACGAACTGCGGCTCAAATACCGCTACCTGGATTTGAGAAGACCGAACCTTCAAAAGAATCTCCTCGTGAGGAGCCAGGTAACAAAAGCGGCAAGAGACTTTTTAGCAGAAGAAGGATTTTTGGAGATTGAGACGCCGATCCTCGGGAAAAGCACGCCGGAGGGGGCCAGGGATTATCTCGTGCCGAGCCGTGTGCATCCGGGAAATTTTTACGGACTTCCCCAGTCACCGCAGCTGTTTAAGCAGCTTTTGATGTGTTCAGGAGTAGACCGTTACTATCAGATCGCAAAGTGTTTCAGAGATGAGGATTTAAGGGCGGACCGGCAGCCGGAGTTTACACAGATCGACATGGAGCTTTCTTTCGTCGATGTAGATGACGTGATCGATGTCAACGAGCGCCTGTTAAAGAAAGTGTTTAAAGAAGTGCTGGACGTGGATGTGCAGATCCCGATGAAGCGTCTCACTTATCAGGAAGCCATGGACCGGTTCGGTTCCGACAAGCCGGATACAAGGTTTGGCATGGAACTCATTAACGTATCGGAAACAGTGAAAGACTGTGATTTCATGGTCTTTAAAGGAGCATTGGAAAACGGAGGCTCCGTGCGGGGACTGAACGCAGAAGGCCTCGGGGATCTGGGACGCAAGAAGATCGATGCTTTTGTAGACTTTGCCAAAGAGTTCGGGGCAAAGGGACTCGCCTATATCCAGCTGAAGCAGGATGGAAGCGTAAAATCTTCTTTTGCCAAGTTTATGAAAGAGGAAGAAATGACGGCGCTTATCGATGCGATGTGGGGGAAACCCGGAGATCTGCTTCTGTTTGCGGCCGACAAAGACTCTGTCGTCTATGATGTCCTCGGAAACCTTCGTCTGGAGATCGGAAAAAAATATGAGATGATCGATGAGTCCTTATATAATTTCTTATGGGTCACAGAATTTCCTCTGCTGGAGTGGAACGAAGAACAGAACCGCTATACGGCGATGCATCATCCGTTTACCATGCCGATGGAAGAGGATTTAGAGTACATTGAAACAGAGCCCGGAAGAGTCAGGGCGAAAGCTTACGATATTGTTTTAAACGGCACAGAGCTCGGAGGGGGATCCGTGAGGATTCACCGCAATGATATCCAGAAAGCCATGTTTAAGGCTCTTGGATTCAGCGAGGAGGATGCCAATGAAAGATTCGGATTCCTCCTGGAGGCTTTCCAGTACGGAGTGCCGCCTCATGCAGGTCTTGCTTACGGCCTGGACCGTCTTGTCATGTGGATGACAGGGGAGGACAGTATCCGTGACGTCATTGCATTCCCAAAAGTAAAGGACGCTTCCTGCCTCATGACACAGGCACCGGGAGGGGTGGACACAGAGCAGCTTGATGAGCTTGGAATAGATTTGAAAGAAAACGATACGAACGAGGAATAAGGAGAAGCAGATTATGGAGAAAATGTTATTTAGCGGCGTGTTGTCAAACACAGATGTTGCACAGGTGGCGATCAAAGGGCTGAAGCACGAACCGGGGATCGCGGCGAAACTGTTTACCGCCATCGCGGACAAGGGGATCAATGTAGAACTGATTCTGCAGTCCATAGGGAGAAAAGACAGCAAAGACATCTCCTTTGTTGTGAAAAAGTCTGATGCGGATGCGGCGGTGGAGACCTTAAAAGAAACCTTTCAGGAAGGCTCTTATAAAGAGATTGTTTCTGACAAAAACGTGGGTATCGTATCCATTGTGGGCGCAGGAATGATGTCCAACTCAGGGGCGGCATCGAAAATGTTTGAAGCTCTTTATAACAAAGGCGTCAACATCCATATGATCTATACTTCTGAAATCAAGATCACGGTCCTGATCAGAGAAAGCCGTGTGGAAACAGCAGTGGAGGCACTGAAAGAACAATTCCAAGATTAACATCATCAATATATAACAGGAGGACACGAAGATGTTCGATTTTAGCGAAGTTAAGAATTATGATCCTGAAGTTGCCGATGCAATGCAGGACGAGCTGTCCAGACAGAGAAACAATCTGGAACTGATTGCTTCTGAGAACTTAGTTTCAAAGGCAGTCATGGCAGCCATGGGCAGCCACCTGACTAACAAATATGCGGAAGGATATCCCGGAAAGAGATATTACGGCGGCTGTGAGTTTGTGGATGTAGTGGAGAATCTGGCAAGAGAACGTGCCAAAGAACTGTTTGGCTGTGAGTATGTCAATGTTCAGCCGCACTCAGGTGCACAGGCGAATATGGCAGTATTTTTTGCGGTCTTAAATCCAGGGGATACCTATATGGGAATGAGCCTGGACCACGGCGGACATTTATCCCACGGAAGTCCGGTCAACATGTCAGGGAAATATTACAACTGCGTGCCTTACGGTGTCAATGACGAGGGATTCCTCGACTATGATGAGGTGCTCCGCATAGCAAAGGAGTGCAGCCCAAAACTGATCATTGCAGGGGCAAGCGCTTATGCAAGATCCATTGACTTTAAGAAGTTCCGTGAGATTGCAGACGAAGTCGGAGCCGTTCTTATGGTGGACATGGCGCATATCGCAGGCCTTGTTGCGGCAGGGGTACATCAGAGCCCGATTCCATATGCCCATGTGACGACTACGACTACCCATAAGACTCTGAGAGGTCCCCGCGGCGGTATGATCATGTGCAGTAATGAGATCAATGAAAAATACAACTTTAACAAAGCCATCTTCCCGGGTATCCAGGGCGGTCCGCTGATGCATGTGATTGCCGGAAAAGCCGTGTGCTTCAAAGAAGCGCTTTCCGATGATTTTAAAGAGTACGGTAAACAGGTGGTTAGAAATGCGGAAGCCCTGGCAAAAGCTCTCATAGAAGAGGGATTTGATATTGTATCCGGCGGTACAGATAATCATTTAATGCTGGTGGATCTTAAAAAATATGACCTGACCGGAAAAGAAGCGGAAAAAGTTTTGGATTCCGTCCATATCACCTGTAATAAAAATACAGTGCCGAACGATCCAAAATCTCCATTCGTCACATCAGGACTCCGTCTCGGAACACCTGCAGTGACGACCAGAGGATTGAAAGAAGAGGATATGGCGGTGATTGCCAGGGCAATCCGCCTCACTCTTTTAGATCAGAAGCTTGAAGAAGCAAAACAGCTTGTAAAAGAATTGACGGCAAAATATCCTTTATATGAGTAATCAGCAGAATAGATGAAGATAAAGTACAGCCGGTACTGCGGCTGTACTTTTTTGTCCTATGATTAAGTAAAAGTGAGACATTACGGAGCAAAATAGTGTATAATAATACAAATAAAAACGAAAGGCAAAGAGATGATACAAACAGAGTTATTCCTTCTGCTGATTGGTGTATCCGCGGCACAGGAAATTTTAAGAGTAAAAGCCATGGAATCTGTCGGATATCTGTGGAAAGAACACAAATCGGCTCTGATTTTCTGCGGGGCTGCCAGCCTTGTATGGTCCGGCGTGACTGTATTGTCTGAAGTACCCGTATACTTGAGCCTGCTTTTATATTTTCTGCTCTGGTACCTGCCTTATCTGCGTGTACACATCAATGGCAAGATGATTCAAACTTTTTCTATGATAGGATATCTTCATCTCTCGTCCTTTTATCTCATGTTTCTGGGAGCGGCTTCCATTGGCCGCGGAAGTGTCAGGAATATAAATCTTCAGAGTTCCGTGAAAGCATCGGGATATTTGACTGCAAAGATCGTGCTCTGTATATTTTATATTATATGGATCAGATACTTTAGCGGTAAAAATGTGAAGGAAGAACACACTGACTATAAGAAATCAAAAATATTTTTGTTGTTTCTCTGGAGCTGTCTCGTCTATGAAATGATCGACAGTATCCTGGCATCGTTCTTTTCAGATAATGTTTTTGTACCGGCTCTCATGATCAGCGGCAATGCTCTGATTCTGCTGCTGACATTTTTATTTATGCGCCATAATTATCTCATTGTGCGGGAGCAGTATTTGGAAGAGAGATACCGGAAGATGGAGGAGGCAAAAGCCAGAAAACTGCTCCGGGAGGAACAAATGACCAGGATGGCAAAGACCGACAGTCTGACAGGGGCCTATGCCCGCGGATACGGAATAGAGCTCCTTAAATCCTTTCTGAAGCAAAATAAGCTGCTGACTGCGGTGTATATGGATCTGGACGGACTGAAAGAGATCAATGACAGCAAAGGACATTCCGTTGGAGATGTATATTTAAAAACGTTTGCAGAAGAAATGAAAAAGAATCTCAAAAAAGATGAACTGCTGATCAGATTCGGAGGGGATGAGTTTTTAGCTGTCTTTCCGGGAATCGGTTCTGAAGAAACGAAGGACAAGATGGAAAAAATAAGAAGAGAGATGGAACATCCGGAGAAGGACCGGCTCCCGATACACTTTAGTTTCGGTGCCGTGTCCGGTCAGAAAACACCGGAAGAATTGATTAAAGAGGCGGACCAGGCCATGTACTCAGACAAACATAACAGGAAAGAGGAGCGTGATACTGTATGCCCAAACAATTAGTCCTGATGGCTGCAGTCGCAGTATCTTACTTTTTTTATCATTATGAGTTTTTCTCCTTTGCTGACTGTGTACTGGAATGCAGGGAAAAAAGAAGGTCTGTTGTTATCCTTACCTTTGTGCTAAATTATGCATGGTTTGTTGCGGCCAGTTTTCTGGATCTGCACCTGATCGTCAACTGGACCATTTTCTTCTTTTTCTTTCTGCTGCAGATACGGATCTTTTACCATGTAGGATTCGATAAAAGTGCGATGCTTGCTTACTTCGGAATCATACCGGGTCTGGCGTGGAACATCTGTCTGCGATGTATCTTTGCACTGCTGTTAAACAGGCCCCTGACATCCTTTGACAATCAGATCAAGCTGCCGGGAAATATAAAGGAATATCCTATTTTTCTCGGCTTTGTAATCACAGGATTTCTGTTTTACTTCTTCAGACGGAGTCAGCTTTACGAAAGGCTCTGCATCATCCTTAGGGACCGCTCCAGTCTGAGGTTTCACGTTGGGATTCAGTTTGTCCTGTATGTATATCTCGTCCTGAATCTGCTTGGCTACTATGTCCCTTCAAATTCCGTATTTCTGAAGTTTTGGGGTATAAAGTCCGCTGTTTTTGTATTTATAGGCCTGAATATTTGTATTGTCTATACGATGAGAATGAGCAGGCTTAATCTTTACAGGAGAAAGATGAGGGAAGAATGGACAACCATGCTGGCAGATAAGGAAGAAGAAGAGAGACTTTGGACACTGGCTTATGTGGATGCACTGACCGGATGTTATAACCGGCATTTGGCCGGACAGGTTTTGGAAAAATATTCTGCGGCCTCTAAGGATTATTGTCTTTGCTTTGTGGATCTGGACCATCTGAAAACAGCCAATGACAAATTCGGACATCAGGAAGGCGACCGTTATCTGAAGACCACTGCTTCAGCTCTGACTGCCGCGGCTCGGGATGAAGACTATGTGTTCCGGTACGGCGGCGATGAATTTCTCTTGTTATTTTCTGAGAAAAATTGCAGCCAGGTGACGGATTTATTGAAAGATACCGGGGAGAAACTGAAGCAGTACAGCAGTGATAAGAATTTTCCATTCATTATGTCCATAAGTTTTGGAGTGGCACAGTGCAGTGTAGCGGAGACGGCAGAAGAGCTGCTTTCGCTGGCAGACCGGAGAATGTACGAACAGAAAAGAGGAAAAGACAGGAGGAAAAGATGAGCATAAAAGGGATTGTATTCGATTTTAACGGAACGATGTATATTGATGGGGACAAACAGGAAGCCGCGTGGTTTGAATTTTTCCAGAGACATGCAGATGGGAAGTATACGGTCAGACAGCTTCACAAAATGATCCATGGGATCAACGGAGGAGAGTTTTTAAAAATGGCTTTAAATCCTGATCTCACAGAACAGGAGATTTATGACCTGACAGAGGAGAAAGAAGATATTTACAGGAAAATGTGTCTGAATGATCCAAAGGGGATCAATTTTACAGAAGGGCTTCCGGAATTTCTTACCAAGCTCAAAGAACATGCGGTACCTTTTGCCATAGCCACGGCGTCAGCCATTGGAAATGTAAGATTTTATATGAAGCATATGCATCTTACCCACTGGATTCCGGCAGAACACATTGTCTATGACGACGGAACCTTTAAGGGCAAGCCCGAGCCGGATATTTACCTCATGGCCATGGAAAGGATCGGCCTTTGCCCCGGGGAATGTGTTGTCTTTGAGGATGCAGATGCAGGAATTGAAGCGGCCAGGAGGGCTGGAGCAGGAAAGATCATAGCCATAGGGCCGAAAAAGGACCATGAGAGGCTGCTTGGGCTCCCGGGAGTCACGGCTGTTATCGAGGATTTCAGAGAAGTCGGACTGGATCTGCTGGAAATTGTTTGACAGACTAAGAAACAAAAAACAGGTGTTCCAGAAGTTTCTTCTTCCAGAATACCTGTTTTGTTTTAATAACCCAAATCTTCTCCGACCAGAATGATCTTGATCCGGTCTTTCTGTCCGCATCTTCTTGTGATCAGCAGATGGGAGCAGATAGAGGAATCACCGTAACACTCCCCGCAGTGTCCTGTGATGGAACACGGAGTTTTCAGTCCCAGGCGGATTGTGTTCGGACAGGAGGCCTTGCTTCTCGTCCGGTGCACGCCTTCTTCCACGGTGCTTACCACTTTGTTCATTCCAACGACCAGAATCACCTGTCTCGGTCCGTAGCTTAAACAGCCTACTCGGTTGCCGGAGCCGTCGATATTGATCAGTTCCCCTTCCAGTGTGATGGCATTGGTACTCATAATATAGGTGTCGGCGAGGACTGCCTTTGCATATATCTGTCTCTGTTCCTCATAATTTTTTGCCGCCGACCGGTCCACAGCTTCATACTGACCTGAATTTTTCACGGCATCTATAAGCCCGATCTCTGCTGCACTCATGGAACCGCCCCATGAAACAACAGAGCCTTTTTCTATGTAGGACAGAGCTTTTTGTAAGGCTTCCTCCTTCGTAGCACAGTATACTCCTGAAAAATTTCTCTTTTCCATGTTCTTAATGATCGCAGCTGCGGTCACCTGATTTGCTTTTTCCATACTCATATCAAACACACTCCTTTACTCACTTTATCTCTGGATATTATTGTATCACAGGAGACCTAAATATGATATAATAGCAAAAGAAAAAAATGAAAGCAGGATTACGTTTGAAGTCATTATTTATTACAGAAAAACCAAGCGTGGCAAGAGAATTTGCCAATGCACTGGACCTGAAACCGTCCAGCAGGGACGGATATCTGGAGAGTGAAAAAGCCGTGATTACATGGTGTGTGGGTCATCTCGTTACCATGTCATATCCGGATAAGTATGATCCCAGTCTGAAGCGGTGGGATTTAGAAACACTTCCGTTTCTGCCGGAAGATTATAAGTATGAGATCATTCCGGGGGTAAAGAAACAGTATGATATTGTATGTACACTCCTGAACCGGGAAGACATCGATACGATCTATGTGTGCACCGACTCCGGACGGGAAGGAGAATATATTTACCGGCTGGTGGATCAGGAAGCCCATGTGACCGGAAAACAGAAGAAGAGAGTCTGGATCGATTCCCAGACGAAGGAAGAGGTGCTCAGAGGAGTCCGGGAGGCCAAAGACCTGAGCGAGTATGATAATCTGGCTTCTGCCGCTTACTTGCGGGCAAAGGAAGATTATCTGATGGGGATCAACTTTTCCAGGGTACTGACCTTAAAGTATGGCTGGACCCTTGGAAACTTCATGAAACAAAAGCGAAGTGTCGTTGTGGCTGTGGGCAGAGTCATGACCTGTGTCCTCGGCATGATCGTAAAAAGAGAACGGGAGATCAGGAGCTTTGTCCCCATACCTTTTTATAAAGTGCTCTCCCACATTACACCGCAGGGTGTAAAGATCGAGTCTGAATGGAAGGCGGTAAAGGGTTCCAGATATTTTGAGTCAAAGAAATTATACAAAGACAACGGGTTTTTAAAAAAAGAGGATGCAGAGGCCTTTATAAAAGAAATAGAAGAAGCCTCCGGTATGGAGACGATAGTGGAAGCTTCTTCAAAACGCCAGGAGAAAAAGAATCCGCCCCTTTTATACAATCTGGCGGAACTTCAGAATCAGTGCTCCAAGATGTTCAAGTTAAGTCCTGATGAGACACTGAAGATTGTTCAGGAATTGTATGAAAAAAAACTGGTCACTTATCCGAGAACCGATGCGAGAGTTTTGTCTAGCGCAGTTTCTAAAGAAATTTACAAAAATCTGTCAGGATTAAAAAATTACGGAATCCTCTCGGAAACAGCTGCGGAAATTTTAGATAAGAAGTCCTACACCGGACTTGCAAAAACCAGATATGTAGATGATAAAAAGATCACGGACCACTATGCCATCATCCCGACCGGACAGGCTTTGAATAACTTAAAAAGCGTTTCACAGACCGGGCAGAAGGTGTATGAAGTGATTGTCCGGCGGTTTTTATGTATCTTTCTGCCTCCGGCGGTATATTCTAAGATAAAGCTGGTGACAAAAACGGCGGGAGAAACCTTTACCGCAAATTTCAAATTGCTTGTAGATCCCGGATATCTTTTAGCAGCCGGAGGAAAAGAGGCCAAAAAGCAGGATTCTGTTTCCAAGGAGCAGACAGATGCTATACTCTCCCTGAAAAAGGGAATGAAGCTTCCGATTAAAAAACATTTGATCAAGGATGGTACTACAACCCCTCCGAAGCGTTATAATTCCGGTTCTTTGATTCTCGCCATGGAAAATGCGGGGCAGCTCATCGAAGACGAAGATTTGAGAGCGCAGATCAGAGGAAGCGGAATCGGAACAAGCGCAACACGGGCCGAGATCGTCAAAAAACTGATCAATAATCAATACATAGCGCTGAATAAAAAGACCCAGACGGTAACGCCGACACTGATGGGTGAGATGATCTTTGACGTGGTCAGAGGCTCTATCCATTCTCTTCTGAATCCGGAGCTTACCGCAAGCTGGGAAAAAGGGCTCACCTATGTGGCAGAAGGCACAGTAAGTGAAGAAGAGTATATGAAGAAACTGAATCATTTTGTGGCAAAGCATACCGATGCGGTCAAAAGGACGGATCATCAGTATATACTGCGCAGAATGTTTGACGAGACTGCAAAATATTATGTAAACAAGAAAGGGAAAGGTGAAAAAGAATGAAACAGCTGACAAACAAGGAATTATTCAAAGATATGGACCAGACGATAGCAAAAGAACTGTTTGAAGAGACTACATATCCATGGGAAGTGCTGGCGCTGATCGGCGATTTTATCTTAAAGACGGGCCCGGAACTTCCCGAGGAAGAATTTAACCGGATTGGCGATGATGTCTGGATCGCAAAATCTGCTGTGATCGCAAGAACTGCGGAGATTAATGGTCCGGCTATCATCGGGGCAGGCACTGAGGTAAGGCCGGGAGCCTTTATCCGCGGCAATGCGCTGATCGGTGAGAACTGTGTGGTCGGGAACTCCACAGAAATAAAAAATGATATACTGTTTAATAATGTGCAGGTTCCCCATTATAACTACGTTGGAGATTCTATTTTAGGATATAAATCCCATATGGGTGCGGGGTCGATTACATCCAATGTAAAATCCGACAAGACCAATGTAGTGATTAAATGCGGGGAACAGAAAATTGAAACCGGAAGAAAGAAAATAGGGGCAATCCTGGGAGATCATGTGGAAGTAGGCTGCGGCACTGTTTTAAATCCCGGGTCTGTTGTCGGAGCGAATACGAATATATATCCTCTTTCCATGGTAAGAGGATATATCGAGGAAAACAGTATTTATAAAAAAGCAGGGGAGATCGCCCAAAAACAATAAACAAAGAAAGGATTTCACAGCATGAGAAAAAGAATGATGACTCTGACGCTTTTCATCTGCGTTTCTTTTGCGCTTTCCGGCTGCGGGAAAGCTTCCAAACAGGAAATCATCGAATCGGAATACTACCAGAAATTACAGGACCAGAACGAAAAGCTCAGCCAGGATCTGAAGAGGTCTAGAGCAAGGGAAGATTCGCTGGACAAAAAAATTAAAGAAATACACGAATATACCGGTGATCAGAAGCTGGCTGCCTACAAAAAGGAAGTGGAGGGGAGCACCATTTCAAAGACAGATTTTGTCCGTATCCAAAAGGGAAAGGCGTACCAAAGTTTTGCTGTCACGAATGAGCCGGTTTGTAATTTTGTGAAAGATATTGTGCAGAATTCATATCGCATCATAGGGCTGACTGTCACCGATCTGAGGGAAAAATATCACGGTAATATTTACTCTTATGCACTGATCGATGAGGATAATTCTACGTATGAATTTAAGGTTTATGGGAACAGCTATATTGTATTTGACCAGATTCCTGAAAATGTATACTGCTT
>NZ_FR889198.1:40971-41184 GCF_000432215.1 Anaerostipes sp. CAG:276
CTGATCGACGCGGTTAACGTCAAACATTATCCTTCCTATCTGGAAAGGCTTGCAGATGCGTCCCTGATAATCACAGATCAAAAGCTGAAATTTAACGAAACAGCTGTTCAGGTATCTGAACTCCTGCGGAATGCCAAGGCAGATAAGAAAAAACATGATACTGCGAAGTGGACTGAGTACCGTTTTTATACGCAGGGAACACTGACCAGTCTT
>NZ_FR889198.1:41255-45245 GCF_000432215.1 Anaerostipes sp. CAG:276
AAGGGCAGCCAAAAGTTTTATACAGCCAGCGAAAAATCACTTTCAAAAATAAAAAAATTGTTAAAGTAAATAGTTCTTAAGAGGGTAACATGATGAACAAAGAAGGGGATATAAAGGTATTATAATATGCACGCCATAAGGAGCAAAAATATATGGGGGATTGTTAAGCGGACGCTGAACAAAGTAGATCCCCGTCTGGTTGAACACGGAGAGAGGGTAGCTTACATTGCTCTCAAAATTTTAGAAGAGGCAGAGGGAGAGATCTCACACGAGATGCTGAAAAATGTCCTTCTGGTATGTCTCATTCATGATATCGGGGCATATAAAACAGAAGAAATTGACTGTATCGTGGAATTTGAATCGAGAAATGTATGGGAACATTCCATTTACGGCAGCTTATTCCTCAAAATGTTTTCGCCTCTTTCCGAATATACGGAGGCAGTGCTTTACCATCATGCGGATTACTGCCTGATGAAGGAGCAGGGAGTGAAAGGACGTACTCTTTTCCTTGCAGATGTCATTCATCTGGCGGACAGAACTGATCTGCTGTGGCAGACAAAGGCACAAATAAGGGAAAAACTTGAGGAGAGAAAAGGAAGGGAGTTTTCTGAGTTTGCCGTTGAGACACTTCTGCGTGCGGAGGAGAAATATCAAATCGGCCGGGCACTGAAGGACGGCTCCTTCGAGGAGGAATTGGAAGACATCATAGAAAAGATGAGATTTACGGAAGATGAGCAGCGGACTTACCTGGAAATGCTGGCATATTCCATCGACTTCCGCAGTGAGTTCATGGTGCTTCACACGATCACAACGGTTAATGCCAGCATTGCCATAGCAAATATTATGGGAATTCCCGGTGACAGGTCAGACCGCCTGTATTACGGCGCTCTGCTCCATGATATCGGAAAGGTTGCCACACCGGTTGAAATATTAGAAAAGCCGGGGGCACTGACACCAGACGAATACAAGATCATGCAGGAGCATGTAGTTGACAGCGGAAGAATTCTGAAAGAATACGTCCATCCTGATATATATAAGATCGCAGTCAGACATCATGAAAAGCTGGACGGCTCCGGCTATCCGCTGGGTCTTACGGGAGATCACCTTTCCAGGGAGGAAAGAATCTGTGCGGTGGCGGACATCATCAGTGCACTGATCCGAAAGCGCAGCTATAAGCAGGTCTTCTCAAAGGAACAGACCTTGAAGATACTCGGTGACATGGCCCGCAGAAATCAAATATGTCCGGAAGTTACAGAGGCCGTTTCCATGAATTATGATTTTCTTATGGAGGAGATCGATAAAAACGGAGAGCGGCTGATGCTGATATATCAGCAAATGAAGGATGAGTACAGAGAGATGCTCGGGATGCTGAAAGAACAGGGATTTCCAAAGATGCTGTCCTAATCTTTTTTCTGATATAGTCACTATTTTATGAAAAACGAAGAATAAAAATAATTTCCCACTCCAGATTCGGAGTGGGATTTTTTTGTGATGAGATCATAACAAATACACAAATGAGCATATTCACATTAAAAAGTGAATATGCTTGACATGCTGCCGAAATATGCTATAATTTGAAACATAAGAACAGATGCACAATAAATAAAGCAAATGCACAGATGGAGGTAATGGTATGATCACAGATATGGGTACAATATTACGAAAGGCAAAAGCAGAAGGATATGGAGTTGCAGCACCAAATGTATGGAACCGTGTTACGGTAAAGAGTGTTTTTGAAGCCGCTGAAGAGCTGAAAGCACCGGTCATCTTTGACTGCGCAGGAATCCACAGCCTGGAGGAAACGATAGACACAGTGAACTACTATAAGCACAAGTTTCCGACTGTATCAGGGGCGATCAACTTAGACCACGGCGGGGATTTTGAAGAAATCATGACGGCTATCCGGTGCGGATGCACATCCGTCATGGTAGACCGCTCCACACTGCCATTTGAAGAGAATGTAAAAGAGGTTGCAGAGATCGTTAAAATTGCTCATGCTGTCGGTGTTTCTGTGGAAGCGGAATTAGGGCATGTCGGACAGGGATTTGAATATGAACAGACCAGGGATTCAGGGCTTACGAGAAAGGATGAGGCCGCTGAGTTTGTAAAACAGACTGGGGTCGACTGTCTGGCAGTTTCTGTAGGAACATCCCATGGCACATACAAGGGAACTCCAAAACTTGAGTTCGAATTACTGGCTGAGCTCCATCAGATGCTCGAAATTCCGCTGGTTCTTCACGGGGGATCGGGGACAGGAGATGACAATCTACGAAAAGCAGTGCAGACAGGAATCCAGAAAGTAAATTTATGTACAGACTTGAGCAATGCAGGGCTTGCACAATTAAAAGAATATCTCGGAATTGACTATGACAGCATGGTAAAGGACGGAAGTCTCGGAGAGTTTGGAAACCAGAGTGCCAACATGTATGACTTGTCAAATGCTATGGGAGAAGGCTATAAAAACCTGCTGAAACATTATATGAGATTATTCGGCGGAGAGAACAGAGCATAGAGACTTTTAGGACAGCAGAAAAGGAGCAGATTATGAGCGAAGGGAAAATGAGATTCGGATGTTTAGTAAAAAAAGGTGTGGCAGAAGTCAGGGAAAGAGATTTGCCGGAAATCGGTGAGTATGATGTCCTTTTGAAAATGAAAGCCTGCAACATCTGCACTACAGACTACGGACAATGGCTTGGCTTGAGAGAGCACCAGGGATATCCGATGGCAGGAGGACATGAGGCTGCCGGTATCGTACAGAAAGTCGGATCCAAGGTGGCTGATTTTAAAATCGGTGATCTGGTTGCAACGGGATATGAGGGCTGCGGAAACTGTTCTGCCTGCCGGAACGGACAGGTGGATCAGTGTGCAGACATCAGAAAAGACACGGAAGACGGATACCGCTGGGGCTTCTTCGGATTTTCAGACTATTGTGTGAAAAGTGTGCGGGGCATTTACAAAATAGCAGCTTCTGTGAACCCGGCTGAGGCAGGATTTTTAGAACCGCTGGCTACAGTACTCCACGGGGCAAAAAAATTAAGGCTGAAGCCATTTGATACTGTGGTCGTCATTGGGGCAGGAACGATGGGGCTGATCAATGCACAGGTGGCAAAGGCTTATGGATGCCGTGTGATTGTATCAGAAATGATTCCGAAGAAACTTGAGACTGCCAGGGCTATGGGATTTGAGGTCATTGACTGTAATCAGGCGGATCCTGTGGAGGAAGTAAAAAGGCTGACAGAAGGAAAGGGAACGGATGCTGTTATCGCTGCTGTAGGAGTCACAGCGGCTAATGATCAGGGTCTGAAAATGATCAAAGAAAAAGACGGTAAACTGCTGCTGTTTGCGGCCGGCTATCCGGCACCGGAATTACATATTGATTCCAATGAAATGCATTACCGCAGGATGGAACTGATCGGAACCTTTGGCGCAGACAATGAAGATTTCCAGGAAGCTGCGAGAGCACTCAGCACAGGAGTTGTAGATGTATCTAAGCTAATTGAAGAAAAAACGTTCAAATTAGATCAGATCCAGGAAGCATTTGAAGAGGCAAGCAGGCCGGGAATGTATAGGGTATGTGTCTTATTGGATCAGCAGTAAAAAAGTGAAAGTTTATCAGCAAGAGCAAATGATTTTCCGCATTGATACAGAGGGATTCTTAAATGACGATGAAGATGATGACTAAATCATCTTCAGAATGTCACAGAAAAGGAGAATGAGGTATGGCGAAAAAATTAGCAGTCAGAGTTGATGACCGCCTGATCCACGGACAAGTGGTTACCCAGTGGGTGAAAGTCTTTCATGCACAGAAAATCGTTGTCATTGATGATCAGGTGGCGATAGATAAAATGCAGAAAAGTATACTGAAATTTGCAGCGCCGCCGGACTTGAAAGTCAGTATTTTATCCGTAGAGAAGGCAGCGGAAGCCTGGAAGAAAAATAAGTTTGGCTCCGGAAATGTGTTCGTATTATTCCGGGATGTAAAGCAAATAG
>NZ_FR889198.1:45347-87142 GCF_000432215.1 Anaerostipes sp. CAG:276
AACAGATTTACAAGCAGGTAGGACTCTCAGAAAGTGAAGCACAGACCCTGATGGACATTGAAAAGAGCGGGGTGAAGCTGTGTTTCCAGATGCAGCCAACTGACAGGAAAGAGTCTTTGGAAATTATGAGGAAGACATTTCCGAATCTTCATTAAGAGGAAAAGGAGGATGAAAATATGACGATTTCATTAATGCAGGCTATATTGCTGGGGCTGTTCTGCGGTATTGCTAAATGCTGCATTCCATACACTACCGGGGCTTTCATGTTTAACACTGTGATTTTTAATGCTGTCATTATCGGTGCTGTCATGGGAGACATGACACAGGCAATGATCATCGGTGCGTCTCTGCAGCTGATTTACCTGGGTGTCATTTCCGCCGGCGGAAATCAGCCCACAGATCCATGTCTGGCTTCCTATGTTGCGATTCCGGTTGCTATGGTTTCCGGACTTAATACAACAGCTGCGGTTGCCCTGGCAGTGCCGGTAGGACTTCTGGGAGCACAGCTGATGAATCTTGACTACCTGCTGAATGGATTTTTTGCCCAGAGAGGAGATACCTTTGCGGAAAAAGGTGATGCAGCCGGAATGACAAGGTGGTCTGTTATTTACTGCGGCATTATCAGAGCTTTAATGTTTGCAGTGCCCGTGGCGACTGCCCTTTATTTTGGAAGCGGTGCATTACAGGGGATTCTGGATGATATTCCGAAGTTCGTAACAAATGGACTTTCTGCCATGGGAGCATGTCTGCCTGCTGTAGGATTTGCAATCATAGCAAATCTAATCTCCAAACCGAGGTACATGCCGTTTTTCTTTGCGGGTTTTTTCCTGATCCAATATACAAAAATCGGAACAATTCCATTGCTTCTGGCCGGACTCTTTCTTACATTCCTCTATATTACATTTACTATAAAGGATTATAAAGGAGAGGCAGAAGATGAGGATGACGAGGATGAAGAGGAAGAAGAA
This sequence comes from Anaerostipes sp. CAG:276, assembly GCF_000432215.1. Taxonomy (NCBI): domain Bacteria; kingdom Bacillati; phylum Bacillota; class Clostridia; order Lachnospirales; family Lachnospiraceae; genus Anaerostipes; species Anaerostipes sp. CAG:276. Next base: position 46,316 of record NZ_FR889198.1, read on the forward strand.
TACGATGAGACAATAAAACTGCTCGGAAAAAAAGACATATTCCATGCATGGATGCGCTGGTGGATCGGTGCAGAAGTCGGACACAGTTTTGAAAGAATGCAGGCGCCTAGTTTTTGTACAGCGCTGGTGCCGGCACTGAAAAAATTCTATCCGGGAGAAGAGAATAAAGAGCATTACTGTGAAGCACTGAAACGCCATATGACATTTTTTAACACAGAGGCTCACTGGGGCGGCGGCCCAATTCTTGGACTGACTCTGGCAATGGAAGAGAAGAAGTCACAAAATTATGATGTAATACCGGGTGAAGTGGTAATGAATCTTAAGACAGGCCTGATGGGGCCGCTGGCCGGAATCGGCGATACCATTTCCTGGTCCACCCTCATGTATCTGTTTATCGGATTGTTCCTGCCCCTTGCAAAACAGGGAAATCCCCTGGGAGGAATTGGACCGGTCGTATGCTTAACTGTTGTCTGTTTTTGTATCGGCTACTTTCTGACCTCCAAATGTTATACGTTTGGATACTCTTTTGCGGAAAATATGCTGAAATCCGGACTGGTCAATATGATCATTGCAGGAGCAAGCATCTTAGGTCTGTTTATGATGGGAGGCCTTGCCTCAACTTATGTTACGGTGTCCACACCGTTAAAATTCGCAACCAGTGCGTACACAACGACTCTGCAGTCTATCTTCGACTCTATTATACCCGGCCTTCTTCCTCTGGCTGTAGTGTTATGCGTATGGGGATACCTTGCAAAGGTCAAGAGAAATTATTTTGCGGCCACTCTGGGGCTGACCATTGTTTCACTCATTTTAGGATGTCTAGGGATAATTATATAAAAGGATGAATGGTTTCGATTGACGGATTACATATCATTTCTATATACTAGTAGTAAGACAAACAAATTTGCAGAAGACAGGGAGACGCAGGAAGTTGAAAGACGAACGGTTCATGATGAAAGTTGTAAAGATGTATTACAAAAACGGCATGTCGCAGGTGGATATCGGTAAGAAATTAAACGTGTCCAGGATGACGGTCGCAAGAGCATTGGAGCAGGCCAGAAAACAGGGATATGTACAGATTAAAATCAATTTTCCTGAAAACAGTGCTGCCAATGAAGAAGAATTCCTTGAAGAAAAATTTGACCTTAAAGAAGCAATCATAGCTTATCCCAGAGAAGGGGAGGTCATCGAAGAAATCGGGTTTCTCACGGCAGACTACATGATCAGGATCATGAAAAACCATATGACCCTGGCACTTACAAAGGGAATTACTCTTCAAAAGGCTATTCAGTATCTGGAAAAAGATATGAGACTGAGGCTGCAAAAGTATAAGGATGTAAAAGTAGTTCCATTGTCCGGTTCCAATAATCCGCCGGCTTCTGCGGATGAAGAATACCGTCTGGCATATTCCAATTATCTGATCGATGTGGTCGCTAAGATTTTAAAAGTAAGTGCATATCAGATCATGGCACCACTGGTCGTTGCAGACGAGCAGGCCAAACAGAAGTTTATGGAAGAAGAAAGTGTCCGCAACGTCATTGAGATAGCGGAAGGCGCAGATGTAGCAGTGTTTGGGATCGGTGCATTGGATTACAATTCAACCATCATGAATACAGATATTATTCCACCGGGAGAATATGACCGTCTAAAAGATAAAGGAGGGGTCGGCGAGATTCTCTGCCATGTTTTTGACATAGAAGGAAACCTGATTGAAGATTCTTTCAACAAGCGCCTGGTCAGTATTTCATTTGAGAATTTAAAGAAGATACCGATCAGAGTAGGGGTCGCCTACGGCAAAGAAAAGCGGCAGGCAATTCTGGGCGCGCTGAGGGCAGGCATTGTAAATGTCCTGATCACCGATATGCAGGCGGCGGAATATTTGATAGCTGTAGAACAATAAAACACATATTAACATAATTTAAGGAGGTCCAAATGAACAACTTCACATACTCAATTCCAACAAAGATTCACTTTGGAAAGGGACAGATCGCTCATTTATCTGAACTTAGGGAGAGCGGAGAAAAGGTTCTGCTTGTCTATGGAGGCGGCAGCATTAAAAAAGCAGGAATCTATGATACCGCGATGAAGATTTTGAAAGATGCGGGACTTTGTGTGTCCGAACTTTCCGGTGTGGAGCCTAATCCGCGGATAGAGTCTGTGGTAAAGGGAGTAGGAATCTGTAAGGAAGAAAACATTGACATGGTCCTTGCCATCGGAGGAGGAAGTGTTATCGACTGTGGGAAAGTTATAGCAGCCGGAGCCTGCAGTGAAGAAGATCCATGGGAACTTGTTTTACACCCGGAAAAGATCACTGCCGCACTGCCGATTTACTCTGTGCTTACATTGGCAGCCACCGGATCTGAAATGGATAAGTTTGCGGTAATCTCCGATCTCAAGAAAAATGAAAAATGGGGAACAGCCAGTGAGCATATGAAACCAAAGATGTCTATTATGGATCCGGAGTATACATATTCTGTTTCCAAAAAGCAGACGGCAGCAGGTACAGCAGATATGATCAGTCATATTTTTGAAAATTATTTTACCAATGTGTCCAATGCTGATGTACAGGCACGGTTTGCGGAGGGTCTCTTAAAGAACTGCTTTTACTATGGGCCTGTTGCGCTGGAACACCCGGATGATTATGATGCCAGGGCCAATCTCATGTGGACATCCAGCATGGCGATCAACGGCATTCTTTCAGACGGAGCCGAAGTTGCATGGTGTGTACATCCCATGGAGCACGAATTAAGTGCATTTTATGATATCACCCACGGGGAGGGACTTGCAATCCTCACACCTCACTGGATGGAGTTTGCACTGAATGAAGCTACGGCGAAGAAATTTGCAGACTACGGAAGAAATGTCTGGAATCTGCCGATGGCAGAAGATGACATGGAGACAGCGAGAAAGGCCATCAACTGTACGAAGGAGTTCTTTAAAGACATGGGGCTTCCTTCTACATTGAGAGAAGTAGGAATTGATGAAACCTATTTTGATGTCATGGCAGAAAAAGCGGCGGCGGGCTGTAAAGGCTCTTATGTGGAACTCACGAAGGAAGATATCGTTCACATTTATGAAAATGCATTATAGGGTCAGAGCAAAATAACAGAAAAAGGCCGGAGTCCTGCGAATGGAACCCGGCCTTTTCCAGTCCGCGAAAAAATACAAAACATTACAAAGTTATTGAGATAATTTCTTGTTTTAATTTTAACAATATGATAAAATAAACTAGAGCAAATGAGCTTAAAAACATTACTTACATATGAGTGTGGAATGTTTATTATTTATTCACTGAAAGGAGTTTCAACATGATTTATTCACATGAAGTAGAACAAATGTGTACTGTAGCTCAGGGTGTAAACCACGGAGCTGCTCCGATCCCTGAAGAAGCAAAATGGATCAGTGCAAAAAACGTAACTGATATTTCCGGGCTGACTCACGGTATTGGATGGTGTGCACCTCAGCAGGGGGGATGTAAGTTAACTCTGAACGTAAAAGAAGGAATTATCCAGGAAGCATTGGTAGAGACTATCGGATGTTCTGGTATGACTCACTCAGCTGCCATGGCATCTGAAATTTTACCAGGAAGAACAATTTTAGAAGCATTAAATACAGACTTAGTATGTGATGCTATCAATACAGCGATGAGAGAACTGTTCTTACAGATCGTATACGGAAGAACCCAGAGTGCTTTCTCTGAGGACGGGCTTCCAATCGGAGCAGGGCTTGAAGATTTAGGAAAAGGGTTAAGATCTCAGGTTGGTACTATGTACGGTACACTGAAAAAAGGACCTCGTTACCTTGAAATGGCTGAAGGATATGTTACAGGAATCGCTTTGGACGAAGAAGATCAGATTATCGGATACCAGTTTGTAAGCTTTGGTAAGATGATGGACTTCATCAAGGCAGGCGATGACGCTCAGACAGCTTTAGACAAAGCAAAAGGTCAGTACGGCAGAGTAGATGATGCTGCTAAAATCATTGACCCGAGAAATCAATAGGAGGTAACGAACATGGCTTTATTTGAATCATATGAGAGAAGAGAGAAACAAATTCTTGCTGTATTAAAAGAATATGGTATTAATTCTATTGAAGAAGCTGCTGAAGTTACAAAAGCTGCAGGATTAGATGTTTATTCTCAGGTAGAAGGCATCCAGCCGATCTGTTTTGAAAATGCAAAATGGGCTTACACCGTAGGTGCTGCCATTGCAATCAAAAAAGGCTGCACAAGAGCTGCTGACGCTGCTGCTGCAATCGGTGAAGGACTTCAGGCATTCTGTATTCCCGGATCTGTTGCAGAACAGAGAAAAGTAGGTCTTGGACATGGTAACTTAGGTAAGATGCTTCTGGAAGAAGAGACAGAATGTTTTGCATTCTTAGCAGGACATGAGTCTTTTGCAGCAGCAGAAGGTGCGATTGGTATCGCTGAAAAAGCGAACAAAGTACGCCAGAAACCACTTCGTGTTATCTTAAATGGTCTTGGAAAAGATGCTGCACAGATCATTTCCAGAATCAATGGATTTACATTTGTTGAAACTAAGATGGACTACTCCACAGGAAAAGTAGAAGAAGTATTCAGAAAATCTTACTCAGAAGGACTGAGAGCAAAGGTTAACTGCTACGGTGCAAATGATGTAACAGAAGGTGTTGCTATCATGCACAAAGAAGGTGTTGACGTTTCTATCACAGGAAACTCTACGAACCCAACACGTTTCCAGCACCCGGTTGCAGGTACATACAAAAAAGAATGTATCGAGCAGGGTAAAAAATACTTCTCTGTTGCATCCGGCGGTGGTACAGGCCGTACACTCCATCCGGACAACATGGCTGCAGGACCGGCTTCTTATGGTATGACAGATACTATGGGACGTATGCATTCTGATGCACAGTTCGCAGGATCTTCTTCCGTACCGGCTCACGTTGAAATGATGGGTCTGATCGGAATGGGCAACAACCCGATGGTAGGTGCAACTGTTGCAGTTGCAGTTGCGATCGAGGAAGCTGCAAAAGAAGGTAAGTTCTAAGAAATGGCTTAAAATAAGGATCTCTGATGGTGTGAATGGCTGTCAGAGGTCCTTTTTTGGTGTGCGTAGGTTACAAATTACTCGGAAAAGATAGGTATTTCTATTTTTTTGTTTACAAATATTGTATAATAAGACAAATTAGTATTTATGGTGATAGAAAATGACAATAAACGAAAAGTGCCCTTGTAAAAAAACAAAATGTGAGTTTCATGGCAAATGTGATGAATGCAGAAAACATCATGCTAATTCTAAAAGGCCAAGACCCTGTGAAAGAAAGACAACAGGGTTAAAGAACATAATCAGCAGATAAATTTAAAGTTTGCTGAATTAATAAATTTCAGTTTATCTGGTACAATTCTTTGTTTCTTGATTTTTATTTAGGAGTGTTCTTAAATGCCAAAATAATAGAAATAATTGATTAATTTATAGTGGTGATATATACAAGAACGATGGAGGTGTTTTCTTGCAAACGCAGGTTAAAACATGGGGAAATAGTCAAGGCACACGTATTTCGAAAGAGATTTTACAGGAAGCCAATATTGCAGTTGATGATGCATTAGATGTAAACGTAGTGAACGGCATGATTACATTAGTTAAACCATTTGGACATAAAACTCTTGAAGAAAGAGCTGCCGATTTTAATGGAAAACTAAATTTAGACGGTGAGTATGACTGGGGAGAACCTGTAGTAAAAGAGGTTTGGAATGAAAGAAACATTACATCAAGGTGATATTGTCAAAATAGAAAGAGTCAAGAGTCCTGTACTTGTTACGAGTAAGGACTTTTTTAATCAAACCGGTGAAATTATCGGTTGTCCCATTATTCAGAATAGTGTGGCCAGCCCTCTGCATATTCCAATGGCAGACATTATCAATATAACAGATGCAATTCAAAGTATTTTTGATTATGTATAAAGCTGTGTTTCATTTTTCATATAAGTTAGCTATATTATGTATTCTGCGTTTCATTTCTGCACGGATATGTTTTGGCTCTAAACACTCGCATTTATCCCCAAAACTTAAAAGAATATCATAGTGGTATTCATTCTCTATGAAGGGAAAGCTGACAATGTAATACTCATCACCGGCTGGTGAAAAATCTTCATAGGTGCAATAATCGAGCACTCTATCCATCACAGATTTATGAATTCGGATTTTGATTTTTGTTTGTAAGGCTTCTAAAATGTCTGTAACGTCTAAAGTCGGCTTTTGATAATCCCGCAGTGCAAAAGTTTCCTCCTGCATTTGCAGATTTGACATGCGAGACAGTCTGAATAAGCGAAAATCATTCCTTCTATGGCAATATCCCTGTAAATACCAATGACTGCTTTTCATTACAAGCTGATATGGATCGACTGTTCGTACGGTGCTGATTCCGCGGTGGGCGATATATTCAAACGCAAGTACTTTGTTTTCCTGTAAGGCTGCTTTGATAATTTCTACATATGTTTGTAAGTTACTGTTACCTTTCCACGGACTTACGTCTATACATATTTGATTTAATTTTAATTCAATCTCTTTCGCCCTGTCGTCAGGAATAAAACTCTTGACTTTTGTAAGAGTGTGTATCAGCTCATCACCTTTTATTATATTTGAAAGACTGGAAAGTCCCATCAAGAGAGTGGAAAGGTCAGCGCTGGAAAAGACCTTTTTATCAATTTTGTATTCCGGCATGATTTCAAAGCCGCCGCCTACTCCCGCAGCTCCGCGGACAGGAATGCCTGCCATGTTAATAGCGTCTATGTCGCGGTAGATTGTGCGGGGTGAGACTTCAAACATATCTGCTAACTCCTGCGCACCTATACGTTTTTTATCAAGGAGTATCATAATAATACTAACAAGCCTGTCTACTTTCATTTAATAATTGCCTTTCGATTTGGATTATGGCCATAATGTTGTCAACAATCACATGGTACAATGATAAAGCAAACAAATCAATAAGACAATGAAATTGGAGGAAATTATGTTTACAATTTATGTTTATGTTCTTGATACTTTAGCCGACTGGGAACTGGGGCATGTTATTTCGGAGCTCAATTCCGGTAGATTTTTCAAAAAGGGCGCGCAGCGTGTATCACTTAAGACGGTCAGCTATTCTAAGGACCCAATCCATACAATGGGCGGGATGACCATTGTGCCGGATTGTTTCATCGACGATATTGTTGTGAGTAAAACAAGCATGCTGCTTTTGCCGGGATCAGATACATGGAACGACCCAAAGCATGCCGCTGTCATCGAGAAAGCAAGTGAATTTCTCACCTTAGGTGCTGCGGTAGGTGCAATCTGCGGGGCTACTGCAGCGCTTGCCAACTTTGGGCTGTTAGATCAGCGTCCGCATACCAGTAACGGGCCGGGATTTCTTGAAATGGTTTCTCCTGGTTATAAAGGACAAAGTTTTTATATAGACAAGCCATCCGCAGCAGAAAATAATCTTATTACTGCAAGCTGCACCGGAGCTTTGTTGTGGACAAAACAAATCATTGAATATTTAGATGTTTTTGAAACAAACACACTGGAATCGTGGTATAAATACTTTAGTACCGGCGACCCGAAACATTTCTTTGCCCTGATGCAATCATTGCCGTCCAGAGATGAAAGTTAATGGAGATTCAGTATTGCAGCTGATGATGTATTAGATGTAAAAGTAGTTAACAAAATAATTATGAGTTTTTCTCCATTATCTCCAGTCGGCTCTGGAAAGGCCTCCTTCCGACAATGGAGAAAAACTATCACAGGTGGCACCTTTTTTACAGAGGCCCTTCTCCAACAGACATTACGTCCATTTTCCACATGATTGGAGTGAGGCATTCTAAGAGCCGAACGGAAATCATGTGGAAAATGTCATGATTTTTACGCAGCATCCTGACTGTGTAATGCATCCTTTGTTATTGTGTGAGGACTGTCAGGAAATGATGAGATACCATCTTCCTGATAAAATATGGATCTAAAGATAAATATACTTGTCCACTAACTTTGAGGTGCATAAAGCTGCCCTCTTACATGATAACTCCATAAAGTTTGGGCAGGCAGTGCCTGCACCGCAGTATCAAATGCATCAGAGGCACAGTCCAATTTATAATAGGTTTCATGAGCGCCTATCGCATGAATTTCTATAAGATTATTTTGGGCCTGGTCGAAAGTATAAAATAGGGAACAGTTATTGGCGCCATGGTTAGTGTCAGTTTCGTGATAAACGGGCAGACCATTGATCAGCAGTGACGTTGTTTTGCTCGGCAGAGGCTGCCTTGTAGAAATGAGGGAATCGAGATTTCTTTCAACTGCGCGAAGCGTTCTCATTAAGCATGGGTGATTTTGTCTGGGATTATCATCGTAATTTTCTGGCGGTTGATGTGCAAAGAGCGTGAGTATGCTTTGTGCAAAATCATTTGTAGAATACAGACGATCATAAGAGATCGTTGGAATAAAATCTTGGGTATAAGTTCTAAATGGCATATTGTGATCCTCCTTTGCTTGATGTAAATAAGTGATGAAACGATCTGTATGATTGTAATTATATGTATATTAGAAGAGATAATCAATCATTTGTGGCCAATGACGGATGTGAATGAGCCAATAACTGAAACAGACCAGTACATACTATCTGTAATAGATATGATTATGAAGATACGATATGAAATATCCAGCAGGGGACTCCTGCTGGATAAAAATTTTTATTCTTGAAACATGACGGGCCACGGTCATCTTACAGTTCATTAATCGTCTCCGTCACAGATACATCTCGAATCCTTTTTGCCGGGCCATATACTGCGGCAGCAGCTGAAAAGGAATATTCTGTCTTGCACAGGCAGCACAGGCTAAAAATATTCCTTCGGAGGAGGAAAGTCCGGGTTTTTCTGTTACATGGGATTTCTGTTTTGATATTTCTAATATAGCACCATTTGAAGTAGTGATGAACTCTGCCGGGTTAGTAAACATTGAGGCATATCAGGCACATACAGAAGCAATAGAGAGGACGAATAGCAGAATTAATAGCTTAAATTCGGCTTTAGAATATGAAATGGAAGAGTATACACAAGCTGGCTTTAACAGCGGTAGTATATATGCAGAAAAATTCGGGGAAATAATGAATTTGACTTTTAATTTTACTTATGCGCAAGATGTTCAACCTGATACAACTATAACAGTATATATTTTACCAAAAAAGTTTTGGCCAAAAAAAACTATGAAAGTAACTTTCGTTCATAATGGATATATTTCACCTTTGCTATTCGTAAATAACGAAAATGGAGCGGTTAGTTTTAAAGCTATTTCTGGAAAATACACAGCAGATACATGGATTTATGGAACACTAACATATATGCTATAAAGTAAGAATTTAACAAATTATTATCAGCGTAAAGCCATAACTAATGCAAAATTTTTTAATGAAAGAGCCATAAGGGTTCTACCTATCATATTGCAAAAATGCTCTCGGAAAAGCTGGAGGGGGAAGTTACAGAATTCTTTTTGCCAAGAGATTTTGACTCCTTTTGCATAGGGTGTACAAACTGTTTTGAAAGATCTGAAACATCATGCCCTCATTATGAAAAATTAAGACCTATTACTAAAGCCATGGATGATGCAGATGTCATCATCCTGGCAAGCCCGGTATATGTATATCATGCAACAGGCGCAATGAAGTCATTTTTAGACCATTATGGGTACCGATGGATGGTACACCGTCCTGAAGAAAAGATGTTCCATAAACAGGCTGTCTGTATCTCGACTGCTGCAGGGGGAGGAATGAAAAGCACAAATAAAGATATGGCAGACAGCCTGTTCTTTTGGGGGACTGCAAAGATTTATAAATATGGGGCTGCAGTTAGGGCGGTAGCGTGGAATGGTATTAATAACAAGATAAAAAATAATATAGAGAAGAAAACCGATTCTTTGGCATTAAAAATCAAGAACAATTATGGCAAAGTAGAACCGTCTGTAAAGACCAGATTATTTTTCAATATCATGCGCATCGTTCAAAAAAACGGATGGAATAAGGCGGATTCAGATTATTGGCAGGAAAAAGGATGGACGGATAAAAAGCGTCCATGGAAAAGCAAAGAATAAACTTTATCATTCCGTACACTATTTGAACAGCCCGGCAAATTCTGAATATAATACAGTAAAACAATTGTTGGAAGCTTTTATGGATAACATTACTCGTGGGAGATTGATTCAACAAGGGAATCTGATGCGGATCAACAATGCTTTCGTGGAAGAGGCTTCTTGTGTTAATAATTCAGTTGGAAATATCTTGATATCTTATTCTGTCCCGGAAAGAAACCGGCCTGATTCGATTCAATATATACGTTTAAATTTAAATAGGAATACGGTGATCTTAAATTCCTTTGGGCAGAGCATGTGTATATGCTGTATTCAGAGGGGAATGTGGGTCAATGTCATATTTTCATCACGCATGACAAGAAGCATACCGCCTCAGTCCAATGCCGTTTCTGTGATTGTACAAAGGATTTCTCTGCCGCCGCGGCCGCCATTGCCGCCTCAGCGACCATCCTCGGTGACAACAGGAAGGATTGTTTTAATTGATTTTGACAACCATTTTATCGTTACGGAAAATCCAAGGAATATGAATGATCAAAACAGATTTTTAATTACAAATTCCACTACTATTACAAACCAATTCGGTTTGCCGATCAGACTGCGTGATCTGCAGCCCGGCAATATGGTGAGAGTGACTCATGCAAATTTTCAGACGCCTTCTGTGATACCCCAGACAACGGCATTTCATATACAGCGGTTATAATTTGAGAAATTAATGATTTTGGGGAGAACGTTTTATGAGCAAAAGAAATTGTATGATAATACAAAAATTTGATTTAAAAGACAGATATATTCCAGATGTTTACCATATCATTCTGCATTTATATCAATGATAAGCTTTATTTTACAGCAAAAACATAAACATTAAACGCTGACTTCAGCTTGGTTGGGTATATCCCAATCAAGCTTTTTTTATTCCATAGGAGAGTTCGTCCTATGGAATAAAAAGCCCTGCGGGCAGGATGCGCTGCTTCGTGCGCGGAACAAAAGCTGTGCATAGAAAAAACTGGTTCGCGAGGTGTGTGAAGCACACTTTTGTTCAAGAACTGCTTGCTTGTGACGCGGCGTCATGAATTATAATAATTTTAGGAGGTACGACAAATGAGAGAACAAAGAGAGTCATCCAAAGAATATATGACAGTCGGAGAGCTTGCAAAGAAAATGGGGATTACGGTTCGTGCTTTACAGTATTATGATAAACAAGGCATTTTTTCTCCGTCCGCCGAAAGCAGAGGCGGCCGCAGACTGTATACATATAAAGACATGGTGAGGCTTCACCAGATCCTGTCCTTAAAGTCTCTGGGATTTTCACTGGATGATATAAAGAACAGACTGATCTCCCTTGACTCGCCCGATGATGTTGCGGATGCCCTTTCAAGGCAGGCTGCTGCTGTCAGAGAAAAAATAGATCGTCTGACGGAATCGTTAAATGCCATTGAAATGTTAAAGTCAGAGGTGTTGCAGATTCAGACCGTGGATTTTAAGAAATATGCCGATATTATTGTAAATTTCCATATGAACAACGAGTACTACTGGCTGATCAAGCATTTTGACGACAGTCTGCTGGATAATATCCGAAGCCGTTTTGACGAGGAAAGCGGTACGATTTTTATGGAGAAGTATAATTGCCTGAACGAAGAAGCCATAGAACTCAGTGAAAAGGGCGTCCCGCCTGAAGATGAAAAGGCTCAGGTGCTGGCAGAAAAATTTTGGACATTGATCACAGAATTTACCGGCGGAGATATCAGTATACTGCAGGAGCTCATAGAATTTGGGAAATTCGAGGGCATAGACAATGATTGGGTGCAGAAACAGGCAGAAGTGAATGCTTATCTGGACCCTGCCCTGGAAATTTATTTTTCGCGGATGGGCATCAATCCGTTTGTGGAGGGTGAATTATGAGTTATGCGGTCCGGGTAGAAAGTCTGACGAAAAGCTATGGGAGCCATACTGTACTGAAAGGGCTGAGTTTTCAAGTAAAGAAAGGAGAGATTTTTGGGGTACTCGGCGTCAACGGGGCGGGTAAGACTACGACTCTTGAGTGCATGGAAGGTCTCAGAAAATATGACAGCGGGAAAATTACGGCAGACGGAAGGGTAGGAATTCAGCTTCAGTCAGCTTCTCTCCCCGCCTTTATAAAACCGATGGAAGCGATACAGCTTTTCGCAAAATGGAATCATACAAAGGTAAACAATTCTGTATTATCTGCACTCGGAATAAATGAGCTGAAGAAGATGAAATATGCCGATTTATCCACTGGTCAGAAAAGGCGTCTGCATCTGGCTCTTGCCGTGATCGGCAATCCGGATATCATTTTTTTGGATGAGCCTACAGCCGGGCTTGATGTGGGAGGAAGAATATCTCTGCATGATCAAATTGGAAAATTGAACAATCAGGGAAAAACAATAATCTTAGCCAGCCATGATATGGCGGAGGTGGAGAAGTTATGTGACCGTATAGCGATTTTACATGAAGGAAGGATAGCCTTTATGGGCACGGTTTCAGAATTGACCGTAAAAGCAGGCGGACAATATGATATTAAAATTACAACGGAACTCGGAGAAGAACATTATACGTCAGATCAGATTGGAGAGACTATGTTTAAACTTCTTAAAAACTATCAAACGAGAAATCTTCAGATTTTAGATATAGAGATAAACAGAGGGAAATTAGAACAGTTCTTTATGAAACTGACAGAGGGGGAATGATATATGAATGCTTTTTTATATGGAACGATGCTGCAGTTTAAGATAGATATAAGGAGCAGAACTATGCTTGTTACGTGCTATCTCGTTCCTCTTTTATTTTTTGCCGTCATGGGAGGGATTTTTACCTCGCTGATGCCCGAGGCAAAGGATACATTAATTCAGTCCATGACGGTCATGGGGGTATCAATGGGAGCACTGATCGGTGTGCCTTCTTCGGTTTTGGAAATTTGCGGAAGTAACATCAAGAAAATGTATGAGGCCAATGGGGTGCCGCTGCACTGCGGTCTGCTTTCCTCCATACTGTCTGCATTCGTCCATCTGTTTATCATGAGCGTAATTATTTTTGCTGCCGCTCCGGCTGCTTTTGATGCAGTCATTCCATCTGATCTTTTATTATATTTTGCCGCCCTGGTCTTTTTTCTGATCGTTTCATTGAGTATTTCAGGTGTTCTGGGTCTTCTGGTGAAAAGTCAGGCAAAACTGACGATGATCAGCCAGATCTTATTTTTTCCCTCTATTATGCTGTCGGGAATCATGTTTCCTGTAAATCTGCTTCCTGAATTTTTAGAACAGCTGGGAAAATTATTTCCTGCGACATGGGGTTATGCTCTGCTTTTAGAACCGAAATCAGAGCTGAAGAGCTGTATTCCGCTGGCCGTTATTTTTTTCATAGCAGCTGTAACAAACCGTTTTTTGCTTAAGAGGATACGAACAGAGTAAAAAGGAGTATAAACGAGTGTATGCAACCGGATATAGAAAACTTTTTTGTTGAATATTGCCACACGTCATTGTATAATAATTACATGAGAGAGAACTTTGGTAACAGGAACTATATTCTGCATATATAAAAGAGATGCCTTTACCGTGCATCTCTATTTTGCGTTATAGAACCAGGTTTTTAATTTTAGTTCTCTCAAAGGTAAGAACCCAGAAACTTTTACGAAAGAGGAGGTACATATGGAAAGTATCATGGATTACATTTCAATTTTATTGCCGGCTGCAGCGATCATATTCGTTCTAATTATTTTTTCTCCGGCTATGTCAAGGCATCTCCGGATACCGCACTGATCATTTCCGGTCTGAGGAAGAAACCGAGATTTCTTATCGGAAAGGCGGGCGTTAAGATCCCGTTTTTTGAAAAGAAAGACGAATTGAGCCTGAGGCTGGTTTCCGTAGATGTAAAGACTTCCAGTCCGGTTCCGACAGCCGATTACATCAATACCAATGTAGATTCAGCCGTCAATGTTAAAATCGGAAGTTCTCAGGAGATGCTGGAAAAGGCATCCCAAAACTTTTTGGACTGCGGAACCGATATCATCGGTATGATATCCCGGGAAGTACTGGAAGGTAATATGAGGGAAATCATCGGCCAGAATTGAAAGAAATGGTTTCTGACCGCCAGAAATTTGCAGAGAAAGTAAAAGACAATGCCGTTCCGGATCTGGGAGCTATGGGCCTTGAAATCATCAGTTTTAATGTTCAAAATTTTGTCGATAACAATGAAGTCATTGAAAATCTTGGTATCGACAACATATCAAAGATTAAAAAATCAGCCGCTATTGCCAGGGCAGAATCTAAAAAAGAAGTTGAAGTTGCCAAGGCACAGGCCGATAAAGAGGCCAATGATGCAAGGGTTGCCTCAGAGACAGAAATTGCAATCAAAAATAACCAGTTGGAAATCCGCAAAGCAGAACTTAAAAAGGAAGCGGATCTGAAGAAGGCAGAAGCAGATGCCATTTATAAGATCGAGGAGCAGGAGCAGCGAAAACAGTTGGAAATTGCCAATGCCAATGCTAATATCGCAAAGCAGGAGCGGGAAGTCGAGTTAAAAACGAGAGAAGTAGATGTCAGGGAGAAGGCATTGGATGCCGAAGTCCGCAAAAAGGCTGAGGTCGACCGATTCACGAGAGAACAGGAAGCCGAAGCAGATCTTTATGAACGCAAGAAGGATGCGGAAGCTTATGAGGCCGAACAGGAGGCTGCCGGAGTTCGGGCAAAGGGTGAAGCGGAGGCATCTGCAATCCAGGCAAAAGCGCTCGCGGAAGCAGCGGGTATTGAAAAGAAAGCAGAGGCCATGGCGAAAATGGGTGAGGCTGCAATTCTTGAAATGTACTTTAAAGCTTATCCGGAAGTTGCAAGGATCGTTGCCGAACCGTTATCCAAGGTTGATTCCATCGTTATGTACGGAGACGGGAATTCGGCTAAATTGACGGAAGATATCGTGAAATCTGTTGCCCAGGTTGATCAGGGACTGCAGAAGTCCATGGGACTTGACATTAAGTCCCTGCTGGCAGGCGTTATCGGCGGAAAAGTAGCCGCTGTTGGAGTTCAAAAAGATAGTGAAAATGACTCTGACAGTATGGAAGAAGTAAGAAGCGAACCAGAAGATAACTGAGAAACTGACAGGAGAGAGTTTGTTCGAATATTTCCTTTTATGGAAAATCAGGCAGGCTCTCGTTTTCTTTGCTCTGGCAAGTATCAGATTAATAAAAACAGCAGAAATTTTTAACCAAAAATTTCTGCTGTTTCCGAACTTAAAGGAATAAAGAAAATGAGTTGGTGGATGGTATTACTTTAGCATCCTGATTTGTTTGCGAAAGATTCACAGTCAGTGCATTCTTTTGTTGTCGGATTAGGCTCATGAGTTCCGATTTTGATTGTCTCTAAAGTACAATAGTCAACATCACCTGCATGGTAGGCACAGTTATTAATTGTACACTCGATACAATCGTTTTTTCCATTTGATTTCATAACAAGGCTCCTTTCAATTTATGATACAACTTTAGTATCTCCGTAATCTGAAAAAGGATACATCACATGTTGACACTAAATAAAATGTTCGTTATCCTTATACATGGCAGGAAAAAACAGGCCATAAAAGGGAAAAGCAGCTTAGAAACAGGAGAAAAATATGGCAAAAATAAAACAAAAATATTTATATATCATGGGTGCAGCGGCGGTGGCCGTCATCGCAGCACTCACAGCAGTACATATTTATTATAAAGACCGGTGGTATCCGGGAAGCAGTATCGACGGCCTCAAAGTATCGGGAATGACCTATGAAGAGTCTCTGGATGAGCTCAAAGAGACTGCAGACCGATACAGCATTACCGTAAAAGGGAGAGAAAAGGGAACTTTAACGATCAAAGGCAGGGATATCGGCTTAAAAGTAAAGTCTTTGGATTCGGTGAAAGAACTGTATCAAAAGCAGCATAAACAGAGTGTCATTTTTTCTTTTATGAAGAAGGAACAGAAAAATTTAAAAGATACGATTGATTTTTCAGAGAAGAAGCTCTCAGGTCTTGTAAAAAAATCGGTTTTGGTGACCGGGGATGACGGCTATAAGCTGACGAAGCCCGAAGATGCGGCAATAGAATACTCTAAAGAGAAAAAGTATGGCGTGCTGAAAAAAGAAATAGAAGGAAATATTTTGGATCAGAAGGCCTTTGTGAGACGGTTATCGGAAGCCATAAAGGAACTGAAAACTTCTATGGATCTGACGGACCAGAAAACATATCCCGGTGTATATAAAGAACCGGGGTTAAGAATCGATGACTCTGAACTTACCAGGATGCAGGAGACATATAATCAGTATTTGCTGCACTGGATTCAATGGGATATGGGAAACGATACAAAGGAGACGATGACACCTGAGGTTTTGAAAGACTGTATCAGGGTCAATACAAAAAAACGTACGGTGAAGCTTGACAAATCTGCCGTGGAAGACTGGGTGGAAAAATTCTGTCTTAAATATAAAACCGTAGGGATTGCCAGAAAATTCACCACGCATTCAGGCAAGAAAATAAAAGTAGAAGGCGGAGACTACGGATGGAGGATTGATTACGACAAGGAGATCGCCAGAGTCCTGAAACTGCTGAAAAAAGCACCGTCAAAGAAACTGATGGAGACTTACCAAAAAGATCCGTCGGATAAAAATCAGAAAGCTATGACCGTAAATTTAAAACCTGTTTATTTTAATAAGGCCTATCGGAAAGATTATCAAAATCCTCAAAATGACTGGGATCATAAAAATTACAGTGAGGTGGATCTCTCCGCTCAGGAAGTATTTGTATATAAAAACGGCAAGAGAGTATTTTCTGCAAACTGTATTACGGGAAAACCGACTCCTGACCGCATCACAAGGACCGGAACATACTATGTGAAAGAAAAACGGCTGACCAAAACCCTGGTTGGTGCAGATTACAGTGTAGACACCAAGTATTGGGTCAGGATCATGTGGACCGGAACCGGATATCACTGGAGCAAGAGGAGCGACTGGGGTCTGTGGTCTCCAGGCAGATATAAAGTGACCGGTTCCCACGGGTGTGTAAACCTTCAGCTCTCAGATGCCGCGGCCATATATAAGCTTGTGGAGAGCGGAGATCCGGTGTTTATCCACTACTAAGAGGTCTTAATACTCCACATTCATCAGGAACAGGCCCTGGGGCGGGGCGGTGATGCCCGCATCTTTCCGGTCTTTTGACTGAAATACATGAAAAATAGACTCCGGGTCTCTGCTTCCTGCACCGATCTCAGCCAGTGTTCCGGTCAGAATCCGGACCATATTATAAAGGAAGCCGTCGCCGGTGAAACTGAGGCGGATTTCGCTGTGTTCTTCTTCAATCACAATAGAATAGATTGTTCTCACCGTTGATTTCTTTGTCTTTTTGACGGAAGAGAATCCTAAAAAGTCGTGGGTGCCGAGACAGAAGGCGGCTGCCTTGTTCATTTTTTCTATGTTCAGTGTTTCCGGATATTTCCACAAATATTTTCTTTCAAAAACATTCACAGTGCCGGGAATGGCAATACGGTACTGATATGTCTTTTGTTTTGCATTCAGCCGGCTGTGGAAGCGCTCTGAGACTTCATCTGCCGTCACAATACCGATATCGGAAGGCAGATATTTCGTGAGGTATTCTTTGATCTCCCGGCAGGAGAAGCTGCAGTCTGTATGGAAGTTGGCGATTTGTCCGCAGGCGTGTACGCCGGCATCTGTGCGGCCGGAACCGATAATCTGGATGGATTCCCCGGTCATTTTTGAGAGAACTGACTCCAATTTTCCCTGGATCGTGCTGGCGTTTGCATTTTTGCCAAGTTTCTGCCAGCCTTGATAGCGGGTGCCGTCATATTCTATCTTCAGACGGATATTTCGTTTCATCATTTCCTGTACTCCTTTTTGTGCGGGATTTTTTTAAATCTGCTGGACTCCATTATAGGGGAAGATGCCAAAAAATACAAATCATAGTTTCTGCTGCAGGCTGTGTACAGATGCGCAGGGAATTTATGATATAATAGAGGACAGAAAATATCAGGAGGAGAGATGAAGTTTCGGATACCGGATTATTATGACAAATTTAAATGTATAGGTTCTGACTGCACAGACAGCTGCTGCGCGGGATGGGATATCACTGTGAACGATGAGACCTATGAAAAGTACACCCTCGTGAAAGGATCATTCGGAGACCGTCTCATGAGATCTGTCAGCTCTTCCCGTCCTCATCATTTTCTCATGGAGGAGGGAAGATGTCCTTTTTTAAATCAAAAGAATTTATGCGATATTTATATACATCTGGGAGAAGATTTCCTCTGCCAGATCTGTACAGACCATCCACGGTTCTATGAAGTTTATGGCAGCCGGCAGGAAGCGGGACTGGGACTCGTGTGCGAAGAGGCGGCAAGACTGATTTTGACCAACAAGAAAAAGGTCCGGTTTCTTGATGAAAATTTGGATGAAAAAACGGAAGAAGAGGAGCCCTGGCTGGAGCCGCTTACGCTGGCAAGAGACTGGATCATCCGTCTGCTTCAGGACAGGGAGCAGACTCTGGAGAGACGTTTGCGGCAGACGCTGTCGGCGGCAGCGGTCTTTCAGGAAGATTACATTCGCGATGATATGGAGGCCATGTATCTGCATATACATAAATGGGAGACGAAAGAAAGAGTACAAAAGCCGCGGACCGGTCTGAGAGAATGGTTCACGGAATGTCTGGAATTTCTCCTGGATCTGGAGATTCTCACCCCCGAGTGGAAGCAGGCTTTAAGCCAGGCATCTTTCATGTTTCGGGAGAGAGACATTTGTTTTTCAGATTTTGACGGAATCTTTTATGAACATTTGATAGTGTATTTTATATACCGGTATTTTCTGAAATCCGTCTATGACTTTCAGCTTTTGGATAAGGTTAAATTTGCGGTTTTCAGCTGTTTGGTTGTCCGGGGGACAGAGGCAGCGGTTTCACGAGAGGAAAGCCTGACGTCATTGGAAATTGCCCGTCTGTACTCAAAAGAAATCGAATACTCGGAAGAAAATATGGAAGCGGTCAATGAAGAACTTTTGTTTTCAGATATGTTTGACACACAGAGACTGTCAGATATGGTATCCGCAGTGTTCGGAAGTTCATATTTAATCTGAAGAGACAGGGAGAATTTATGAATAAGATAAAAAAATATCTGGGGTTTCCGGCAGATCCTGCTTACCGGATTCAAATTGAACAGAACATGACCGCCAATATTTTTAAAACTCATACGATTTTTCAGCTGCTTATTCTGGGATGTCAGATCTTAATGCTCTATTCAATATCGACTCTTCCGGGAGGCGTTTTTATGAAACCAAGAAGGACCGCATATTTCTGTATGTATATCCTGCTGATCATTTTAACAGTGCTCAGTCTGGCAGTGAAGGCAGTTTTCAGGCGAAAGATCATGGAACATTACTGAATGATCTTCTCCCGTACTTTCCTGATCCTTATGGGGCGGATCAGAGCTTTAATAATATGACGAACAGCTTTTTTATTACGGTTCTTTGTATTGGAATTTCAATCATTCTCTATCGGAATCGTGTCTTGTCAGAATATGACCGTATTATTATCGGAGAACAGTATCAGAAAATCGCCGAGATCAATCAGAAGTTGAATCAACAGGTAATCCGTGACCGTCTGACTGGACTTTTTAACCGCAGTTATCTTGAAACTTCCCTGAGAGAACAGTTTCAAAGCGTACAAGAGAAGCACGGAAACATTGCATGTATGATGATTGATATAGATTCAATAAACTACTTCTTAAGTAAATGTAGCCCTGTCTATTTTTTTTATGATACTATGTAAACAATGATATTTAGTTTTATGGAGGATTGCAATTATGAAAAAGAAAATCTTTGCAATGGGACTAAGCCTATTGTTTGCGGCATGTTGTTTCCCGAAGATGTCTTTTGCCGCTGAGCCAGCGGAAAATGTCGTGGCCAAAGTGAATGGGAAAACATATGCAACATTGAAAGAAGCTGTTGATGCCGCACCGGAGAACAGTACTGTTACACTACTTTCTGATGTGACAGAAGATGTAATCTTTAACAAAAATATCACTGTTGATGGTGCCAGCAAGTACACGATTTCAGGTGCGTCAACCGTAAAGGCAGGAACACTTACGAATCTTACTTTAAAACCGAATGAAACAAATACAAATGGCAAGCTTTTAACAATTGGAAATGGAGACAGTACTTCGATTAATCTCGAAAATGTTACGATCCATTATTCCGTAACAAAAAGATCCAGCGGAAGCGCTGTGACAGTAAGTGGCAACAGTGCAACTATTAAAATCAATCATTGCCGCTTCATCAATACCCCAAATAATAATGGAACGACAACAGACGCACCTGAATGGTCTTACGGTCTATACGTTAACGAACAAAACGACGCCGGAAGTATTACTTTTACAAATAACGAATTCAACGGGGCATTCCGCACAATGCTTGCAAATGTAAGTGGTAATTTTCTAATTGAAAACTGCGAATTCATAAATAGCGTTTACAGCGTGGCAAATGGACCTACCGGAGGCTCTGCCGGGGAAGCCACAACAATTACTACTTCAGCCGCTTCCAACAATCAGATTGTCGTAAAAAACAATATGCTTGATAATGCCGGATCTATTTATTTACAGACACAGGCAAATTTCACAGGGAATACGATCAAAAACGATAAATTTGAACACTATATCCAGGCAAAGGGAAGTATTGGACAACCTATAGACTTTAAAAATAATACTTTTCAGTTAGGTACAAACAATCTAGTGGTCATTGATGTTGCTGCCACACCAATTTTACTTCCAGCTGGACAGCCTGCGGTAAACTATTGGATCTGGAGTGATACTCCTGCAAATGTTCGTCCCGCCGATTACAGCGACTATAAATATATGTACAACGAAGACGGAAGCATTACATTCATGCCTCAGTCTGACGTAGCATTTGAACAGTTTTTCGCTCAAAAAACAAATGGAAATATACAAGTAAACGATCAGGATACAGTACTTATTGAGAAGAATTTAAAGATAAACGACATAGAAATTGGTTCTGATAAAAATATTACTTTTGAAATAGCAAAAGACGCAACTTTAGAAATTGCAGGCGCCTTAGACATCCAAGGAAAAATTACGGTAAAAGGGGAAGGTGCCCTCATCATTACCGAACAGGGAAAAGTAAATATCTACTCTGATGCTGCATTAACTGTTTCCCCCGATACAAGCCTTAAAAACAATGGCTTCATTTCAAACAACGGTGAACTGACAATTCCAGATACCACCACAGGAAATGGAACAATCGAAGGCACTGGTATTACAGAAAAAGTACACAACGCAGTACACGTTGAAGCTAAGGAGCCTACCTGTGACACCGACGGAAACATTGAATACTGGTACTGCAGTTTTTGTGATAAATACTTTTCTGACAAAGCTTTAACCCAGGAAATTTCCAAAGAAAAAACAAGCCGAAAAGCTCTGGGGCACAAATATGAAAACGGAAAATGTACCGTGTGCGGAAAAGCTGATCCTAATTATAAGCCTGAGACATCTCCGACAGATAACGAAAACGACGGAAATTCTAATCAAGAATTCTCCAATTCTCACGCCCCTAAAACAGGGGATAACAATCATATCGGACTAATGATCGCACTGATGCTTGGTGCATCGATTGCTTTCTTTGGCGTTAAAAGAGATAAAAAACAACACGGTTAAAATGACTTAAAAATGGAGCAGAATTGCATGAAATGCGATTCTGCTTCATTTTTTCAGGATATCATCTTATTTGAAGAAATGAACAGTCGACTTGATTACTGCCATTAAAAAGTACTTAGGTCAATAATAATTCAAGATTATGATAGCTTTCATAAAAATATCGAAATTTTCCACTTCATTAACATTGCTTTCTATCTCCTTTCGCTTTTATTCTTTAAAATAATAGAAAAAGTAACATGAAAACGTTACAATAAAAAAAGTTTTTTAGTCCGCGTATGGCATCCACAGAACTAAAAAACTATGTAATCTTTACTAAAAAAAGGGGGCATCGCCATAAAGAATTTTCTACTAAATGATGTATTCCCATGTTTTAATTCCCTTTCAGTTATAATGTATATACCATAACAGGCATAAAATTATACTTCAAGATAAATTTATGAAAAAAGAGTAAAATAATTATCGTAAGAATTTTAAGAAAGAGAGTGAGAATATGTATTCTTCAATTTATGCTGAAAGCAAAGAAATGTATAATGAACTTATAGAATGGCGTAGAGAACTTCACAAAACACCTGAATTGGGACTTGAACTTTCTAAAACAGTTTCTTTTGTGAAGAAAAAATTAGCAGAATGGGATATTCCATTTGAAACAAAAGTCAATGGAAATTGTATTATTGGCTATATGGGCTCTGGGGATAAATGCTTACTTCTTAGAGCAGATATGGACGGGCTTCTTATGAATGAAGAAAGTAAATTGTCTTTTGTTTCGCAAAATGGTAATATGCACGCTTGCGGACATGATATGCATACGACCGCTTTGTTAGGAGCCGCCAAAATATTAAAAAAACACGAAAAGGAATTAGGGTGCTAACGCAGTGATTGCTGAGGGTGTAATGGAAAATCCTAAAGTAGACTCAGCTTTTGCAACTCATGTAGCGTCCGTTATTCCTGCAGGAACAATTGCTTATGGAACTATGACAGGGACATCTGTCTTTGGATTTAAAATAACGATAATAGGAAAGGGTACGCATGGTGCTATGCCCCAGAACGGAATAGACCCTATCAACGTTGGGGTTCATATTTACCAAGCATTGCAGGAGCTAATCGCACGTGAGTGTTCTCCAAGCCAAGAAGTAACATTAACAATTGGTCAATTTAACTCTGGAACGGTAAATAATGTTATTCCAGAAACAGCTATTTTACAGGGAACACTTCGCACATTCGATAATAAAATAAAACAGTATTTAATTACGAGAATTAAAGAAATTGTTGATAATATTTCCCATGCTTTTCATGCAGAAAGTAAAGTAGATGTCCTAGCAGATATACCCGTACTCTGCTGTGATGAAAAAAGAAATACTGAAATTGCTAAGGCAATAAGGTCCATGAATGGTGAATTTAACATGGTATCCGGGTTACACACAACTGGTTTTGATGATTTTGCAGTGTTTGCAAATAAAGTACCATCTTCTTATTTTATGATAGGAGCTAAGGTTGATTTAGATAATATCTATGCACATCATAATCCGAAAGTATGTTTTAACGAACAAGTTTTACCAATCGAAACGGCGGTATATGCATGTGTGGCTATGGACTGGAAATAAGTTAGAAAACAATAAAATTAAAAGGGAGACACACGTTTTTTGTGCAGTATCCCTCTCTTTTTTCTGTCATATCAAGGCTCGTTCAATCGTGGTAAAATGAGTGCTTTTTTATACTTCAAAGTACTGTAAAGTATAATGTTTATGCGGATAATCAAAAATTAGATAAAAATTTTAAGCCAAAACAATATAATGATCGGTTTGGGCATATATCCGAGGACCAGTGCCTGAGAACTTTCGCAGGCTTCCTGAAGAAGGAAGTGCAGAACAGGTCAGGAAGCCTGATCCGTTATGGCGGTGAAGAATTTCTTATATTCTTATTTGGGCAGGACGCTGAGGCGGCAGAAGAAATAGCAGAACATATGCGCCGGTCCGCAGAGTCCGGCGGATACATCAGCGACGGGCCGGACAGCAGTCCTGTCACAGTCAGTATAGGGGTCTATAAATAATGCCCGTCCGCTGAGACTCCATTCAAAGAATTTATTACTCTGGCAGACAGTGCCCTCTATGAAGCAAAATGCTGCGGAAGAAACTGTGTAAAATTAAAGACAGGGGAGATGTCTCAGCAGACATAGACCAGTCTTGCTTCCGGAAGGCGCAGCCTCACATAGTCTGTCAGCACCGGCTCTGCCTCCAGCCGCAGTTCCTTCCGGTAGCGGTATTTTCCTCTTCCGCCTCCGGACATAGACTGATTGTCGTAGAGGTCAGGAGCCTCCGGAAATGCCTCTTTGTTAATAGCATTCTGCACAAAGCTGTAAGTCATAAAAATCATCTCTATTGTCATTGACTTCTTGGCCTTTTCGGTAAGACCGTCGGCCAGCTGATCGATCAAATTCATGTATTTTTCTTTCCAGCCATCATTCAGGATGATGGGAGCGATCAGTATTCCTACGGGATAACCGGCCTCACACATGTCGTTGACTGCCTGGATTCTCTGATGAAGCGGGGAGGTCCCAAGTTCGATATGGTCTATGATTTCCTGAGGATTGACGCTCATTCGAAAAATGCTCTTTCCCTGATGGTCAAGGCCGAGCAAAGGTTTTACAGACGCAAATTTGGTGGGAAATGTAATCTGTCCTCTCCCCTCACGGGCGAAAGCAGGGATGACCCATTCCAGATTGTTTGTTATCATATTTTCTAAAACAAGATCACTGTTGGAGCCTATCTCAAAAGTCTGGGGTACAGCTCCTTTTTTTGAATTCTTTATCAGCCGTTCCATCATGTCTTCCCGATTTACGAAAAGCCTTAAATAGGCGCATTTATTGTAATTGCATACCAAATAACAATAAAGGCACATGGCAGTACATCCGGACGAAGTGAACGGAACCAGATAATCGGATATCTTATGGTTTTCTGTATATCGGTGAGTCTTTCTTGTGCCGATAATCAGAAAACGTTTCATTTTTGGAAAATCGCTGTTGGGCCTTTGGGTCATCTCTTCGATCCGGTTATGGCTTTTGATCTCATGCCAGGGCAGATCCGCAAAATCTTTTTTTAATTTCCGGCCGAGGGGATAATCAAAGATTCCCGGTTCATGATATACGGCGGTAAATAGTTTCATAAGCAGTTCTCCTTTTCATATTTGTATTAGTATTTCTGAAAAAAATGAGATATATTGATTGCTGTCTGATTTTTGGTAAGGATTTCATTGGAAATGCAAGAAAATTTTCTAGTTTAAACAGATTTATTATGTTATAATAAATGCAAACAAATTTGTTTGCATGTAAAATGATGGGAGTTATAAATTGGATGAATATTCAGCGTTGATGATACATATAAAAAAGAGAATGAGGTATGAGCCCGAAGAGGAGCAGAATCTTCAGATTTATCTGACCAAAGTGGCAGAGCAGCTGAACAGCCTTTTTGTGGACAGCATGATATTTCCGGTAATCTTCGGAAGGCATGATGAACTTCAGGGTCTGTTTACATCTTCACTGTCCGCAGCCTCCTATTTCCGGCTTTTCGAGATCATGTGTTATCCGGTCGCCGTCACCGGAGGGATCGGGATCGGCGAGTGGACAGTGCGTATGGAGGATGGGACCTCTGCCCAGCAGCAGGGAACGGCCTATGACCGGGCGGAAGAGGCTTTAAAGACTGTGTCAAAGAAGAAGACACAGAGGCTGCGGATCCATTCTTCAAGAGAAGACGGTATGGCAAACTATCTTCTGAATGTTTCCAAGGACATGCTGAGTGCACAGAATTCGATCCAGAACCGTCTCCAGCTGATCGCAGAGATCCTGTACCCGTTTGTTGAGAACAGGACATGGATACGATTTGAAAATCATGGCCTCAGGCTGCTGACACTGAAGGAAAATTTCGGACCTGCGAAACAGATGGTGGATAAGATCGCAAAAGTGCCGGAACAGACGATCTCCTGGAAGAAAAACGTTTATGTCCAGGAACCGATCTTCATTACAGGCGAAAAAAAGGAAGGAGAAGAAGCCGTCATTCTTAAAAATGTTTCCAGCAGCATTGCGGTGACTGCAAAGAAAAGCCGGCAGAATGTGGAAACGATCATGAAACGGGGGAAACTGCTCACGATCCGGATCATGGATTATATGGCACTGCAGTATATAAAACGGTACTACTAAAAAGGGAGAAACAAATATAAGTATGGAAAATAAGGAAAAAAGATTTGCACTTTTAATTGACGCTGACAACATATCAGCAAAATATATCAAGCCGATTTTGGACGAGCTGTCACAGTACGGCAATATTACATACAAGAGAATCTACGGTGACTGGACAAGTACGCTTCATGCCAGCTGGAAAGAGGAGCTGCTGGCCAATTCCATCACACCCATCCAGCAGTTTTCTTATACACAGGGGAAAAATGCGACAGATTCTGCAATGATCATCGATGCCATGGATATCCTTTACGCCAACCGGGTGGACGGCTTTTGTATCGTCTCCAGTGACAGTGATTTTACGAGGCTTGCCAGCAGGATCAGAGAGACAGGGCTTACTGTGATCGGTATGGGTGAGGGGAAGACTCCCCCGGCTTTCCGTAAAGCATGTGATGTTTTTACAAACCTGGAACTCCTGATCGAGGACAAAGAGGAAAAGGAAAGCAAGCCGATTGGCCGCAGGGATATCGAGGCAGCGATCCATTCTATCATCACAGACAATCAGAACAGCGATAAAGAGACGACGCTGGGAGAGATCGGGACAAGGCTGTTAAAGAGATATCCGGACTTTGACGTGAGGAGCTACGGATACAGTCTGCTCTCTAAATTTCTGGAAGAATTCGATCATTTCAGACTGATTAAGGATGGCAATATTGTCACTGTTTCTCTGAGAGAAGATATTGACATGAAAGAACAGCTGGACCACTATGTAACGGCATTGGTGAAAAACACAGGAAAAAAGGGACTTGATCTGTCTGATCTTGCAAACAAAATATATGCAGAATATGAGAACTTTAAAGTACAGGATTTTGGATACAATCGGTTCAGCTCTTATGTGCGGAGCATCCCGGGTATGCAGCTGGAGAACAAAAATAATATTACAAAAGTAACGTTTTTAAAAAAATAATACCGCAAAGGCAGAAAAATTTTCTAATAGAAATACGAAAGCAGATCAATATACAAACCAAACGAGGTATTTTAAATATGAGAATTTTTTTATGGGAAATCAGGGAAGAACAGGGTTACAGTTTGAGGAACCTTGAAAAATATACGGGCATCAGCCATATGCATATCTATGATATTGAAAGAGGACTGGTAAGTCCCACACTGGAGGAAATCGAAAAGCTGGCGGGAGTCATGAGAATCAGTCCTTACCGTCTGTTTGACTTTCGGCCGGCTATACAGGTGAATTCCAATTAAAGAGACTGCTGCAAAACGTACATCAATGATTCTGTCAAAAATAACAGAATCCCGGGTTTTGCAGCAGTCTTTTATCAAACGAATATGAGGATCATTGGTATTAGAGATCTCTTCCACAGCGGCCGTAAAAGGTTAAAAGATAAAGTCCGCAGATGCCGACCAGATCATAGACGATCCTTGAGAGCATCGTCATGCTGCCGAAGAGAAAAGCTACTAAATCAAACCGGAAGAAGCCAATCAGGCCCCAGTTGACCGCACCTATAATTGTAATTGTCAGTGCTATATAATCTAATGTTTTACTTCCCATAGCAACCTCCTTTTCTATTAATAATCTTCCCAGTCTTAGAAATATTATGCATGGGTTGTTTAATCTCCTCCGGGACCGTCTTTTCTCGGACGTTCAGACTCGGGCAGAGGTTCCACGATGTGCGGACGTTCTTTTTTTGCCTCTTTTGGTTCCTGCTGTTTATGCCTGTGGCAGTTGGATTCGTGCATTGCGATCACTCCTTTCTTTTTAGTTTTCTTAGTATGTTTGCAAAAAGTCCGGATTATACAGTATAATAAAGACAGAAACTACGAATACGGATTTAGATTAGGATAGGAGGGATTTTATGGCGGGAAAACAGAAAAGCAACTGTGAGTCTTGTATAAATTATGTGTATGACGAAATGTGCGGTTCCTATGTATGTGATGTAAACCTTGACGAAGATGAACTGATGCGGTTTATGACATATTCAAATTATAGCTGTCCGTATTTTCAATTAAATGATGAATATAGTATTGTCAGAAAACAAATTTAAACAGGGACAGATATATGAAGATAAAAAGAAATCGCGTGATATCCTGGACAATGGTCATTTTGATGATGGCGGTGATTTTTTTATTTTCTGCGAAGACGGCAGATGCGTCAGAGCAGATGAGTATGGGAGTTACCCAGTGGATTTCGAAACTGGTCGGGATATCCCCGGCAGAAGCGGGAGGATTCGGAAACAGCCTTTATGATATGCTGTCTGTCATGGACCACTATGTGAGGAAGACAGCCCACTTCCTGGAATATGCACTGCTCGGAGTGCTTGTGTGCCGGGCCTTGGGGATTGATGTAAAGAAAAAGGCTCATCTTCTGGGTGCGGCATTAGCGTTTTGTTCTTTCTATGCCGTGACAGATGAACTGCACCAGTATTTTGTGCCGGGAAGAAGTTGTCAGATAAAAGATGTCATGATCGACAGTTCGGGTGCTCTGACCGGCATCTGCTTTTGTATGCTGGCAGGTTTTGTATTAAAAAAAATAAAGAATAAGCGTAGAAATGTCCGACAAAAAAATACCCCGGATGTCAGAGTTTTCTGATATCCGGGGTGAAATTTTTGCGGCGGCGGCAGATAAACTTTTGAAAATCCCTTATCTCCCTGTGACGAGATTGATCAGATCAGATCCAAGCTGTTTGGAATCTTTCGGGAAGTACAGGGTAACTGTGTCTTCACCGCTTTTGATATTCTGTTTAGTCAGTGTAAACGTCTTTGTCTTCATGTCGGAAGAGGGTTTCATACTTTTAAAACCTTTTGCCACGTTTTTGATCAAAAGTTTCTGAGCATCTTCTTTCGTCTCGATGTGCTGAGGCTTTAACGCGTCTACTGTTTTTTTCTTGGCGTCCTTGAATACAGATAAGTAATCAATATACTGTGATTTTACAGTAACAACAGCCTCTTTCTTTTCCTGTTTTTTTACGGATACTTCATAATCAAGACTGGACAAAGCCTGGGAGAGTGCATCATAAATATTTTCAGCGTCTTTTGTTGTCAGTGTGATGCCCGCAGATTTGAAACTGTCTTTCAGTGATGAAATCGTAGACTCTTTGTATACGTTCAGGGTATCACTGACTTCTGCAGAGTCAATGCCCAGATCTGTCATGGCATCTGCTTTATGGCATACGATCAGCTGATAAAAAGCATCCATGGATTTATCTGCATCCGGAGCTTTTTTTGTGCCGCATCCGGTCAGCAGAGTTGCCGCCAATAAGGCTGCTATAACCAAGGTCATCAATTTCGTATTTTTCTTCATAATTCATTTCCCCAATCCTGTTTGTTTATAATGAATACTCGTCTCATTATAAAGGTTAGAAGGAAATGTGTCAATAAATGCCGAATAGAATCGAAGAACAGAATGTTTCCCATAACATTTTCATGACCGGAGTTCCTCGATCAGTCTGCGCAGTTCAGACATAATCTTTCGCCTGTGTATGCCGGTATAGCCTGTCTTATTTGAAATTTCTGCGGCAGACTGAAAATAACCGGCGGCGTCAGAAAGTCGTGGAGTTTGTAATAAGACTGGCAGATGCCCTTGAACTTCAAGTCATCGCAGAGGGGGTGGAGACAAGGGAACAGGCACAGATGCTTAAGAAGCTGGGATGCCGTCATGCCCAGGGATATCTGTACGGACGTCCGATGCCGGAGCAGGAGTTCATAGACTATTTATCAGGAAAAGAATTGTAATCAGGGCTGTTATGCGGACTAAGCATAACAGCCTTTTGCATGAAAAGCGATAGAATACTGCACACTATGACTGCTGCAGGATATCTACTTGAAGTTCTTGTTCAAAATGTATATAATATTTTAGATTGTATAAAAGAAGACGTTTCTATGACAGGGCTGCAGGATAGTCCTGATCATATTGGGAGGAGAATATAGAAAATGAGCAGTCAAAACTATGACGCAAACAGTATTTCCGTACTGGAAGGGCTGGAGGCAGTCAGGAAGCGGCCCGGAATGTATATAGGAAGTGTTTCGACAAAGGGGCTTAACCATTTGATCTATGAGATCGTAGATAACTCGGTGGATGAATTTCTTGCGGGACACTGCGATGAAATTACGGTAACATTAAAAGACGACGGGACAGCAGTGATCGAAGACAATGGCAGGGGCATTCCTGTCGGAATCAATGAACAGACTGGTCTTTCAGCGGTTGAGATGGTGTTTACCATGCTGCATGCCGGAGGGAAATTCGGAGACGGGGGATATAAAATTTCGGGAGGACTGCACGGTGTGGGGGCATCTGTGGTCAACGCCCTCTCTACATGGCTTAAAGTGACGGTTAAACAGGACGGAAACATTTATGAAGAATGTTTTGAAAGAGGGAAGGTTACAGAACCGCTGAGGGTGATCGGAAGCTGCAGAAAGTCGGAGACCGGAACAAAGATCCGGTTTCTTCCTGATCCGGAGATTTTTGACAAGACCTATTTTAAAGCCGCTATGATCCGCAACCGTCTCCATGAGACGGCTTATCTGAATCCGGAATTAAAGATCCATTATATAAATGAACGTTCAGGAGAAGAGACGGAAGTCTTATATCACGAGCCTGAGGGAATCTGTGCCTATGTAAAGAAACTGAATGACGGCAAACATGTACTGCATGATCCAGTCTATTATAAGAGGGAGATCAACGGAATCGAAGCGGAGATCGCCTTCCAGTATACGGAAGATTTCGGAGAGAATATTTTAGGCTTCTGCAATAACATTTATACCACGGAGGGCGGTACCCATATCACAGGATTTAAGTCCAAATTTACAGCAGTGATGAACCAGTATGCCAGGGAACTGGGTATATTAAAGGAAAAAGACACAAACTTTACAGGGGCAGATGTGAGAAACGGCATGACCGCCATCATTTCCGTAAAACATCCGGAACCAAGGTTTGAAGGGCAGACGAAGACAAAATTGGACAACCCTGATGCTAATAAAGTGGTCGGTGAAATTACCGGGGATGAGACGGTATTATTTTTTGATAAAAACCTGGATACCTTAAAAAAAGTCCTTGCCTGTGCGGAGAAATCCGCAAAGATCCGAAAGGCTGAAGAAAAAGCGAAGACAAACCTTCTTGTGAGACAGAAACTCTCCATTGACAGTAACGGAAAGCTGTCCAACTGCGAAAGCCGGAAGCCGGAAGAGTGTGAAATTTTTATCGTCGAGGGAGATTCGGCAGGAGGATCTGCTAAAACTGCCAGAAACCGCCGGACTCAGGCGATACTGCCAATCAGGGGAAAGATCCTGAATGTCGAGAAGGCTACCATGGACAAGGTCCTGGCGAATGCAGAGATTAAAACGATGATTAATACTTTTGGATGCGGATTTTCAGAAGGCTACGGAAATGATTTTGACATTGAGAAACTGAGGTATCAAAAAATTGTGATTATGACCGATGCCGATGTGGACGGGGCACATATTGCCACCTTGCTGCTGACATTTTTCTACCGGTTTATGCCGGAGCTGATTACCCATGGACACGTCTATCTGGCAACGCCTCCTCTATATAAGGCAATTCCTAAGAAGGGGAAAGAAACTTATTTGTTCGATGATACTGCGCTGGAGAAATATAAGGCTGCCCATAAGGGTCCGTTTACTCTCCAGCGGTACAAAGGACTTGGAGAGATGGACGCCAGCCAGCTTTGGGAGACGACGCTGGACCCGGAGACGAGGACATTAAAGCAGATAGAGATCGAAGATGCCAGAATGGCATCCGATGTAACCTCTATGCTGATGGGCAGTGAGGTTCCGCCGAGAAGGCAGTTTATTTATGATAACGCAGAGGATGCGATGTTGGATATATAGAAAGGGAGAGAGATGGCAGAACATATCATTAGGGCAGAATTTTCTGAGGTTATGCAGAAGTCGTATATCGACTATGCCATGAGCGTTATTTGTGCGCGTGCCCTTCCCGACATTCGGGACGGTTTAAAGCCCGTACAGCGGCGCGTCCTGTATGCCATGGACGAGCTTAATCTGAGGCATGACAGGCCGCACAGAAAATCTGCGAGAATCGTTGGAGACACGATGGGTAAATATCACCCTCACGGTGACAGCTCTATCTATGAGTCTCTGGTGGTCATGGAACAGGAATTTAAAAAGGGTATGCCTTTAGTGGACGGACATGGAAATTTTGGTTCCATCGAAGGTGACGGAGCCGCGGCCATGCGTTACACGGAGGCAAGGCTTAAAAAATTTACTCAGGAGGTCTATCTTGCGGATCTGGATAAAAATGTAGTGGATTTTATATCCAATTTCGATGAGACGGAGAAAGAACCGGAAGTGCTTCCGGTCAGAGTACCGAACCTTCTGATCAACGGTGCCGAGGGAATTGCCGTCGGTATGACTACCAGCATTCCGCCCCATAATCTGGGGGAAGTGGTCGATGCCATGATCGCGTATTTGGAAGACGAATCAGTTGCCAATGAAGATCTGCTTACCTATATCCAGGGACCGGATTTTCCTACGGGAGGCCTGGTGGTCAACAAAAAGGATATAAAAACAATTTATACCGAAGGCAGCGGAAAACTGAAACTCCGGGGAAAGGTGGTCTTTGAGCCTGGAAAGAAGCGCGGGGAAAAGGATAAGCTGGTTATCACAGAGATTCCATATACGATGATCGGCGCCAATATCGGGAAATTTCTTTCTGATGTGGTAAACCTCGTGGAATCTAAGAAAACGACGGATATCGCTGATATTTCCAACGAATCCTCCAAGGAGGGAATCCGTATTGTCCTGGAACTGAAGAAAGGGACAGACATCGAACGCCTGAAGAATCTTTTGTATAAGAAAACAAAGCTTGAGGATACCTTCGGCGTAAATATGCTGGCCATCGTTGACGGCCGTCCGGAGACGCTGAGCCTTCGGGATATCATAGCGCACCACACAGAATTTCATTACGGACTTGTAAAGAGAAAGTATCAAACCCTGCTGTCTAAGCTCTATGACCAGCGGGAAGTCAAAGAAGGTCTGATCAAGGCCTGCGATATGATCGATCTGATCATT
This sequence comes from Anaerostipes sp. CAG:276, assembly GCF_000432215.1. Taxonomy (NCBI): domain Bacteria; kingdom Bacillati; phylum Bacillota; class Clostridia; order Lachnospirales; family Lachnospiraceae; genus Anaerostipes; species Anaerostipes sp. CAG:276. The sequence goes on from NZ_FR889198.1 coordinate 79,323, forward strand.
GAGATACTGAGGGGGAGCAAAAATTTAAAAGAGGCGAAAGCGTGTCTTACCAAAGGCGAAGTGGGGAATATCAGATTCAAATCATCTGAATCCATGATCGAAGCCTGCAAGCTGTCTTTCACAGAGAAACAGGCAGAAGCGATCCTGGACCTGCGCCTCGGAAAGCTGATCGGATTAGAAATCCTGGCTCTCAGAGAAGAATATGAAGAGATCGTTGCCAAAATAGCTGAATATGAAGATATCCTTCACAATCCGGCATCCATGCAGCGTGTTATGAAACAGGATCTTATGAAGATTAAAAAAGAATATCAGCGAGAGAGAAGAACGGTGGTAGAGGACGGAGCCGAGGCAGTTTTTGAAGAAGAACCGCTGAAGGAGGAGCAGGTTTATTTTGTCATGGACCGGTTTGGCTATGCAAAGACCTTCGACAAGGCTACTTACCAGAGAAACCAGGAGAATGCATCCAGGGATTATAAATATATTGTCCCTTGTATGAACACAGATAAGATCTGTATTTTTACGGACACCGGCGTTATGCATCAGATCAAAGTGCTGGATATACCGGCGGGAAAATATAAAGATAAGGGTACACCGATCGATAATCTGGGCAACTATGACAGCTCTGACGAGGCAATCATCGCAGTCCTGGCAGCAGAGGCAATGACACATGACAGCCTTTTCTTTGCCACGGAACAGGGAATGTTAAAGATTGTTTCGGGAACAGAATTTCAGGTGACAAAGAGAACAGTATCAGCAACAAAACTGTCGGACGGAGACGCACTCCTCTCGGTAAAGCCACTGAAAACAGAAGGTGGCCTGATAAAACCGGATATGGTAATATTAGAAACTAAGGAGGGTGTTTTCCTGCGGTTTTCACTGGAAGAAGTTCCGGAAAAGAAAAAAGGAGCAGTAGGTGTAAGAGGCATTAAACTGAATAAGGATGACATACTGCTTCATACTTATCTCATGGAGGCTGACGGCATTACATCCATGGACTACAAAGGAAAACGTCTGGATTTCAATAAACTGAAGCTTGCGAAACGGGATACAAAGGGTTCTAAAATCCGGCGCTGAGAAAAAGGAGAGAAGAGATGACAATTGATCTTGTGATTCCAACTTATAAACCAGGGGAGAAGCTTTTTGAATCTCTCCGGCGCCTGTCCAGACAGACGGTTCCATTCGGTACGATTTTTCTGATCAATACGGAGGAGAAATACTTTCCGGATCATCTTACAGAGCAGTACCCGAATGTAGTAGTGAAGCATATAAAAAAAGAAGAGTTTGATCACGGAGCCACGAGGGATTACGGAGCTTCCCTTTCAGATGCGGAGATCATTGCGTTTATGACCGATGACGCGGTGCCCGGAGACAAATATATGGTGGAAAATCTGCTGAAGGCTTTTGAGGACCCACGTGTGGGAGCCGCTTATGGACGTCAGATGGCGGACCCGGAGGACAATTATCTGGAGTATTATACGAGGATTTTTAACTATCCTCCGGAGAGTTCCATAAAGACAAAAGCCGATCTGCCAAAGCTTGGGATCAAGACATTTTTCTGCTCCAATGTGTGTAGTGCATACAGAAAAAAAGATTATGAAGCCATGGGCGGATTCATTCACAAAACAATCTTTAATGAGGACATGATTATGGCTTCCAGGCTGATCGGGGCAGATAAAGCCATTGCATACCAGGCAGATGCCGCTGTATGGCACTGGCATAACTACCGCTGTTTTGAGCAGCTTCACAGGAATTTTGATCTGGCAGTCTCACAGGTATCCTACGGAGGGCTGTTTCTTGAAGTCTCCTCTGAATCGGAGGGGATGAAGATGGTCCTTCACATGCTGAAACATCTGCTGTTTACCGGAAGATTCTTTAAGATTCCTAAATTTATGGCGGATACGGCGTGTAAATTCATAGGCTATAAACTGGGCAGAAACTATAAAAAATTTCCCAAAAGCCTTATTCTGAAACTCACGATGAACCGTTCTTACTGGGATTCGTATGAAAAGCTTTAGATTTTCTTAACATTTCTGGTTTAGTTTTCTGTTACAATAGATAAAATTACAGACATACGTTTGGAGGATAAGGAAATGGGAAAGAAATTTAAAATTGTTATGGCTGTCTTCCTTGTAATTGCTCTTTCCATAGGAGGAGTTCTTGGATACTATGATGCGAAATTAGAGGCTTCGGTGACGCCGAAGGGAAACTTAAGCAAAGTAGATGTGGGAGACGACGTTAAATTTGATAATGATGTAGTTAATATCCTGCTGGTCGGCTCTGACCGCAGATCCGATGAGACTGAGGCGGGAAGATCAGATTCATCTATGATTGCCACCATCAATATGAAGACAAAAGAATTAAAGCTTACTTCCCTGATGAGGGATATGTATGTGGATATTCCGGGACACGGAAGAAACAAGCTGAATTCAGCATATTCTTTCGGCGGAGTGGATCTGCTCTACAAAACCATTGCCCAAAATTTTGATATAAAGATCGACAAATACTGTGTCGTAGACTTTTCAACCTTTGAGAAAGTGATCAATGAGGTGGGAGGCATCGAGATTGATCTGGAAGAGAAAGAGGCAGACTATCTGAATACGACCAATTACATTTCCAAGAAGAAATACCGCAATGTAAAAGCAGGAAAGCATATCCTGAACGGGAACCAGGCTCTCGGTTATTCCAGAATCCGTTATGTGTCAAACAGCAGGTACGGAGACGGCGAATTCGGCCGTACCGGCCGTCAGAGAGCGGTCCTGGAAGCCACTTATAAAAAGATCATCAGGCAGAATCCGATGAAGATTCTGGATATCGGGTTTAATGCACTGGACGACGTGTCCACCGATATGAATGCAAGTTATATCAAAGGCCTTGTGACTTCTGTGGTTCAGTTCGGAGTTCCGAAGGTCCAGCAGATGAGGATTCCGATCGAGGGCACTTACATGCAGGGCCGGGCACAGAGCGGCATGTTTGTCTTCTTCATTAATTTTGATGCAAATAAGGCGGCGATGGAGCATTTTATCTTCAGCAAAGGAAAAGAAGAGGATTTCGCATCCAAATTCGGCGGATATCAGAATATAGAGACTTACGGCTATCCTGCAAAACCGGATTCAGAGGATGCTTCAGAGAGTTCCCCCGGAAGCTATAAGAGATAGTTTTTCACGCTTACATAAAGTCGAAACGGCACAAACATTGTAAAATCTTCAGGTTTAATTAAGAAACTGTCTGTTGTTTTCTGATATAATGTGCTATAATTGTAGACTAATAAATAGCAATTCAGGAGGAGTAGCATGACGCTGAAGACATATAAAATCATTTTGGGCATATTTTTAGTAATATCCGTTGCGGCGGGAGGAGTTCTTGGATATTATGATGCCAGGCTTGAAGCTGCCATCAATAAGACCGGTGATTTAGGAAGTGTAGATGTAGGTGATGTGAAGTTTGATGAGGATGTTGTGAATATCCTGCTGGTCGGTTCTGACCGGAGATCCGACGAAGAAGCGGCCGGGCGGTCCGATTCTTCGATGATCGCAACGATTAATTTTAAGACAAAAGAACTGAAGCTTACTTCCATTATGAGAGATATCTATGTAGAGATCCCTGGACACGGAAGGGATAAGCTGAATTCTGCATATGCATATGGAGGAGTGGAGCTGCTTTATCAGACCATTGCGAAGAACTTTGGAATCAAGATCGATAAATACTGTGTCGTAGATTTCGACACTTTTGAAAAAGTAATCAATGAAGTGGGCGGTATCGAGATCGACCTCGAAGAAAAAGAGGCACAGTACCTGAATACGACCAATTATATTTCCAAGAAAAAATACCGCAATGTAAAAGCAGGAAAACATACCCTGAACGGAAACCAGGCTCTCGGCTATTCCAGGATACGCTATGTGGTATCTAAGAAATACGGAGATGGGGATTTCGGCCGTACCGGCCGCCAGAGGGCAGTTATGCAGGCTACCTTTGATAAAGTCAAAGGCCAGAGTCTCACAAAGATTCTGGATATTGCTTTGAAGGTATTAAGCGATGTTTCCACCGACATGGATGCTGACTACATCAAAGGTCTGGCGGCATCTGTGATCAAGATGGGCACGACAGATATCGACCAGATGAGAATACCGATCGAAGGTTCCTATAAGATGGGAAGGGCACAGCATAACATGTTTGTCTTCTTCATAAATTTCAATGCAAACAAAGCTGCCATGAACTACTTTATCTTCGGAGACGGAAAGGCGGGAGACGGATCTGACGAGGCCTTTGCCAAGGAGTACGGCGGATTGAGCGGTGTGGAGACCTTCGGATATTCGGGGGTATCGAATACTTCATCCGGAAGTACCTCGTCCGGAAATACGGGATATAATAACTCAGGAGGATCTGCGGGAAGCGGCTACTCCACTTCGTCTACGAGCGGCACAAGCAGGCCGGCTTCCACATCGACCAAAAGACCGGCTACGACAGCGGCTACACAAGCTACAACAGAAAAGCAGACCCAGGCTACTACCCATGCCACAACGGCTGCGAAACCAGAAAATACAAGTCAGGGAAACGCAGAAGAATAGTTTTTCAGTGATTTCTTGACACTGAATATTAGAATTGATAGAATTGTTAGGAGGATGAAGTCGTCTATGAAACAGATCGTACTATCTATCGTGGCGGAAAACAATCCGGGGGTACTAAGCCGTATATCCGGACTGTTCAGCCGCAGAGGCTATAATATTGACAGTATTACAGCCTGTAAGACACAGGATGAGAAGTATTCACGAATGACGATCGCGGTCAGCGGGGATGATACCATTCTGGCACAGATCAAGAATCAGCTGATCAAGCTTGAAGATGTCATAACGCTTGTGGAACTGGAAAACCCGACCTCTGTCTGCAGAGAACTTATCTTAGTCAAAATCCGCACAGGAAAGTCTGAAAAGCAGGAGATCATCACGATCGCCGACATTTTCAGAGCCAAAGTTGTGGACGTGTCAAAAGATTCACTGATGATCGAGCTTACCGGAAATGTAAATAAAATTGAAGCTTTCATAAATCTTCTGGAAGGCTTTGATATTCTGGAACTTGTGAGAACCGGACTCACCGGGCTTTCTCGCGGGGAATCCGTGCCGAGACTTGTCAAATAGGCACACATTTAATTAAAAGGTATGGGAATACCCCTTACTTATAAAGCCTAGAAAATGGAGGAATGTAAAATGGCAAAGATTTATTATCAAGAAGACTGTAACTTATCACTTTTAGACGGAAAGACCATCGCGGTGATCGGTTACGGAAGTCAGGGACATGCACATGCCCTTAACGCAAAAGAGTCCGGATGCAATGTTATCATCGGATTATATGAAGGAAGCAAATCCTGGAAGAGAGCAGAAGAACAGGGATTTGAAGTATATACAGCTGCTGAGGCTGCAAAAAAAGCAGACATCATCATGATTCTGATCAACGATGAAAAGCAGGCTACAATGTACAAAAATGATATCGAGCCGAACTTAGAAGCAGGAAATATGCTCATGTTCGCTCATGGCTTCAACATTCATTTTGGATGTATCGTGCCTCCTAAAGACGTAGACGTAACAATGATCGCGCCTAAAGGACCTGGACATACTGTAAGAAGCGAATACGAAGAAGGAAAAGGTGTTCCTTGTTTAGTAGCTGTAGAGCAGGATGCTACAGGAAAAGCATTAGATATGGCTTTGGCATATGCACTGGCGATCGGCGGAGCAAGAGCAGGTGTTCTTGAGACTACTTTCAGAACAGAGACAGAAACAGACCTCTTCGGAGAACAGGCAGTGCTCTGCGGCGGTGTTTGTGCACTGATGCAGGCCGGCTTCGAGACATTAGTAGAAGCAGGATATGATCCGAGAAACGCATACTTTGAGTGTATCCATGAGATGAAACTGATCGTAGATTTGATCTACCAGTCAGGATTCTCAGGAATGAGATACTCTATCTCCAACACTGCAGAATACGGTGACTACATCACAGGACCGAAGATCATCACAGAAGATACAAAGAAAGCGATGAAGAAGATCCTTTCCGATATCCAGGACGGAACTTTCGCAAAAGACTTCTTAGTAGATATGTCCGAAGCAGGAAGCCAGGTTCACTTCAAGGCTATGAGAAAGTTAGCTTCCGAACATCCGGCAGAAGTTGTCGGGGAAGAGATCAGAAGCTTATACAGCTGGTCTGATGAAGACAAACTGATCAACAACTAATATTTGATTATTGATCTTACATATAAAACCGGAGCGCATGTGCACTCCGGTTTTTTCTGATACTATGGGAAAGTTCGTTCTATTATGTTTATCTCTTCTGCTGCCTTGCGCGGTTGGTCGAATCTCTGACAATGAGATAAGGCTTGTACTCGATTCGGATAAAGTATTGGCTTTTTTGCTCCGGAGTTTCATTCCACTGGATTTTTTGATAAATCGTGTCAAAAGCCTTCCGTCCTTTCTCCTCCATATAATGTTCCACTGTGGTCAGTGAGACCGGAAGCAGACCGGAAGGAAAATCATTGTCAAAGCTGCACACGCTGAAATCTCTTGGAATCTTATATCCTTTCTTTAAAACCGCATCCATGATACCATAGGCAACCATATCGTTATTCCCGACAAAAGCAGTGATACCGGACAGGCCCCGGTCTTCCAGGCAGTCCATACACAGCTGATATCCCACATCGTATTCCAGTGACAAATGATTTCGTTCATATTGAGAATCAACCTTTTGTTCTCTTACGATGACGTCATAAGGCTCATTCGCGCATAATTTTGCATAAGTATTCTGAATGGCCTTCAGCCGCTGATACCGCATGGCCAGGGATACGTCAGGAGTGATCGTCGTTGTCAGGAAAGCGATATGCCGATGCCCTAAACTGTGCAGGTGTTCAGCTACCAGAACCCCTGCAGTATAGTTGTTTGTTTCAATAATATCGATGTTGATGGAAGAAGTCTTGTCACCGATCACGACAATAGGAAACTGTTTTGCAACCTTTTCGACAAATCCCGGATCGTTGGGTATCATGGTGAATATGATTCCTTCCACGTTCATATGGATGGCATCCATGACCAGTTCGTGTTCTTTCTTTACTTCGCGAAACGTAGTAAAGATTAGGGTCTTATATCCTTTTTTATAAGCGGACTGCTCGATGGACTGGGCAATCGTTGCATAATAAGAGTTGAAGATATTGGGGCAAAAAACAGCGATTACTTTTTTGATCTGTGCAGAAGAGGGGGATCTGAGAGCAGTGTCTTTTTTCTCATGGCTTAACTCATATCCCAGACGTTTTGCGGACTCCAGTACTTTTGCCACCGTTTCTTTGGAGAAGGAGACATCAGATCTTCGGTTTAAGATCATGGAAACAGCAGAAACGGAAATGTCCGTATCCTTTGCAATATCTTTCATCGTCACACTCTTTTTATTGGCCATGGCGGTCCTCCTTATTAAAATTTTAATTGAGCTTTATATAATATCTACAAAATATTTTAATTGAAACTGTATATTATTCCAAAGTTTATTGAAAATAATTTAAATAATTTGATAATTTAACGGGTCTGGATTAAAATTTAAGTAAAGAAAAGTTAAATTTAAATAAAATTCCGGAATGTTTTATTAAAATTTTAATTTATTATAACACACCAATTCATGTGAATCAACGATTCCTAAGGAGGTTTAAGAATTATGAGAATTATACAAATTTCTGATTTTCATTTGAGAGGGGACGGGAAACTGTCTTTCCAGAAAGCGGACACGATCGCTGCATTAAACCAAACAATCGAGTATTTTTCAAAATTAAAACCATATGAATTACCTGAATTTTT